>DATCUC010000038.1:0-4195 GCA_036567625.1 Anaerolineaceae bacterium | reverse complement strand
ACTTCCCCTAGTTTAGTTTCTGCATCAGCCACATTCGGCTCAGCAAATGCCAAAACTCCATCCTTAAATCCAAATAAGACACTGCTTACATCCCCAGTCTTTTTGACTATATAAGTTAAAATTGAAGCTTTATCAGGGGATTGTTGTTGTTTAACAGTCAATTCAGGATGTGATTTTAAGAAATCTGCCATTTTTTTGTGATAATCGGCCTGATCCTTGAAATTGACAGAGGTCTCTTCCAGACCTTCGATCCAACGGAAAGCCTTGTAGATTTCGCCAAAAACCAGATCGTCTGATCCTGATTCCGAAAGTTCCAAATTCTCACCATCTGCGATCGCAAATTCTGGCGGATTAATTGCAGAAATCAATGCCGATTCGGAAATTGGTGGGATTGTTGGTTGGAACGTATAGGGGGTCGGGGATGGCTGAGGTGTTTGCGTCGGTGTTTTCGTAGCCATTCCTAACAGAATAGGTACGGGTGTGGAGGTAGAGGTAGGTATCGAGACAAGTTGTGGCTCGCAGGCAGAAAGCAGAAGAATCAGTGTTATGACATAAACCACGGTTTTCATCTTCGCCCCCATGGGTGAGTTGTTTATAGGAATAAATACATTGTACTCTACATCGAACGGAAGCAGTAAATTTCCATGGCGATTTAGGCGAGAACAGCTTGAGCTTGGATAATCACTTATTGACCGAAATTCCGCTCCATGTAGGAGTCTAAATCCTCCCATTCATCCGCCAAAGTTGGGTTTCTCCAGTCGTCCTCTTCCTCTTGTTTCCGGTCAATCTCAGCGTCTATATCAAGCCCACCGGCTTTGCTTTTTGACGGACCCGGTTCAGTGGGCGCGCGCATCATCTAAATGTTGCATTCCTGGTTTGTGCAATTATCGAGCAAAGGGACTGCCTTCATTGGCAACGGCATAAAGACAACCGATCTCCGGAAAACATTTCGCCCGGTCTGATTTGCTGCTTGACTCCGCGCCTGTATTTGCGTATACTCTGATATATCACTGATATATTAGAGCGAATATGAACCTGGCCGATCAAGCATATCAAGCCATACGAGCGGAAATCCTTTCCACCCGGCTGATGCCCGGGCAGCAGATCCAGCAGGGGCAGTTAGCCGAGAAATACAGCCTGGGGATGACTCCCGTGCGCGATGCGCTGCAGCGCCTGGCGCATGAAGGGTTGGTGCAGGCTGTGCCGCGCACGGGCTACATCGTCAGCAGCATCACCTTCTCTGACGTGCGCGAGCTGTACGAAATCCGCGGTCTGCTAGAAATCGCGGCGGTGCGCCTGGTGGTGGCCCGCGCCACCGACAGCCAGTTGAGCGCCCTGGCCGAGCAGGCCAACTTTTCCTACGTTTACAGTGACCACGAAGATTACAGCCGCTTTTTGGAGCGCAACAAAGAGTTCCACTGCGCGGTGGCAGCCCTGGCGGGTAACCGCCGCCTGACGGAAACCCTTGAGCGCACGCTCGATGGGCTGACGCGCGTTTTTCATTTTGGGCTGGACCTGCGCGATAGCGCAGATGAAATGCGCTCGGAGCACCTCACCCTGGTGGATGCGCTCCTGCGCCGCGACGCGGACGCTGCCGCGGAGATCACCAGCAGTCAAATTTCCCGTTCTATCCAGCGGGTGATGGAAGCGCTGTCTCGAACCATGGATATTGGCCTGGCAGCCGAAAACGGGCATGGATTTCAGAACGTTTTGTTTGGGGAAACAAAATCATGACGCAAACCGCTTTGCCTTCCGCTCCTTCTTTGCCCGTCGCCGACTTGCGCGGTCAAATCGTTGGCCTGGACCAGCAAGTGCCGTTGTTGGACGGCACGCTGCGCCAGTATGTTTTTTTGGATAACGCCGCCAGCACGCCATCCCTCAAGAGCGTGCAGGCCAAAGTAAATGAAGCGCTCTTGTGGTATTCCAGCGTGCACCGCGGCTCAGGTTTTAAGTCGCTGCTGTCAACCCATGCCTATGACCGCGCGCGCGAGGTGGTGATGGGGTTTGTCGGCGGCTGCCCCGAGCATGACGTGGTTGTTTTTGGCAAAAACACTTCCGAAGTGATTAATATCGTTGCCACCTGCGGCAGCTGGCAGCCGGGTGATGTAGTCATTACCACGCTGATGGAGCACCACTCGAACGATCTACCCTGGCGGGCCGTGGCCCAGGTCGACTATGCCGGGGTGGACGAATGCGGCTGCTTTGACCTGAACGATCTCGAAGCCAAATTACAGCGCTATGCCGGGCGGGTCAAGCTGGTGGCGTGTACTGGCGCTTCGAATGTCACCGGTTTTACCCCTCCGGTGCACGCGGTGGCCGCCCTGGCGCACCGCTACGGCGCGTTGATGCTGGCCGACTGCGCGCAGCTTGCGCCGCACCGCGCCGTGGCTATGGGTGAGCCGGGCACACCCGAGCATCTCGATTTTGTGACCCTCTCGGCGCACAAAATGTACGCCCCATTCGGCACCGGGGCCGTGGTCGGTCCGCGCAGCTACTTTCAGCAAAATCCCCCGGCATACCGCGGCGGCGGCACGATTGAAATTGTCACCCTGGATGAGGTTTTCTGGGCCGAATCGCCCGACCGCAATGAGGCCGGCAGCCCCAATGTGATTGGCGCGGTAGCCATGGCCGAAAGCCTGCGCGTGCTCAGCCAGGTAGGCATGGACGCGATCGCCGAGCACGAGAAAGCCCTCACTGCCTACGCGCTGGAACGCATCCAGGCCGTGCCGGGGCTGCGTCTGTTCGGCTCATGTGACCCGGCGCGCGTGGAAGATCGGGTGGGGGTGATCCCCTTCTTAATGGAAGGCATTCCACACGGCAAGGTGGCTGCATTCCTCTCATTCGAAGGCGCGATTGGCGTGCGCAACGGCTGTTTCTGCGCGCATCCCTATCTGCTGCACCTGATGGGCATCAGCCAGGCCGAATACGAGCGCTTTAAAGACCAGGTGCTGCATAATGATCGCTCTGAGCGCCCGGGCATGGTGCGCGCATCCTTTGGCTGTTACACCAGTTTCGAAGAGGTGGATCACCTGGTGGAAATGCTGCACCGCCTGGCCGCGGGGGACGTGGCTGGCGCGTACGAAGTCGACACGTGCAGCGGCTCGTATTATCCGCGCGGGTACGACCCGCAGATCTTGAATTCCTATTTTTCGTTGTAGCGAGGTGATGCATGGAAGCTGTGTGGCGTGAAGTAACCGCGGATTGGAAAGGCGAGCGTTCCTTTATTGCGCAAAATGCAGCCGGCGGCAAGGTGCAGATCAACATGATTGATAATGTTCCCGGCGCCAGCCCAATGGAACTGCTGCTGATGGGGGTGGCTGGCTGCACCGGCATTGATATTGCCAATATTCTCACCAAGGCTCGCCAGCCGCTGGAAAACTTGCAGGTGCGCGTGCGCGGCAAATTCGCCCCCGAAGGCACGCTTCCGCGCATCTACACTGATATTGAAATTGAGTACATCGTGTGGGGCAGGGTGGAAGCGCGCATTCTGGAGAATGCGATCGAGCTGTCCACCGAGAAATACTGCTCGGCCAGCGCCATGATGCGCGGGGTAGCCAATGTAACGCACACGTATCGTATTCTTGACTCGCGCGAAGAAACAGCACCGGGGCAATAATATGCGCATAGCCATTATGGCATAACCAGAAAAAGACCCTTGAGGCGGTGAAGCTCTCAGGGGTCTATGTTTTCATCAATCCAACATCGATCAGCGCTTGTCGTATAAATACAACGTCCGCTGCGTGCCGGGGATGGGCTGGCTCTGGCGCAGGCTGAAATACTGCGCGAATGCTGCTTCGAAATCTGCCTGGGTGTAATGATCGAAAATATCCACCCGGCTGGCGAGCAGTTTCTGCACCTGCGAATCTTCTTTGGGCACAAACTCGATTACCAGGCTGCGCCCCAAACTCGCAAAGTACTCGGCCACGGAGGGGAGGGGCACGTTATTGGAAATCGCCAGGTGATGGATGAGGGCCAGCGCCAGCACGGCATCCACCGGGCCGCGCTCGGCCAGGCTCATCCGTTCGCGGTTTTGCCAGCCAATTGACGGGCTGGGGTTCGTAAGGTCCATGATCAGCGGCAGCAAATTAGCGTTCTTCGCGGATTTCGCCGCCAGGTAGCCCTTTTCTACTGCGCTGGGGTCGATGTCCATCGCCACGGTGTACGCGCCAAGTTCCACGCCAATCTGGCTGAACTC
>DATCUC010000037.1:0-21092 GCA_036567625.1 Anaerolineaceae bacterium | reverse complement strand
AACACCGCGCGCATCCCGGAAGCATCCAGAATAACCCCGGCGACGGGCGAGCCAACGACGCTGGACAGGCTCAGCACGGCGACGAGCAGGGCCTGCCCGGTAGCTTTGAGATGCCGCGGGGTGATCTGATTTACCAGCACGACAGCCGAAAGCCAAAATGGCGCAAAAGTGACGGCGTGCACCAGCGCAAGCGGCAGCGCCAGCAGACTATTCTGCATGAAAGCATAGGCCAGGAGGCGCAAGCTGTAGAGTACAAACGCCAGCGGCAGCACCGTGCGCGCCCCTATGCGCTGGATCAGCGCGCCGCCCAGGGCCATGAACCCGGTTTCAGCCACTGCGCCCAGGGCCCAGGTGGCGCCGATTAATGTTTCACTGGCGCCAAGCTGCGAGAGATACATACTGAGGTAGGTGTGCATGCCCGAATTGCCGATGCCAAAGACAAACAAGCTGAACATGAGCACCTGCCAGGCCGGCGTGCGGACGAGTTCGAGGAACTTGCGCGAGTACGAACTGGTGAGATGAATATCTTCAGCGGGCATGCGCCTGATGATGAGCAGCATGGTAAGCATAATCAAAAAATACACGGCAAAGACAACGCGCAATTCGATACGCGCCAGGAGCAGCCCAACGCCAAAGGTGGCCAGGATGTAGCCAACCGTGCCCCAGGCGCGCTGCTTGCCGTAGCGTTCGGGCTGACTGCGCAGCGCGGCCAGGTTCATGGTATCGATCAGTGGCAGCAGGCTGCTGACGAAAAAGGTGTTGCTGACACTAAAAAGCATCAGCACCGGGAACTGCGTGCTCGCCGCCAGGCCCAACGCGGAAAAACCGGCTCCCAACACGGTGATGGCCATCAACACGCGCCGCAGCCCAAAACGGTCATTGATCGCGCCCCACACCGGCCCGCCAAACATTCCCAACAGCGCGGCCGTGCCGGTGATCGTGCCAATCTGCTTGCCGGACAGGCCGTTGTTCAGCAGGTAGACATTCAGGTAAACGCTCATCAGCCCAAAGCTGGCAAAGTAGGTGAAGTACAGCGCGCGAACCGACCGCAGCTGTCGTTCAACGGAGCTGCTTTCTGCATTGAAAGAAATGGACACGCTAAAAATCCTTTGCCTGTACCAGCGCGCGCAGATTCGCCAGCGCGGCGCGGGCGCGCTCACGAACACCTTCGAATGGATAGAGCGCGCCAAACTGGCCCAGCGCGAAGGAGGCGGATACCGCCCCCATGCACGCCGCCTGGACCATATCGCCGGTTTCGGCGTAACCCACCAGAAAGCCGCCGCAGTAGGCATTGCCCGCCCCGGTGACATCCACGATCTTTTCAACCGGCGCAGCCGGTACACGCGCCATGCGCCCGCGCTCATCCATCACCAGGCTGCCGTCAGCGCCCATGCGCAGCGCGACCATCTTTGCGCCATCATCCAGCAGCGCGCGGGCTATCGTTTCCGCGTCTTGCAGGCCGGTTAATGTCTGTCCTTCGAGCAGGTTGGGTGAAACTACATCGACAAGGGCCATGGCTTCGTTAAAGACCTGGCGTTTTTCGGGCACGGCCAGTTCGCCCCACGGCTCCCACAGGATTGGTCCGCTGCCGTTGGAGCGGAAGCGGTCGATCCACTCTGAGAAGCGGTTGAGCACATCATTCTGAAAATGGATGCCGCTGGCGCGCCAGTAGGCCGCTGGTAGTTCGTCGGGCCCGGGCGAGTTTTTGACGAAAGTTGACATATCGGTACGGAAGACCTCCACGCGCCGCCCATCTTCTTCAAACAACTGCCAGGCGCGTGCGGTGGGCAGGTCGCGGCGGATGACGCCAGTCAGGTCAAAATGGCGGGCCAGATCGGCCTCCATTTCGGGCGGAAAGTTCGTGCCAGCCCAGGCAGAAATACCCACGGAATCGGCCCAGACCTTCATGCCCACGATGGCATGGGTGGAACCGCCGCCAAACACGCCCCATTTCGTCTGGCCATCGGGAAGGATAATGTCGTCAATAATAATGGAACCAATCGAGATGTACACCCTGCCACTCCATTTTGATCATCACCAGCCGCGGCACAGTCGGCTGCGCCGCGGCTGGCATGGGTTTGCCTGACTTATTTGTTTTGCGCCGCCTGCATGAAGGCACGCACTTTTTCCGCGCTCCAATCAGCCTGGAGCGATTCGCGCGTCCAGCCACCGATGGGTTTGAAGGCGGTGCTGACGATAACGCCATCGGCCAGGGAGAGCGCCTGGCTGACGTTCTTCTCGTTGACGCTGCCGCCGATGAGAATGGGGATGCCAAGCTTCGCCTGCCGCGCTTCGGTGACCATCTCTACGGTTTCGTCAAAGGAACGGCCGGTGAGCACCAGGCCATCGGCGCGGCCAAAGGTCGCGGCCTGGCGAGCTTCCTCAACCAGCGGCATACGCCCCAGCGGTTCGCCGGTACGGTCATAGACATCGGCCAGGATGGCGATATCCTCGGCGTGGATCTGGGCGCGATACTGGATGGCCTCATGCGCGCAGCCCTGCAGCAGTCCTTCGGCTTTGACCATGGCGCCCACGTAGACCTTGAGGCGCACAAACTGCGCGCCGATAGCTTGCGCCACGGCCAGCGGTTCGCGCGCGCCGTGACCCATCAGGCACACACCCAGGGTCAGGTCGGGAAACGCCGCGCGCACCGCTGCTCCCACTGCGGCCACACCCGCAACGACATGCGGCGGAATATGCGGCGCTACCGGGTGATCGCCAAGGTCTTGCAGGTAAACGGCCTGCACCCCGGCCTGCACCGCGGTTTCCACGTTGCGCAACACATATGTTTGGATTTGCGCCAGGCTGCGCGCATCCGGATGGGCCGCGCCCGGGAACGGCGGCAAGTGCAGCGCCGCGATCACTTTGGGCAAACGAACAGCCGGGTTTTCCATGCGGCTACCGCCCGTCGAGCATTTCCAGGCCGATGGTTTCACTGGTGCGGATACGGCTGATGCCACCGCCGCCTTCCTGGCTGCGCCCGCCGGTGAAATTGCGGAAGAACGGCTCGCCGATCACGTCAGCGCGGTAGGCGGCAAACAGGCTGCCGGGAATGGCCGAAACAACCGGGGCGAACATTTCCAGCATACCTTCGGCCAGCGGCAAAACGGTGGTGGTGTGGTCGGTGACGGACTTCAACGAGGCGGGCACCACGGCAGCCGAACGGCGGCCAAGCTGTTTGCAGGCCACGGAAATTTCGGTCACGCGCGAGGCATCGCGCCCACCAGAGCTGATGAGGAAGGTGGGAGTATCCACCGCGCGAGCAAAGTACTGCAAATGCGCCCATTCCTCCATATCCTGGCCCATCGCGGGGTCACCGGAGGCTTCCAGCACTTTGGCAGCGCTAAACAGCGCAGAGGCATAGTTGGGGCCGCTACCGGCAAACACAAATTCGGTTGCGTCTTTCCAATCACCGGCCAGTTTCTCGGCCGCTTTATCGGTATTCTCGATAGTGCGGGCTGCGGCATCGGCCAGGGCGCCAATCTCTTTGCGCAGGCTTTCCGCATCCGCGGATGAGATATGCCCGCGCACTTCACCCAGGCGGATGGCGACCAGCAGCAGCCCAATCTGGTTGGCAACATAAGACCGCACGCCAGGAATATGCACGCCCGGGGGATCCTGGAACGGGGGCTGGGTGGTGTCGACCATAAGGTCGGCGGCGCGCGCGACGCGGCTGGTGGGGGTGGCCGTCATAGCCACGGTGGTGGCTCCGCCCTTGCGGCCGGCCAGCAGAGCTTCCAGCGTGCGCGAAACCTCACCGGAAACCGACGTGCCGACCACCAGGTTGGTGCCGGGCTCGGTTTTGGGCATGTACTCAGCGGCGTAGCGCGCGAACTGCAGGGCGGTAAGCGCTTCGGTGGGCAGCCCGGCCAGGTGTTCGAAAGCCAGCTCAGCGCCGAGGGACGCATGATGCGAGTCGCCGCAGCCGGTCAGGTAAACGCGCTTGACCGACAGGCAGAGCAGATGATCCAGCGTATTGCGCACCGATTCGTCGTAGGACTGGACGACGCCGCGGATCAACTCGGGGATACTGTGGATTTGAGCAACCATTCCGTTCATAGAAATACTCTCCTTTACCTCAATTTAGATCAGAATCAAATGCCGCGCCGGGTTGGGCAGCGAGGAATGCCTGCACTTCCGCGCAGGTGGGCAGGCTGCCGCGCGCCCCGATCTTTTGCACCGAAAGCGCCGCCGCGGCATTTGCGAAAATCAGCGATTTGTTCAAGTCCCAGCCCGAAAGCCAGGCGGTCAAAAACGCGCCGTGAAAACAATCTCCGGCCCCGGTGGTGTCGACCACCTCAACCGGAAAGCTGGGCGAGAAAGCATCTTCATCCGCGGTGAACGCGGCTGCCCCGCGCGCTCCCATGGTCACAACAACAACCTCAGGCCCCAGGGCCAGCACCTGGCGCGCGCCAGCCGCGATTTCTTCCTGGCCGGTGAACTTGGCGAGCGCCGCGGCATTGCAGAAGACCACCGCGCTGTTTTCCAGGGCAAAGCGCACATCAGTATCCGAAAGCGCGTTGGCGGCCTCCAGGTCAATAGCGATCCGGCTGCCTCCAGCGCGGGCGGCATTCGCCACGACCGCAAAGATTTCCTGGCGATGCGGGATCAGGTAGACCATGCGCGCCGCGCCGAGCGCCTGGAGCAGCGCCGGGTCGAAGCGCGGCAGGTTGGCCGTGGTGGTGACCACCAGGATGGTGCGCTCGCGGGACGGATCGAGCAGGATAATGCAAAAATCGGAAACGGTATCCGGCAGCACTTCGACCCAGGTGGTGTCGATGCCGTAGCCGCGCAGGTCATTGAGCGCCAGCGCGCCGCCAGCATCATCACCCAGCACGCCGGCCCAGGCGGTTGATAACCCCAGGCGCGCCGCGGCGCAGGCCGCATTGGCCACCAGCCCGCCGCCCTGAATACCGGCAAACCGCGCCAGCATTTTTTCGTCGGTGACGGGCATGCGCGGCACTTCGAGGATGGTGTCCACCGAAGAACCGCCGAGGAAAATGCAATCGATCCGCTGTGGAGAAGGCAACATAGGTTATTTTTGGGTCAAGCGCTCGCGCATGGCCGCCAACAGGGCGTCTGAATCGACGTCGACGCATACGTCGATCTCGACGGAATCGGGCCATTGGTGATTCACGTCGGGCACAGTAAACCCGGCGCAGTGGCCTTCGGTTTCGACATAGACCGGCACGCGGCGGGTGGTGAACCAGCCTGGGTTGACCATAAAGCCTACCGCGCTGGGATCATGCGTGTGCGTGTCGCCGTTCATGTGGTAGATTTGGTCGTGGAAGTTCTGGTAACATGGCAGGATGCGCGAGAGGAAATCGGTGACTGGCGTGCCGGTGGCGAAGATGCCGTCCAACCAGGCTTTGGTCATGCGCGTCTTCTTCGTCACGTCCAGTCCAACCATCGTCAACGGCCAACCGGCGCGGAAAACCATATTGGCCGCTACCGGGTCATTGGAAATGTTGGCTTCGGCCACCGCGCTGACATTGCCCGTCACGAACGCGGCGCCGCCCATGATGACCACTTCCTTGACGGCCTGGACGATGCGCGGCTCCAGTTTCAGAGCCAGGGCCAGGTTGGTGAGTGGGCCAACGGCAGCCAGGGTGATCTCGCCCGGGTTGGCCATGATGGTATCGACGATCATTTGGGCGGCATGCACCGGCTGCAGCTTGCCTTTGGGCGCGGGCGGAAAGGTGTTTCCCAGGCCGTCTTTCCCGTGCACTTCCCAACCAAAAAACGGTTTTTTGAAGGGCGAAAAGGACGCGGACGCGCCCTGCGCCACCGGGATTTCGGGTTTACCGGCCAGTTCGATGAGGCGCAGTGCATTTTGCGCGGTGTGTTCCACCTCAGTGTTGCCAAACACGGTGGTGAAGCCCACAAATTCCAGCTCGGGCGAGCGCAGCCCAAAAAGGATGGCAACGGAATCGTCGACGCCGGGATCGCAGTCAAATAAGACTTTGCGGGCCATGCTGCTATTCCTCGTCCTTCATGATGCGAGCGATCACCTGGCGTTTGCGCGGACCATCAAATTCAAAGAAAAAGATGCTCTGCGAACTGCCGAGCAGCACCTCGCCGCCAGTAACGATCAGGCTCTGGCTGCCGCCAATGATGACCGCTTTGATATGGCCGGCGGCGTCGGTGGGGGTATCAAAAACGTGGTGAAAATCGGCGCGGGTGGGCACCAGGCGATGGATTTCTTCAATTACGTCCTGCGCGGTGCGCGGGTCCATGCCGGAGTTGATCACCAGCGCGCCGGTGGTATGCGGCACATAAAGCACGCACAGACCTTCTTTGACGCCGCTAGAACGAACGACATCTCGCACCTGAGCGGTGATGTTGACCAGGCTTTCGCCTTTTTGGGTTTCCACTGCAATCTTAGTTAGCATCGTTCTCCTCACATTTCCATTGGAATTTCTACCTGAAATTGCCGCAGCACGGCCAGCACCTCGGCCCGGGTGGGCACGCGGCGGCCGGAGCCAAGCTTTTGCACTTTGGCTGCGCCCATGGCATTGGCAAAGGCCGCCACCTGCTCCAGCGGCCAGCCGCGCAGCACAGCATAAATGAATGCTGCCGCGAACGAATCGCCCGCGGCGTTGGTATCGCGTACTCCCACCGGGAAACCGGGATGCAGCACGCGCTTTTCGTGGCTGATGAGCACGCAGCCCTGCGCGCCGCGTTTGACGCAGATCAGCGCCGGGCCTGCGTCAAGCAGACCAACGGCTGCATCCAGCCCGTCCTGGCCCTGCGTGACCAGCGGGATTTCGTCCTCAGTCAACAGCAGCACATCCGTCCGGCTCAGGACATTGGCTATACGCAATTCAGTCATCCCGGCAATGTGCGGGCCAGGATCAAAAAACACCTGCACGCCGCTCTCCCGCGCCGTTTCCAGGCCACGCAGCGCGGCACTGGCCAGCCGTTCTTCGTGCAGCGTATACCCGCTGAGGAACAGCGCCTGCGCAGCCCGAATTTGCTCCTCCCAGGCTGCGCTCCACTCGACCGCGGGGCCAATGCCATACTTTCCCAGGAATACGTGCCGGCAGGCATCGTCAACCAGCACCAAAACCGTGGTGGTGCTGCCGTCCGGCTGCGCAACCAGCCACTGCGTGTCCAGCCCTTCGGCGACCAGGGCAGCGGCTGCCGTATCGCCAAACAGGTCTGTCCCGCGTACACCCAACAGGCGCATATCCAGGCCCAACCGCGCGCCAGCAATGACGAAGTTCCCTGCCCCGCCCGGTTCGACGCTCATCTCAGTGGCGAGCTGGTGTTTAGCGGGTTCGACCGGCAGCGTAGGGATGGAAACCAGCAGATCGGCCACAAAATCACCCACGGTAACCACGCGCGGACGAGGAGCCGCATCAGTCATGGCAGTCCTCGTTGGCCGCGTCCAGGCAGCGAGTCAGTTCAGCCAGCACTTCCTCTTTCCAGGCGGTCTGCGGCGCAGGACGGTCTTGAATGAATGCGATGACACTATTTAATGAAGGCAGCGCCGCGCCGCCGCCCCAAACGGTTGTCGCCATTGCGCCCAGAGCGTTGGCCAGCAGCCCGCGCGCGCCAAAGGTCATCTCGCGCAGCGCCCCGTAGATCAAACCGGCGCTGAAGGCATCACCCGCGCCGGTGGTATCCACTACGTCCACGCGCATGCCCGGCAGCCGCGCGCGCTGCGCAGCGCTGATCACCTCGCAGCCGTCTTTGCCAAGCTTGAGACCGATGGTCTTAACCCCGGCGTCCAGCAGTTGACCGGTTCCCCGCGCCAGATCAGACTGGCGGGTGATAGCGGTCACTTCCTGGTCACCCAGCACCAACAGGTCCAGCGCGGCAAGCAAGCGCGGCAGATCCGCGCCGATAGCGACTGCCGGCTCCACGCCCAGATCCAGGGTGATGGGTACGCCGACCTGCTGCGCAATTTCGAGCGCTTTCCAGGCGGCCTCGCGCTGCGTGGATTTCAGAAATGAATACCCCGAAAAATGCAGCGCTCCCAGCGCGGTGATGTCTTCCGCGCGGATTTCCTCTGGGGCGAGCAGGATGTTGGCGCCGCGATAGCTGAACATGGTGCGCTCGCCGTCCGGGGTGACCGGGATAAAGATCAGACCGGTACCCGCGTTGGGATCGCGGCACACGTGCTCCAGCCCCACCCCCTCGCGGCGCAAGGTGTTGAGGGTGATATCCGCCCAGTCATCTTCTCCGGTATGGGTGTAGAGTTCCGTTTTCAGACCCAGGCGCGAAAGCATAATGGCCGTATTGGCCACCGACCCGCCCGTGCGCAGCGTGACATCATATACCAGCGCATCACCGCCTGGCGGCGGGTAGCCCGGAATGGACATAAACGCATCGATGTTGATATCACCGAGAAATGCGACTGGGCCAGGTTTATGCATCGCTGCTTTCACTCCAGTTCTTTTTCGGCGGCACGCACCGCGGCCACAAATGCCTGGATGCGCCGCATATCTTTGGTGACCATCTCGCCGGGGATATTGGTATGCGTGTTCGAGTCGACGCCATAGGGACGCACCCGGCGCATGCCTTCGGCGACGTTTTCCGCGCTGATACCGCCCGCCAGGATGACCGGAATCCCGGCCTGTTCGACGATCTGGCGGCTGATGTTCCAGTCATGGGTCAAGCCCGAGACGCCGATCCCGGCGATCTCCGAGGACTTGGTATCCAGCAGCAGAAAATCGCTGGCCGCGGCGAACTTCAGCGCGGCGGCAAGCGAGCTTTCGTCGGTGACGGAAATGGCTTTCATCAGCTTCACCCCGGCGGGTAAGCGCTGTTTGAGCGCTTGCATGGCGGGCAGCGGTACATCTTCCATATCTGTTGAAATGTGGATGATCTGGGGTCGCACGAACTCGGCCATGCGTACGATCTCATCCACGTCAGTCGACATGGTGAGGGCGACGGCGGTAGCCCCTGGCGGCAGGGCTTCTACAATCTGCCGCGCGCGGACAAAGCTGTTTTCGCCGGGAACCAGGCCGTAGTCACCAGCCACAAACCCGACGTGATCTACGCCCATCAGGGCGGCTTCGCGGGCTTGCTGCGGGTCGGTAAAAGCATAAATCTGGACAATCAAAGTAGTATCCTCTATTCGGGGTAATTGGCGATGCGCTTGCTGGTGTCGCGCTGGCTCAGGCGGTTCAGGCGCGAGCTCACCTCGCGCTTCACCAGTTCTTTATCAATGGTGAGAAGCTTGCGGTTCTGCAGCAGCACCTTGCCATTACAGATGACCGTATCCACATCGCGGCTGCTGGAAGAGTATACCAGCGTGGCCAGCGGATCATAGCGCGGGAAGCAGCCCATTTCATCCTGGCGGATCAGGGTGATATCCGCCAGCTTTCCGGGCAGCAGGTCGCCCAGCTTTTGCGGCTGGCGCAGCACCTGGGCGCTGCCGTGAAAAGCAACGTCGAGCACATCAGCCAGCGGCATCACGGTCGAATCCAGCGCCGCGGCTTTTTGGGTGAGCGGCAGCAGGCGCAACTGCTCGAGGATATCCAGCGTATTGCTGCTGACGGCTCCATCTGTGGCCATGCCCACCGGTATTCCCAGCTCGCGGTAGCGGCGCACCGGGCCTACCCCCATACCCAGCTTGAGATAGGTTTTCGGCGCATGGCAGATTCCGGTTGGGGCCTGCTGGAGGATAGCAAAGTCTTCTTCGCGCGGGTACAGGCAGTGCCCCAGGATGGTGGGCACGTCGAGCACGCCAGTTTCGGCCAGCATGCGCACCGGGGTAATGCCGTGCTGATTAAGACTGAGTTCCACCTGTTCCGCGGTCTCTGAAACGTGAATGTGGATGCCGACTCCCAGGTCTTTGGCGCGCTGCGCCGAAAGACGCAAGAAATCCGGCGGACAGGTATACGGCGCGTGCGGCCCCAACCAGGTGACGATGCGCCCACCGGCCTGGCCCTGCCATTTTTCGACAAACTGGCTGGTACGGTCCAGTTTTTCCGGGCCTTCGTGACCAAAGACGGCCCAGGCCAGCGCACCGCGCATGCCCGAGTCACTCACCGCCTGGGC
The DNA here is from genome assembly GCA_036567625.1 of Anaerolineaceae bacterium. GTDB lineage: Bacteria > Chloroflexota > Anaerolineae > Anaerolineales > Anaerolineaceae > CALDSL01. The sequence continues at coordinate 11,081 of DATCUC010000037.1, read as the reverse complement.
CACTTCGTCCATGAAGAAGTAGTGATCGGCAACGCTGGTCACCCCGGCTTCGATCATTTCGGCCATGCCCAACACCGCGCCCCAGTACACATCTTCCGGCGTCAGGCTGGATTCGAGCGGCCAGATATACTCGTTGAACCAGGCAACGACCGAAACATCTTCGGCCAGCCCGCGAAACAACACCATAGGCACATGCGCGTGGGTGTTCATCAGGCCGGGCATGGCCAGCATACCGCGCCCGTCGATGACCTGCACATCCGCAGATGGGCTGGCAGCCGGTACTGATGGCTGCACGGCTTCGATAAACTGCCCGGCGACCAGAATATCCTGGTGTTCCAACACAACTCCGCGCCCGCCTTCCAGCCGCAGCACGTCACAATCGCGCACAATCAGGTTTGGCATGACTCCTACTTTCCGGCTCGCGCCAGATCGTACAGGCCATCCGCGATGCGGTCAAAGTCAAATTCGGGGTTAGCCAGGCGCAGTTTTTCCACCACCCAGGCGGGGAAGGCTTCGATGCCCGCCCATGCCCCGGCGATGGCGCAGGCCATTGCGCCAGTGGTATCAGCGTCACCGGCCAGGCCGGCGGAATAAGTGGCGGCCTGCATGGGATCACCTTTGGCCATCACCAGCATGGCAAACGCCGCGGGAACCGATTCGGTAATCGCCAGCGTGTTGCCGACCACATCGTAGATTTCTTCCAACTTTTCGCGCTCGGTGCGCTGCGAAGTGGCAATTTCGACAGCCAGGCGGATGCGGCGGCTGACCGACGCGCCGATCCAGTGCTCTTCGTACTTGCGGCCCAGGTCGGCTGCGTACGCGCCCGCGTCCACCACCTGCTCCAACGTTGCGCCCGGAACCAGCGCCGCGGCGATGGCCCCAGCTATGGCGCTGGCGCCTGAGACGGCCACGTCAGTGTGATGGGTGGGCACGCAGGAGAGGTAAGCATCGCGCACTGCGCCTTCCACATCGCCGGGGTGGATCAGACCCACCGGCGAAACACGCATCGACGCGCCGTTGGTATCGCCAAAGCGGCCGGTCTTTTGCAGATCCACGCCGCGTTTCATCGCCAACACCGCGCGGCGCGTCGATGGGCCAACATAGGGGCAGTTGTCGCCGTCGATGCGATCGTACCAGGCCATAATTGCCCGCGCCGCGCCTTCGATCGTCACTCTGCCATCGCGGATGATCTCTTCCGCTAGCGCAAAAGCCTGTTCGGTGTCATCCGTTACCTTGCCGGCGGGCATATTCCCATGGAAGGGATGGGATGCCGGGCCCGGCAGAAAATCGGTCACCCAACCGTGATAGTATTCCCAGGTTTCGCGCGGATCGAGCAGTGCGGGCATGGCCCAGGCGTCACCTAATGCCTGGCCGAAGACGCCGCCGAGGATCTTATTCTTCATCGTATGCCTTTCACAATCTTATTCCGGCCGGTGCCGGTGAATGGTTTGCTGCAGGGCTAGCTCTGGGCTTTGGCGGCTGCGGTTTCTGCCAGGTGCTTTTCCTGGAAGCGCCGCGCCCGAGCAGCGACTTCTGCCTGGCGCTTGATGTTGTACACCACCAGGGCGATGATCGTGGCAAAGTAGGGAATGGTCTGCACCAACTGCGGCGGGATCTTCAACGAGCCAAGCTGGTTGGAGAGTGCATCGGCAAAGCCGAAGAACACCGCGGCCAGCAGCGTGCCCAACGGCTTGCGGCCGCCCAGGAACACGGCAGCCAGGGCAATAAAGCCGCGCCCGGCAGTCATATCGCGCTGGAAGAGGGTCAGGTAGGCCATCGACAGGTTGATGCCACCCAGTCCAGCCAGCACGCCACTGATGGCGAAAGCGACAAACCGCGTGCGCAGCACATTGATCCCTACCGATGAGGCCGCAACGGGGTTCTCACCCACGGCGCGCAGGTGCGCGCCAAAGCGCGTGCGATATAGGAACAGCGAAACCACCGCAGCCAGGATGAACGCCAGGTAGGTGAGAATGTTATGCCCGCTCAACACCGTGCCGATGAAGGGAATGTCTTTGATCAGCGGGATGGTCACATTGGGCACTGCGCCGCTAACCAGCGAGGCCGAATTACCCTTGTCGCCGGTGAGCACGTAGAGCAAGAAAATCGTGCCGCCGGAGCACATGATATTAATCGCCACGCCGGCCAGGATCGCATCGGTACGCAGCACGAGATGGAAGTAGGCCAGCACCATTGCGATGGCAAAGCCGGCCAGCATCCCGGCCAGCACGCCCAACCAGACGCTGCCGGTATAAGCGCTGACCAACACGCCCGCCAGCGCTCCGGAAAGCATCATGCCTTCCAGCGCGATGTTGGTGGCGCCCGCCAGTTCGGATACCAGGCCGCCCAGGGCAGGCAGGATCAGCGGAGTGCTGATGCGGATCACACTCGCCAGGAAGACCGCGCTAAAGATACTGCGTAAAACAATGGTAATGTCCATAGGTTAGCTCCCGGGCTGGCTCGTTGGTTCGACGGTGTTATTCGCGCGCCGCGCCTGGATGCGCCGCCGCACTTCGGGGAAGATGCGCTCGGCGGTGACCAGCAGAATGATAATGGCCTGGATGACCAGCACCATTTCCCGCGACACGTCGGATGAGCGTTCCATCACGTCCGCGCCGGCGCGCAGGTAACCATAGCCCAGCGCCGAAAGCGGGATCCACAGCGGATTATTGCGCGCCAGCAGGGCCACCACAATGCCTTCAAAGCCCAGTCCGGCGGTGATGTTGATGATCAGCTTGGTGTGGATAGCCATGGAAAGGTGCGTGCCCGCCAACCCGGCAAAGATGCCCGAGACCGCGGTCGCCAGCATGATGGCCTTTTTGGTGTTCATGCCGCCGTAGCCGGCAAATTTGATGTTCGAACCGATGATGCGCAGCTCATATCCGAATGGAGTGCGGTACATCAGGTAGTAGACCACGATGACGGAAGTGATCACCAGGTAGATCATCACCGTCAGGTTGGTCTGGTTGACGAACATGGTGCGGATGCCCTGCAGAAACGACAGGTTGGGCACAAACGTGGGCAAAATGCCTTCGGTTGGGAAGGTGTCGGAAGCGGTATAACCGGCGTTTGGCGATTTGATGTAGTATGTCAGCAAGTATTCGTAGATCTTGAGCGCAATCGTATTCAACATCAGGGTTGAAACAATTTCGTTCGCGTTCAGGTAGGCTTTCAGGTAGCCGGGGATGATGCCCAGCAAGAAGCCGGCCAGCGCGCCGCCGACCAGCGCCAGGGGAATGCGCAGGCCGATGGGCAGCGGAACCCACAGCGCAATTACGCCGGAAGCCAGCGCGCCCATCGCCATCTGGCCTTCAGCGCCCAGGCTGAAGATCTGGGCCTTGAACACCAGCGCGATTGCCAGCCCCAGCAACATGAGGGTCAGCGATTCTTCGATCCAATCGCCAAAGCGGTTGAAGCGGCTGACGGGGCCTAATAAAAACGCGCGATAGGCCTGGATTGGGTCTTCACTGACAAACAGCGTGACGATAAACCCGATCAGCAGCGCCACAAAAACCGCCGTGAAGATGCGCAGGATTTCCCGCGCCTGGTTGGATTTCAAGAGAGCCTTCACAGGTTCGCCTCCATTTCCGCGCGATCCTGATGCTTGACACCCAGCATGTAGTAGCCGAGTTCTTCTTCCGTCAGGTCGGGGGTGTTTTCTTTCACGCAGGTGATCTGGCCTTCATACATGACGATGATACGGTCAGAGATGCTCATCACTTCACTCAGGTCAGCCGAAATGAGCAGAATAGCGCAGCCGTCGACTCGTTTTTGGACCAGCTTGCGGCGAATGAACTCCGTAGCGCCCACATCGATGCCGCGCGTCGGCTGCGAAGCGATTAATACCTTTGGGTTGGCAGTGAATTCACGCGCCACGATCACTTTTTGCATATTGCCGCCGGAAAGCGCACCAACGGGTACTTCCCCATCTTTTGTGCGGATATCGTACTCTTTGATCAAATCATCGCCAGTAGCGCGCACTTTGCGATAGTTGATAAATGCTCCGCGCCGGAACGGCGCGCGGAAGTAGCGGTCGACGATCAGATTTTCAAAAATGGAAGATTTTAACGCCACGCCATTGGTCAGGCGATCCTCGGGAATGTGCGCCACGCCCGCAAGACGCACGTCGCGCGGTGAAGTGTTTAGCACATTCTTGTCGTCGATCAGCGCCTCGCCCGTGGTGGATGGGCGCAAAGCGGAGAGCACTTCGGCCAGCTCGGTTTGCCCATTGCCTTCCACGCCGGCTACGCCCAGAATTTCACCGTAATGCAGGTTGAAAGCCACATTGCGCAGCATAGTGCGCCCGGTTTCGTTGACGTAAGACAGGTCCTTGATGCTCATGGCCACGCCGCCGCGCTTGACCGGCGGGCGATCGATGTTGAGAAACACATCGCGGCCCACCATCATCCGCGCCAGGCTCTCCCGCGTCGATTCCGCGGTGGGCACAGTGCCCATCACCTTCCCGGCGCGCATCACCGTCACGCGGTCCGAAATCTCTTTTACTTCGCGCAGCTTGTGGGTGATGAAAATGACCGTCTTGCCTTCTTTTACCAACTCGCGCACCGCCTGGAACAATTCTTGGGTTTCCTGAGGCGTCAGCACAGCGGTTGGCTCATCCAGGATGAGCACCTGCGCGCCGCGGTACAGCGTTTTGAGAATCTCGACGCGCTGGCGCATGCCCACATTGATGCTGTCGACGATGGCGTCGGCATCGACGCGCAAGCCGTAGCGTTTGGACAATTCTTCGGTCACCCGAACGGCAGCTTTCGAATCCAGCAGGCTGCGCCGCACCGGTTCCATGCCCAGCACTGTGTTCTGCGCCACGGTGAACGACGGCACCAGCATGAAATTCTGATGCACCATGCCAATCCCCGCGGCGATGGCATCACTGGAAGAGTGGAAGCGCATGGGCTTGCCATCCATCAGGATTTGACCACTGGTCGGCGCTTCCATCCCGTACAGGATTTTCATCAGGGTGGATTTTCCTGCGCCGTTTTCTCCTACCAGGGCATGGATCTCTCCCCGTTCCAGCGAAAAATTGACGCCATTATTGGCGACAACACCGTTCGGGTACTCTTTGACGATATCAAGCATCTCAATGAATGCCATACGCTTCCTCCTCATGGGCAGGCAGGTGACGGCACCCGCCTGCCCATACTCGAAGATCAGAATGCTTACTTCAGGACGGTGTCCACGATAATCTTGCCAGCCAGCAGATCATCCTGGGCTTTCTGCAGTTTTTCCTTGATATCGGCGGGGGTGTACTTGTCAAAGTACTCGTTGTAGGCAATGCCAACGCCGCCTTCTTTCACACCCAGAACTTCCTGCGAGCCGTAGGGCAGCGTGCCAGCGAAGTGCATCTGGAACGCGCGGTAGAGGCTGTTGTCAACGTTTTTCATCATCGAGGTGACAATTACGTTGGCCAGTTCGGGGTTGGTGTCTTTGAGGATCAGCGCCTGGTCGGAGTCAACGCCAATGGCGAAGCGGCCCGATTCCTGGGCGGCCTTAAAGACGCCTTCACCCGTGCCGCCGGCTACCTGGAAGACGATGTCCGCGCCCTGCTGGTACATGGCCAGAGCGATTTCCTTACCCTTGGCAGGATCGTTCCAACCGCCAGCGTACTGGAGGATGACGCCACTATCGGGGTCGATACCGGCATCTTTCGCGCCCTGCTTGTAACCAACGATGAAGTCATCGATGACGGGGATCGGCTGCGCGCCAATCACGCCGACGATGGGATCGGGGTTCATGCCTTCCACATCGGCCTGAGTCATCAGACCAGCGTAGTAACCGGCCAGGTAGGAGCCTTCATTCTGCTTGTACTGCACAGAATACACGTTCTTGCAGTCGCAAGCGGCGTAGTCAACCGACACGTCGTAGATGAAGAACTTCTTGTCCGGGTACTTGGGAGCAACTTTTTGCAGGAACTCGGCCATCTGCCAGGAACCGACGATGAGAATGTCGTATTCTTCATTGGCGGCGGCATCTACCAGGGCGGGTTCCCAACGGGCCGGGTCGATTCCAGCCTCGATGATCTTGACATCCAGGCCAAATTCTTCCTGGGCTTTGCGAATGCCGCGCACAGCGGAATCGATGAACGACTTATCGCCCTGAACGCCATTCACAACGTAGACAACTTTACCGCCGGGCTTGCCGGAGGTATCAGCCGGCGGCTGCTCGGGAGCAGTGGTGGCGGCGGCAGGCTGGCAGGCGGCCAGGAGGAAGCTGGCGAGGACAAGCAACGCGATAACGAGCGACAAACTACGCTTCATTCGAAAATCTCCTTCTCTTTGGGTTGGGCAAGAAAAACACAAATGGGAACGATGGGCAATTCAAACCCGAAGCGATAGAAAACAACCACCTCCTCTCAAGTAGAGTCTGAAACGACTTTGTTGGTAGAGATCAGAGTTGTAACCGGGTTTCTTTCAGATCCAGGCCAGCGTTAGCCTTGCCAGGGATCTGCGACAATGCAATGCAGTAACTGCAGCGTCTGATGCAAATCGCCAAGGTCTGCCACCTCGGCCGGAGAATGGGAATAGCGCAAAGGGAAGGAAACCGCCGCGGTGGGGGTGGCCACGGGCTGGAACGGCATGGGCGCAACGGCGGTACTGATGCCAACCGCAACTTCACGCTGCAGGGGCAGGCTCGCCTGTTTGGCCACGGTTTCGATATGGCGGCGCAGCAAGGGGTGGGCAATCAAACCCTGGCCGCGCCCGCGGATATGATCCATGATCTTAATTGCCGGCCCGCCACCCAACGCCACCTCGCTGTAGGGATGGTTGAAGTCCGGGCTGTCGTAGGTGAGGGTGGCGTCCACGCCCAGCACCCAATCGGGTTGGGCGGCGTTGAGCAGCGGTAATCCGCCGGTGAGCACATTTTCTTCTTGAACCACAAAGCCCAGGTATAAGTCGCAAGCCGCCCCGCCGGTTTTGATTTTAACTTCAGCGGCAAGCTGCGCGAGCAGGGCGCACCCGGCGCGGTCGTCCAGGGCTTTGGCAGAAACGCAGTTCTGTAATTTTTGGAAACGCGGGTTGTAGCAAACCGGCGAGCCCACCTGTACGCCGCATTCCAGGGCGGCAGCTTTGCTGCGGAAACCGGCATCTACGTACATGCTGCCCAGACCATCGCCGGGAGCTTCGCTCTTGAGGTGCGGCGGAACGATGCCCACCACCCCCGGAACTGGCCCGGAATCGGCGGAAATGATGACATGCTCGCCGGCCAGCGCCTGCACTGCTGAGCCGCCGACGCGTTCCAGGCGCAGGAAACCGTCACGTTCGATCTTGCGCACTACAAAGCCGACCTCGTCCATATGGGCAACCAGCAGCACGCGCGGGCCGCTGCCCGGAACGTGCGCCAGCAGGTTCCCCACCCGGTCAAGCTGGCATTCCACGCCCTGCTGGCCCAGGTACGCGCCTAATGCTGCAGCTACCGGTCCTTCAAAACCGGAGATACCTGGCACGGCGCACAGGGTTTCCAACAAGGTGAGAGAGAGTTCAGAAGTGATCATCAGGTATAGTACTCACGTGATTGCGGGCCGGCGCTGGGCTCGAATGGTGAATTCGTAACGGTCGCCGCGATACAACAGCTTGTAGTACTCGATCGGAACTCCATCCAGTAAATACGTGATGCCTTCTACCAGTAAGAGCGGGCTGCCGGGTTCAATGCCTAGTAATTCCGCTTCGTATTCCGTGGCAACCGTTGGTTTAATCACTTGCTCGGCATATTTGATGCGGTAAGACAGCTTGTTTTCCAACACCTCATACAGCGAGCCTTTGGCCAGGTCTTCGCTTTCGAGGTTGGGAACCAGGTGGCTGGGCACATACGAGATCGTATACGCGTACGATTCCTCGTTGGCCATGCGCAAGCGCTCTACTGCAAACACCTCCTGATCAGGGTTAATTTGCAGGTGCTGCGCGACTTTATGCTTTGGTAATGTGCGTTCAAAACTGACGACGCGCGAACTGGGGCGCATACCGCGCGCAATCATCTCTTCGGTAAAACTGGTAAGGTAGTACAGGCCGTAACGCATGCGCTCTGAAGCAACAAACGTGCCCTTGCCTTTCAAGCGGTAAATGAGGCCCTGCTTTTCCAGGGTGTCCAGCGCCTGGCGGACAGTATTGCGGCTGACGTCGAACTGGGCCATCAACTCATTTTCCGAAGGCAAGCGCTGGTCAGGCTGCATCGAATCTTCGATAGCAGCCCGCAGGTTCTCGCTCAATTGATAATAAAGGGGTTTGAAACTGCTCCGGACAAGATGCGCCATGAATACCTCTGGGAACGGGGTATACGGATCTGCTGGGGCGAGCGGACCTGTTGGGCTGTAGGCCTGTACCAACAAGTTCTATGCTATTGTAAAGTTGCCGAAAATAAATGTCAAGGATGAATTTTTCCAGAAAGCGCCGCGGCGCTTTCCGGCGGAGGCTTACCTGCCGCGTTCGGCGTACAGGCGGCGCAGTACCGGAATGGTATCAAATTGATCGGGCTGGATCTGATCCCAATCGATACCGGTGGGCTGCTGGCCTGCGACGTGGGTTTCGATGACTTCTTTTTCGGTGACGATCAGGGTTAAAAAGGTATCATGCGGCTGGAGCGGCAGGCGCTCATCGGGCACGACCATGGTGGAATGGATGGTGGTAACGATAGGCACATTCGGGCCGAGCAGGCCTGTCTGGCGCAGCAGGCCAAATTCAATATCAGCGAAACCGGCGCCCTTCCCTGTGCGCCCACCGGCGCGGGTGACGGCCACGCACCCGGTGACGGCAATATCCACCGGCTGCATTTCTTCGAACGCCACCGGCTTGCCAACATTGATGGCATTCTGCCAGACGGCGGCATCTTCCAGCGCCACGCCGCGCGCCAGCAAATCGCTGGCTTTCAGCTCTAAAAAGCACTTTTCCACGGCCAGGCGCGGGTAGGCCATGTAGAGCGTCTTGCCCTCGCGCAGCGCGTGCAGGCGCACGTACGTTTGCGGGGCATCCGGGTTGCATTTGACTACTTTGGCAGCCTGCCACAGCGGAAGCGCGGCCAGCCGGTCGGCGGCAATATCGGCGCCGACAAAATTCGGAATACTGTTATACGGGTCACCAATACCAATGCCATTGGATGCCAGCGCACTCCAGATTTCTTGCCGGAGCGCATCTTTGCCGCTGTGCCTGCCGGCCCAGCCAGCTTCACCAGATTTCGCCATGAAATAACCTCTGTCAAATAGTGTGTAAAAAATGGAACCCCGGCGCTCAGGCTGGGTGAGTGTTCTGCCGGGCCAGCTCTTGCAAAAGCGGAATCCGCGGCAGCAAATCCATCGAAATCAAATTCCACTGGATACCATCGGGCTTCGACTGCTCGTGTTGAATGCTGCGCGTGCCGCCCGGCGTTACCAGGATGTCTACCGTTGCATCGGAGGCTGAGGGTTTGAGCGCCAGATCCACCACCTGGCAGTCATGCGCCACGCCAATCACCGGCGTGTTTGCGGTTGCGATGCCCAGATCGCGGAAAATGGCCCATTCCAGGTCGAAGTAGCCGTATCCACTGCCCCACCGAACGCCTTCGTTCGTGACCAGCGAAACACCGGTGAAGACCAGGTCAAGCACGCCAAGCAGGCGCATCTCATCCAGCGATACCGGCCGCGAGAGCATTTCCGCGCCGTCCAATGTGGCGGCCAGCGGTTCCTGCCCGGCAGGGACCATACCGGGCAGGATAATCCGGAAGCCGCGCGCAAGGCCGGCGGTGGCCAGGAGGAGAGTTTTGCCATCTTCCACGGCGTAACGGCGCAGCAGGGTCAGGCTGTTATCGGGGGCCATAAACACAAACCTGGCGGATTGATACTCGGGCATAAGGCGCACGCTGTCGGCGCAAACCTGGCTGCCCATAAAGTCCGGGATAAACAGGTCAAAATCATAATGGCGGCGCGAATCGGGCAGCGCCACCGGCTGCAAATCTTTCCACACCTGCTCGCGCAGGCGCATCCAGTCATTTTCGGGGGTGATAGTTTCGGGTTTGGAAGAATTCCCCGCCAGCAGTTCGGCGAAGGCCAGGTTGACGAATGTGCCTGCCCCACGCCGGCGCAGCAAGAGATTGTCTTTATCCAGTTCGGTGAGCGCCTGCCGTAAGGTCATACGGCTGACGGAATACTGGACAGCCAGTTCAATTTCTGAGGGGAGCTGCTCGTTTGGCTTCCATTCGCCACTCGAGATACGCCGCCGCAGATCGCGCGCAATTTGAAAATATGCAGGTAGGGGAGATTGTCGATCGACCATATTTGGAGGGCTCAGGTCTAAATGTATAGGAATTTATACATATTCTAGCGAGTCTGCTGGCAAGAGTCAATAGGTTTGGGAAATTGAAACAAATCTGCAGTGTCTAAACCGGGTCAGAAACCAGTATAATTAACCCAGTTTCCCCTGCGGCGGCGCTGGCCGCTGCATCAGCCATTCTTACCGTTGCGATTGACAATTGAACAGAGGAGAACCGGATGAAGACAGTAGTCGCGGGTGCTCTGGGCGAGTGCGTCCATGTGGCGGGAGTGATGAACTTCCTCAGGCTGGCGGAAGCCGCCGGCTGGCGCACCGTCTTTTTAGGGCCGGCGGTGCCGGTTGAGGAATTCCTGCGGGCGGCGCGCGCGGAAAAAGCCGACCTGGTGGGGGTTTCTTACCGGCTGACGCCTGAAACGGGCGAGCGCCTTTTAGGCGAGTTCGCCGAAGCCGCGGACGATCTCCATGCGCGAGGCGTGCGCTTTGTTTTTGGGGGCACGCCGCCGGTCGCCGCGCGAGCTCAGTCCATCGGATTTTTTGAGCAAACCTTTAACGGCAGCGAACCGAAAGATGCCGTGCTGGCCTACTTGAAGAGCGAGAACCCAGGCCAGCCTTCCCAGCAAGATTTTCCACAATCGACGATTGAGCGGATTCGCTGGAAGAGCCCCTACCCGCTCATACGCCACCATTTTGGGCTGCCGGATTTTGAGGCGACGCGCGCGGGGATCGCGCAGATTGCCGCGGACGGCGCGCTGGACGTGATTTCGCTGGGTATCGACCAGGACGCGCAGGAGAATTTCTTCCACCCGGAGCGCCAGGACCCGCGCCAGCGCG
>DATCUC010000036.1:0-7430 GCA_036567625.1 Anaerolineaceae bacterium | reverse complement strand
GGTTGGCTGCCCGGTAAGCGTGGACACGCGGGCGAACGAAGCATTGTAGCTGCCACCGATGGCTTCTACCACCACGCCCAGCGGCGCGCGGCGCAAGTAGCGGATGGCCGACATTTCTTCAGCCTGGTACGCTTCCAGATGGGCGTTGCCGTCGAGGGTGGCGTTAGCGAGGTTGAACCTATCGGTTTTGTACCACACGCCAAAGGCCGGGTAGGCCAGACCGAACAGCGTGAGCATAATAATGCCAACACGGACGAGCCACTTCCAGCCGCTGGAAAGAGCAGTGAACAGCACCGCCACCGCGTACCCGGCAGCCAGCGACCATACCAGCCAGGTCTGGAAGTAGAACTTGAAAATGGTATTCATCCGCCCGCCGAACTGATCGCGCAGGTAGAAGAATTCTGGAGCCACCACCAGCCCACAGCCCAGCAGCACCAATACCAGCACAAAACTGTTGACCGAACTAACCGGCGAAACCGGGTTGGTCAACGCGGGCTGCGCTTCGCCGTTTGCGGCTGCGATGGGCGGCGCTGGTTTGCGGTGGTAGGTGGACAGCAAACCCCACACCAGAGTGAGGATCACCAGCAAGCTGAGCCAGGTTCCTGGCTGCGCCAGCCGGGCAGCCAAAGCCCCGGCCAGCAGATAGCCGCCGGTATCCGCGCCGTGCAGCCCCAGGAAGAGCTGCATGATCTCGACAAACCGGCTGGAGTTCCCCAGGACGAACAGCACCAGTCCCGCGAACGCAAAACTGAGCGCCCAAAGGCCAAAGATGACGGACGCGGCGAACTTCAGCCCGTTGATTGCCGCGCGCCGTGTGCCGCGCCAGCGCCAGACATACGCAATCCAGCCCACAATCGGGATCAGCAGGGTGGCGAACATAAGCCAGAAGTGAACCCCGCGGGTGAAGAAGCTGAGGCTTGGCAGGAAACCGCCCGCCTGCGAGGAAAAGCCAAAGTAAAATGGCAGATAGAGTAGGATGCCGGTCACAGCCAGCCCGAGGGCGATCTCGATCAGTTCGCCGGTGCGCGCCCAAAATCGCCAGCCGTCGCGCTGGAAACGCACCAGCACGTAGGCCGCCGCGAAAAGGGCGACATAAATAGGAAAATCCCAGGTATTGATCACCGCCATGCCGCCCAGCGCCAGCGCCGCCAGCCAGAAGCCAGGCGCGCGCATCCAGGCCCCCAGGCGCGAATCCCACCAGGTGAGTTTGGCGTCGCGCGTCCACTGGCGCATCCACTGGCTCAGGCCCAATTCGGGAAGCGGCCGCTCGCGCTGCTGGAGCGAGAAGTTCCAGGCGAGCGCCATGCACAGGAAGGCGAAGGGCATGGCCAGTACATGCGGATGCAGGTCAGCCAGCAGGTACGAGAAGAACGGAAACTCGTCGATTACCTCGCGGCTCTGACCGGCCAGGTTGAAATCTTGCAGCACGCGCGAGGCGCGCCACCACCAGATGCCGCCCACGCGCTCAGGAATCCAGCTCAACTCGCCGCTGGGCGGGTCGACCAGTTCTTGCAGGGCGATCCATTTCCAGAAAGGCGACTGCCAGCCGCCGGCCGTCTGTTGCCAGAAGATGCCGCGCGCGTGCAGCATTTCGAGAAATCCCTCGATATTGCTGACGATGAGCAGGAAAAACGGCGCCAGCAGCGCCCAAAAGCGCGCCAGCGGCCAGGCGGCTTCAGCTTTTTCTTGTACGAAGCGGCGCACCAGCAGGCTGTAGAGCAGCGCGTAAGCTCCCAGCGCGGAGAGCGCAAACCACGACGCCACCGCCAGGTTGAAACCAATGCCGGTTTCCACACCGGTCAGGCGGATGAGCAAAGCCACCATGACATACCCGAAGTAGTAATATGAGATGGCATATCCCGAGAGCCAGGGATCATTCGGCGGAATGCCCGGCGAGCGCAAAATAGCATTGATGAACGCCTGCTCCATCGGTTTTTCGGTGCCGGTAACATCCGGGTTCAAGGCGCGCACCAGCGCCCAGGCTGCAAACGCAGCCAGGAAGAGCAGTTCGGTGGTCAGGATTTGGCGTTTTTCGCGGCGCAGCCAGGCGCGGAGCTGCTCCCAACGCCCGCGCAGCGCCAGCCCGCTGAGCGCGGCCAGCGTAAACAGGGCAATGATGCCGCCGCCAGCGTTATTTTGCAGCACTTGCAGCGAGGCAAGCAGCCAGAAGACGTACGTCCACAGCAGCAGGCCGAGCGCGCGCGCCAGCGCCCAGCCTCGGTCTGCCAGGTGCGGGAGCAGGCGGAAGGCCAGCGGGAAGGCCAGCAGACCAACCAGGCTGATGAGCAGATACCACGATAGAAACGCCAGCATAGGCCTCTCGCTCCCCTTAATCCGTGGCCTGAGTGAAGGAGCCGTCCGCGCCGACGTCCAGCCGCAGCACGCGCGTCACCGCGGCCAGGGGTAACGCGCCGTACAGGTGCGGGAACTGCTCTCCGCCCGGCAGCCCTTCATAGCGGATTTCTGCCTGCGCCAGCGGCGGATCAATCTCGAGCAGGATCAGGCCGGGCTGGCCGCGGTAATAGCGATTCGCGGTGGCGATCACCTGCGCGCCAGTGGAACAGTGGATGAAGCCTTCATTCTGCAAGCTGGCAGCGCGGTAAGCGCCAGCCGGTTGCGCCGCGTCCCAATCCGCGCGAGGGGTAATATGGTAAATCCGGTCAGTTCGCAGCAGGGTCATTGCATCACCTCGTAGATGGCCGTAGAGCCGTTCTGGTAAACCTGGTTCCACAGCGTTCCATTCCATTGCACGAATTTGTCGATCCCGGCAGTTCCATACAGCGCGTGTTCCAACTGCCCGACGATGATATAGCGCACGTGGTACATGCGCAGAAAATCCCGTGCTTGCTGCCGGTCGGTAGTTTCGTAAAACTGGCCGATGGCATCCACGCGCTGCGTCACCCATTCAGAGGGGGTCACCGCGCGCTGCTGGCGCTGGTGCCAGTTCCAGCCCACCACGCCCGGCAGCCCGGTGTAGATGGTGAACCGCGAACCCCAGCGGTATTCGGATACGTTGGCCTCAACGATCACCGGCGAGCCGGTCACGTTTTCCTGCATCCAGCGAATGGCCTGGTAGTCCTCGAGCAGCTTTAGCTCGTGATCATTCTCATAGTACACCGAATAGGGCATATAGGCCATGCCGTCCAGGGTGTGCGGGGCAGCGTCACTCATGCGGTCTTTGACTTTATCGAGCCCGGCCAGCAGCGGGAACAGCGCCGCGCTGAACACCAGCACCGCCAGCGCGCCTTGCCACGCGCCTCGCCACGAGGGATGCCAGGCGCTACGCACCGCCGGCAGCAGCCACAGCAGCCCGGCCGCGGCGGAGAGCGAAAGCAGCGTCCAGGCCTGCAAGTAGAACTTGAAGACGGTATTCATGCGGCCAATATCGCCGACAAGGACGATCACTTCCACCGCCAGGGTAAGCACCAGGGCCGTGCCAATCATAAAGAGGACAAAGCGCTTTTGATCCGGCTGGTTGGGCCGCAGGATGAGCACCGCCGCCCAGGCTGCCAGCGGCAGCGCCAACCAGGCGATCTTGACCTTCAACCCGAGCAGCAGGACGAAAACCGCCACCACCAAAACCACCGCCAATCCCTGGATCAACCAGGCGTAGGGTTTGAGGCGATTCAGGTGCGAAACCGGGGTCGAGGCCATCCAATCGCGGGTTTCCCAGGTCATCCAGGTGACGATGATGAACAGGAACAGCCCCCAATGCGTAATGTAGGACCAAACCGGGGTGTGATCGCCGTCCCACAGGCGCAGGCTGGTGTACCCCTGCGCATACCAGTTGGCAAACGGCTGGTAGAGCACAAACGCCAGCCCAACCAGCAGAAGCAGGCTGCCGACCGCCGCTGCAACGGAGCGCGGGAACACCTGTACCCCACCCGGACGGCGCTGGAACAGGCGCAGGTTGCGCAGCGAGGCATAAAGTACGGCTAGCACGCCAAAAGCCAGGTAGGTGGGCATATCCCAGGTATTGGTTGGGCGCAGTACGCCGATGACCAGGCCGCCGAACAGGAAGGCCGCGCCGTAGTGCAGCCAGCGCGAGACATGCAATGCACCCCACTGCCATTTGCCCAGCACGATCGACAAGGCCCACGAAAGCGCCAGCAGGGTCAGCGGCAGCGCAAACAGGTGAGCATGCGGGTCGGCATACAGGAAGGTAAAGAAGGGGAACTCGGTGATCGGCTCACCGGGAATTGCTCGGCTGGGGATCCAATACCAGTCGCCGGGGCTGAACGGCAGGTGCGCGCCCTGAGAGAACATGCGCGCCAAACCCTGCGCCGTCCAGGCGAGCTTTTGGAAGAGGTTGCCTGTATCAAAAGCGCCGTTTGGTGCGGCCAGGCGCATCATGCCGTGCCAGATCATTCGCACCGTGCCCAGGTTGCCGAGGATAAGCAGGCCAACCGCGGCGGTCAACCCGGCGTACAGCGGGCGCAGCGGCATCGCCGGCTGCTCGCCGGCCGCATCGCCATCCAGGGCGCGGCTTGCCCGCCAGGAAACATAGACATTCCAGCCAAAGGAGAACGCGCCCATTGCCAGGAAGGCAAAGAAGGTCGGCAAGATCAGGTTGTAGGCCACCGCGGGGACGATGCCCAGCCATTTGACCATCACTCCGCTAATGACAAACCCAAAGTAGTAATAGTTGATGTACCCGCCGCCAAACCAGGGGTCGTAGGGCGGGAAAGTGGTGGATTTGATTACCGCGTTAAAGTACGAGAAGTCCATCGGCTTCTCGCCGCCCTTATAGGGATGCCAAAGATCAGGGTTTCCCAGGCGGATGAGCAGGTCAATGGCGAAGAACCCAAGCGTGACCAGTTCTACCATCAAGAAATAGCGTTTGCGCGCGGCAAATTCTTGCGCGAGTTCTTCTCGCTGAATGTAGGCCAGGCCCAGGCCGGCAATCAACAACAGGGCAGCGACCACGGTAATCAGCAGCCGGGTGACGCCAATATTGGCGGAACCGGCCAGCCAGGTCAGATAAGCCAGCAGCAGCATACCCACCAGCTTGCTCAACGGATAACCCTTGTCGGGCAGACCGCGCAGCGCCAGGCGCACGAATGGGTAGACCACCCAACCCAGCAGCGTTAGCATCACATACCAGTAGACCAGGGCCAGGGCCGGGTAGCGGTTAATCAGCGCGGTGGTGTCAAACAACTGCGACCAGGTGCCGCCGGCCTGCTGGCGCGCCAACCGGTCATCCGGAAGCTGCAGGTCGGCCGGGTAGCTTTCCACATTGCGCGGGGTGACGTGCACTACCGTAGTCAGATCCACGCTGCTGAGGATGGCGCGCGTCTGCTGGGCGTTATAACCGGGCCGCTTTTGGAAGATCAACACCTTGGGATGATCGTAAACGGTAAAGGCTTCTTCGGCAAACTGCGAGTTGATCTCCAGCCCACCCAGGGTTGGCTCAGACTGGAATATCTTTACCAGGTCGTAGCCCAGTTCGCCCTCAAACTGGCCCGGCTGCGCCACGTAATAGCACCAGATGATATCCGCATCATCCGGGCAGCCGATCAGGCTGCGGTAAAACGCGGTGGCCAGCGGGTAGCGCTCCGGCACGCGCGTGGTGGTCGCATACTGACGGTTGGAAGTGATGATCAGAAAATCCGCCTGGTTGAGAATGGTGGTGAAGCGTTCCAGCTTCTCGGCGTTGTCATCCCAATACATCTCAAAGTTCAGGTCGGTGCGGTACAGGCCGTTGTTCAGGTCAAAGGGGCTGTACCCGTCCATCGGCAGCGGCAGCGAATCATCCCAGGTGCTTTCGATAGCGGTTTTGCTGCCGTAAATGGCCAGCGCGCCCGGCCCTTCTGACTTGGTAAGCGTCAGGTAATACGTGATATTGTCCTGCAACTGTAAGGCAGGCTGGATCGAGAATACCACTTCTTCGCCGCGCACATCACCTGTAGCGGCAAAGGTTTGCGTAACCTGCGCCTGCGCCAGCACCGTGCCGCCGCCAAACGGCTCAGTCGAAATCGTCAGGCTGAGAGTCTTCTCACCCGGCGCAGCTTCCCAATCCACCACCCGGTTCAGCCGCACCGCCGTCAGCGCGCCCGGCTCAACCGGCAGGAAGGACTGGCCGTAGATCTCCCGCCCGCTGCGCAGCGCATCAACGGGTTCGGGGAGCGGTTGGAAAATTGCGCCATCCGGCCCAGTGAAGGTCAGCGAAACCGGCCCGGAGAATGCGATGGACGCGGTTTGATCGTCCAGAATCGATAGGCGCAGCCAGTATTGCTGCCCGCCAACCAAAGCGGCGGGGGCGTCAAACACCAGGCTGTACGCTTTGCCGCGGCTGTCGCCCTCTGGTAGAAATGGATCGATCAACATGGCGCTGCTCAGCGAATCCGGTGCATCCGGGCTGTCGAGCACTTCAGCCAGTAAGGTTTTAACGTTCGGGCTGCCGGCTGCATCCGCAACAAACGAGAAGCTCACCTGTTGCAGGCTGGAGTCAGCCTGCGGCCGGAATGCAATCACCCAGGGCTGCGCGCCTTCCAGCGTGTAGGTAGAGGTATAACCGATGGGTTGAGAGACCTGACCGCTACCGGTGTCGATATCCAGGTTGATGGCCGCGGGAATGTTCTGATAAATCCACTGGCTGGCAGCCACGCGCGTCACCGGGCGGGTGTAAATGCGCGTGAATGCGTACGCCCAGGCGAAGGTTCCCACTACAACCAGTCCGCTCAGCCCCAGCGCCAGCCAGCGCTGCCAGCCGGGGCGCGCTTTCTGCTGCCAGCGCACCAGCGCCCAGGCGGCGATGAGGGTAAAGGTGGGGTAGACAAGGATCTGGTAGCGCATGGTGCTGCTGAAATTGGTGGCCCACCAGACAAAATAAACCAGCGTCCAGCCCCAAAGCAGCGTGTGATCGCGCAGCTCGCCTTTGATCATGCGCCAGAGCATGTAGAAGAAGCCGGCCAGCGCCGCCAACCCCAGGGGTAAGCCCATGCCCCAGGTGACCATATTCTGCAGCGAGAAGCTCCACGGGCGGCGCGCCCACTGCAGCGCCGGCGGAAAGTCGACATCGCCCGTGCTTTGCACGCTTAAGTCCTGGATACTTTTTACAAACTGCTCGTTGGGCATCATCCCCAACAAGCCCGGCCCCTGGAAGGCATAGGGCTGGAAGATGCGAAAGGCAAAAAACGAAATTATCCCGGCGATGACGAGGTTGCGCAGCAGCAGGCCGACCCAGCGCGGCTGCTCGCTGGCGGGCAGCCGCGTCCACCAGATATACGCGGCGGCGGGCAGCAAGAACGCCAGCAGTACCGCGCTGATTTTGGATGCCGCGGCCGCGCCGAGCGCGATCCCAAAAAAGGCGAAGGGATTGAGCGTGCGCCAGTACCCGCTGAGGTTGTCGAGCCAATCACGGCTGCCGCGATTACTCTCTTCCGGCACGGTGAAGACCTGCGCGCCGGCTTCATCATCCACGGCGGGCG
>DATCUC010000035.1:0-2450 GCA_036567625.1 Anaerolineaceae bacterium | reverse complement strand
ACAAAGCCGCTGGACTTGCCGCTGGCCAGGATGCGGCGCCGCGGCGAAATATCCAGCACCATTGTATCGAGCAGCGGTTCGACGCCCAGGGAAAGCGCGTCGTTGACGAAGCGCTGGGCGTAGGCCGGGCCGGGCAGGTCTTTCTTGAAGATTTCCAGGCCAAAGCCGTTGTGGATGCACTGCTGCAAAATACCGCCCAGTTCGCGGTCGCGCTCAATTAACAGCACGTCTTCCGCGCCGTTCTGCTTGGCGGCGATGGCGGCGGCGAGCCCACCCGGCCCCGCGCCGATGACGACAACATCATATTTATCCAGGCGGGTCATTGGTCACGCTCCACTTCTTTGGTGCGGCGCACCAGGAATGCTGAACCAGGGCCTTTTTTGGTAATCTCCTCGGGCGGGCAGCCCAGTTCCTGCGCCAGGATGGCAACCACGCGGGGGATATCGAACGAGCCCAGGCAGCGGCCAGTGCCCAGGTAGGTGCGGCGCTTGATCGCGTCGTAGGTGTGGGCGGGGATGGGCGCGTGAATTTCGGCCAGGATTTCGCCTTCGGTAACGGTTTCACAGCGGCAGATCACGCGCGCATACGCCGGGTTTTCGCGGATGAGCTTGATCTGTTCATCGCGCGGCAGGTTGCGGAAATGCGGGCGCGGCGGGCGGATGGGGTTCCAGTTGCGCTTTTCCTGCAAGGGCACGCCGGCATCGCGCATCAGGTCGATGACGCGCAGGGCGATGGCCGGGGCAGAGGTCAGGCCGGGGGATTCAATGCCGCCCAGGTTGACCAGCCCGCGCTGTTCTGCGGGAATTTCGATCACAAAATCATGGCCGGGGGCGCTGCCGGTGGCGCGCAGCCCGGCGAACATCGAGATGGTATGGTTGGGGCGCAGGCCGGGCACCAGCTTTTGCGCGCCTTCCCAGATTTCGGCCAACCCGGCGCTGGTCATGCCCGTGTCATCTTTGTTGGCGGCAGTGTTAGAGTTGGGGCCGATGATCGCGTTGCCGTGGGTGGTGCTGGTGACCAGGATGCCCTTGCCCCGGTCGGTTGGCACGGGGAACATGACGTTGTTGACGCGGATCTCAGCCCGGTCGAGCACGCAGTACTCGCCGCGGCGCGGGGTGATGGCGAACTCCGGGCGTACCCCGGCTTTGTGCATCACCGTGTCGGCGTGCAGCCCGGCGGCGTTGATCACCCACGAGCAGCCATAATCGCCGCGGCTGGTTTTGACGCCGGTGATGCGGCCGGCGGAGAGGATGAAGTCTTCAAAGCGGGTGTTGAGCATCAACGTCACGCCGTTGGCGACAGCATTTTCGGCGGCGGCCACCACCACCATGAACGGGTCGCAGATGCCGCCGGTGGGAGCCCACAGCGCGCCGCTGACCTGCGGGTTAATGTTTGGCTCGCGCGAGCGCATCTGCTCGCCGGAGATGAGGTGCATGCCAGAAACGCCGTTGCGCCGGCCCTGTTCGAGGAGCGTCTCCAGCGTGGGCAGTTCTTCGGGGCCAATGGCGACAACGTAATCGCCGCGACGGTCAAATTCGAAGCTGAGCTCGCTGGCCAGGGCATCCCACATGGCGTTGCCCAACACGTTCATCGCGGCTTTCAGCGTGCCGGGTTGGGGATCATACCCGGCGTGAATGATGGCCGAGTTGGCCGAGGATGCCCCCATACCAACATCGGACTCCTTGTCGATGAGCAGGATGTCGAGCTGATAGCGCGATAAGAATCGCGCCGTCATGCAGCCTACGACCCCCGCGCCAATAATGATCACATCATACGTTTTCATCGCCAATCCTGTGTCAGAAAATGGGGAATACGGATAGCTTGAGTATATGCTATTTTGTGAATTATTGCACATGTTTCCGTAAGAGGTGTTATATATTGAAACTGTGTTTTGTTCAATGAAACACGACTGTAGAAATGAAACCAAAGGAACGGTTGAAAGTGCAGCCTGGCCCCGGTTGTGGAATCGCGCGGGTGTGCGATAATCAATCCATAACCGAACCCATGGAGGGCAGTATGGCTCGCATGATCCCGGCGCAAGAGCGCATCAACCGCGCGCGCAAGCTCATTCAAAAGGCGCGCGAGATTCCACCCCCGGCCGACGGCGCCGTGCTGGATTTGAGTTACATGGCGGCGGTGCGTGAAACGCTGCAAGAGGCGCGCGATTTGATAAAATTTATCCCATATACGCCCAGTGCTTCGACGGAAATGAAAGCAGAGGTGGCCGGGCTGTTTGAAACGATCGACAAGACCCAAAAAGAGCTGCTGCACAGATAACGATCAGACGAGGTGAAGAAGATGGCGAAGAAGAAGACCACACGCAGAGATTCGCGCTTTGCGGCGCAGCGCCGCCACAACGACATGGTGCTGTGGGTGATCGCCGCGGGAGTGGTGGTAGTGGTGCTGCTGCTGCTCATCCCGCAGTTGAGCAGCCTGCGCCAGCAGTCCAC
>DATCUC010000034.1:0-42543 GCA_036567625.1 Anaerolineaceae bacterium | reverse complement strand
ACCGCGGCGGTGATCGCGGACGCCGGTTCAACCACTAAGATTGCGATAGATTTTCAGAGGAGATGGCCAATACCCATCTCCTCTTTTTTATGCCGGCTTTTTGGCCGGCGCGGGCAGTTTGTGCACTTCCTCGCGATCTTTGCGCTGGTTGCGAACGATATTGAACAGCCCAATGCCAATGCCAATCAGTGTGGCAACCAGGAAAAGCGCCACCATTGCCAGCGGAACATTCCACCCGGATTGCATGTAAATAACCAACCCGACCAGGGCAGAGAGGGCAAAAGACCAAAACTCAGTAAGCGCGAAGCGATCCCAGCGCTTCTTATTCAGCGGCGCATCATTGCGGAAGAACAACCGCTCCACCAGCATCACTACCGGAACCGTTGCCAGGGTGATCAGCACTACGGAAAGGATAAACCCGATCAGCGTGGGCAGGCTGGCAATGTTAATGCGCAGTACAAACAAGACCAGGTAATAAATGATTCCCAAAATAATTGGGATCAGAATATTCATAATCAAACCACCGATCAGCAACTTCCATAGCACTTCGCGCAGCGGCGGATCGGGCAGGTTTTGATCAAACGCGGAAACGGCTGCCGCCTTCAACGCGCGGCCGCACGATCGGCAGAACTGGGCGCCAGGCTGGATTTGCTCACCGCAGGCCGGGCAAAATAACGCGTCGTCGCTCATACTTCCTCGCTTTCTCAATGCGCAGGCTGACAGGACGCCCTATTCAGGCAAATCAATGGATAATAATCTCAGGGGGAACAACATATATAGTACACCGCGAAGATAAAATATTCAAGATTGACGTCGGAAAATACAATACCTGAATAGTGCGTGCTCGTTTTTTAGTTGTAATTTCAAGCCGGTTATTCTATACTCTACATAAGATAGAAAGTAGTTTGCGTGCTCAATTTACCTGTAGCTGGATAATTCAATAATCGTATTGCTGCCAGACCATCACATTCATATCGCCTACGATTCGAAAGGAGAGTTGTATCATGGCAAGTATCATTGACATTGAGGGCATCGGAGAAGCATTTGTGAAGAAACTGTCGGCTGCTGGCATTAACACCGTCGAAAAACTACTCGATCGAGGCTGCAACCCGCAGGGTCGCAAAGAAATCGAGGAAGCGACCGGCATTGCCCACAGCTTGATCCTGCAGTGGGTCAATCACGCCGATCTGTTTCGCATCAAGGGCGTTGGCTCCGAGTACTCTGACTTGCTGGAAGCCGCCGGCGTGGATACCGTACCCGAACTTGCCCAGCGCGTTGCGGAAAACCTGCACAAGAAACTGGTGGAAGTGAACGAGCAGAAGAAGATCGTGCGCCAGCTCCCCACTCCAGCCCAGGTGGCTGATTGGGTCGAACAGGCCAAGAAACTGCCGCGCATTATCGCGTATTAGTTCTTTTAAGCCATTCCAACTGCACGGGCTGTGCCACCCACAGCCCGTGATTGATTCTTGCCGATTCCATAAAGCCCGGGAGAAACAATGCGCGTTACCATGCGGTGGATACTTCTGGCCAGCCTGTTGATACTTTGCGCCTGCAGCCAGCCCGCGCCAGGGCGCCCCGCCGAAACCCTGGATTCAACTGCGCGGGTGCTGGTGCTCGGCGCATTTGACGCCGAACAGCAAGCCCTGCTGAAGGAAGCAGAAATCGAGCAGCGCTTCGTAGTCAATGGCCGCACGGTCAGCGTGGGCAGGTTGGCCGGCGTGCCGGTCGTGCTGGCGGAAAGCGGCGTGAGCATGGTCAACGCGGCCATGACCACCCAGGCCATGCTGGATCGCTTCAACATTGAAGCAATCGTCTTTAGCGGCATTGCGGGCGGCGTCAACCCGGATCTGCACCTGGGGGATGTCGTCGTTCCGGCCGAATGGGCGCAGTATCAGGAAAGCTATTATGCTCGCGAAACAGCGCAAGGCTGGGATACGGGCTATGCCAGTAAAGACTATGCCAATTTCGAGATGGTATTTCCGCAGCCGGTGGGCATTACATCTACGGCGCAGCCGGCCGGGAAGGAGCAAGACCGCTACTGGTTCGCGGCAGACCCTGAACTGCTGGCTCTGGCCGAATCCACAGCCGCAACAGTAACGCTCGACCGCTGCCTGGTGGCGCAGGTCAAGTGCCTGGAACATCCGCCGCGGATTGTCACCGGCGGGCGCGGCGTAAGCGGGCAAGCTTTCGTAGATAATGCCGAGTACCGCCAATGGATTTGGGATACGTTTGCGGCGGACGCGGTGGATATGGAAAGCGCAGCCGTCGCCCATGTTGCCTATGCGAATAATATTGCATTCATTGCATTCCGCTCCCTATCCGATCTGGCCGGCGGCGGCGCCCAAGAAAATGAATTGATCGTTTTCTATTCACTGGCCGCGCGTAACTCAGCGCGTACGGTGATGGCCTTTCTGACAGCCTATGCCAGTCAAAATCCGTGACCTGGAGATTGCCATGCCGGCTCCCACTCATCTCACTCTGCCTGGAAGAACCAAACCTTACGTGATGGCCCATCGCGGAAACCGCGCGCTGCTGCCGGAGAATACGCTGGCCGCCTTTCAACGCGCGCTGGATGATGGCGCAGATATTCTCGAAACCGATCTGCATTTGACCGCTGACGGCGTGTTTGCCTGCATCCACGACGGCACGGTCGACCGCACCACCGACGGCAGCGGCCCGGTGGCGCAGATGACGCTGGCCGAGTTGAAGCGGCTCAATGCGGCGCACTACCGCCCCGGCGCGCAGCCACAGAGCGTGCCAACCCTGACCGAACTGGCCGCCATTCTGCCCCCATACGCCGCGCTGGCATTGGAGTTGAAGACCGATCGCTTTCTAGAACCGGAAGTTTGCCGGAAGTTAGCCGCGGAATTGGAAAGCAGCGGCGTGCGGCAGCGCGCGGTGGTGCTCTCCTTTTCGCTGGCGCGGGTGCTGGCAGTCAAGGCCGCGGCGCCGGATATTCCCGTCGGGCTGATCAGCATGTCCCGGGTCTGGCCGCTATCAGGCATCGACATGATCGGCCCGATCTGGCCGCTGGCATTTGCCAACCCGCTCTTTGCCTGGCTGGCGCACCGCCGCGGGCAGTTATTCTGCCCGCTCGATCCCATCCCGGAGAAGCGCCTGTGGTATTACCGGCTGATCGGCTCGGATGCAATCCTGACGGACAACCCGGCGGAAACCATCCGGCGATTAGGGCGGTAAGCCGGGCGATTTGCCGCGTCCCGGTTCTATACTATAATCATGCTACCTGCCGTGAGAAGCGCGGCATGGATATTTATGGTTAGGGAGCAGGACTGTGGCAGATTGGCAGCAGATCATCGCGCATTTCGCGAATAACATTGAAGATCATTACGATGCGCTGAAATACCGGTTGATGCACAAACTGGGCGATGAAAAATTGAAGATCGTGCCGTACCGCGGGTATGGCCGGCAGGAGCGCCTGTACCTCAAAGGGCGCGTGCTGGAAGACAAGCATGAGCAAGCCGCCACGGATAACGACCGGTTATGGAATAACCTGGTCAACATGTATAAGCGTCTGGAAAGCGACGAAGTGCCCCATGCGCGCGTGCTCGCGCAGTTCGACGGTCAGGAACAGGAAGTGCAGGCCAACGAAGAGGGCTTCTTTGAGGTGTGGATTGAACCGCAGAACCCTCTGCCCACCGACCGGGTGTGGCATCAAGTCAACCTACGACTGCTTGATCCGGCCGGCGAGAGCGGCTCCGCGCTGGTGGAAGCGGTGGGAGAAGTGTTCGTGCCGCCCGCCACCGCGCAGTACGCGGTGATCAGCGACATTGACGACACGGTAGTGAGATCCGATGCAACTCACCTGCTGCGCATGGCACGTACCGTTTTTTTGGGGAATGCGCGCACCCGGCTGCCCTTCCCCGGCGTTGCGGCGCTGTACCGGGCCATGCTCGACGGGCCGCGCGGCAACGCGCTCAACCCGCTGTTTTACGTTTCATCCAGCCCGTGGAACCTGTATGACCTGCTGGCGGAGTTCTTCCACCTGCAAAACATCCCGCTCGGGCCAATCCTGTTCTTGCGCGATTGGGGTCTGACGGAAAATGAAATCTTGCCAATCAAGAACCAGGAATACAAGCTGGGCGTGATCCGGCGCATGATGGACTTCTACCCGGAGCTGCCCTTCATATTAATAGGTGACAGTGGTCAGGAAGATCCTGAGATCTACACGCGCATTACCAGCGAGTATCCCAACCGGGTGCTGGCGGTTTACATCCGCAATGTGGTGCATGACCTGAAGCGCCCAGAGGCAGTGCGCAAGCTGGCCGAAAAAGTGATCGAGGCGCACAGCACGCTGGTTCTGGCGGATGATTCGCTGTCGATCGCCCGGCATGCGGTCAGCCAGGGCTGGATCTCGACCGAAGCGCTGCACGGCATTGAGTTCGAAAAAGACAAAGATACGGCTCCGCTCACCCCGGTGGAAAAGCTGCTGGGCGAAGAAAAGCCCGAAGCTCCAACCGTGGTGGTGCAGGAAGATACGCCCGCGCAAAATGTTGAGGTGGTAGAAGGCAAGGCCATCGAAGATGCGCTGCAGAAAAGCAAAGCAGAAGGCCAGAAACCACCCACCGTGATCATCCAGCCGGAAGGAAAAACCGCGGAGGGGAAAAACCCTTCCGCGCCCGGCGCAGCCACCGAAGGAGAAGAATAAACTATGCAATACCGGCCCCTGGGAAATTCTGGAGTGCGCGTATCGGTAATTGGCCTGGGCGGCAACCGCCTGGGACTGGAAGGCAAGGTTCCGCAGGAAGAAGTCAACCGCATCATCGCGGCGGCGGAGGAAATGGGGATTAACTTCATCGATTCTGCTAATGTATACACCGGCGGGCGCTCCGAGGAAACCCTGGGCGTAGCGCTGAAAGGCCGCTGGGAACGCTTCGTGCTGGCAACCAAATTCTCGATGAAAACCGGCGACGGGCCTAATGATCGCGGCGCATCGCGCTATCACCTGCAAAATGCGCTGGAGAACAGCCTGCGGCGGCTGCAAAGCGACCACATCGACCTGTATTACCTGCATAACTGGGATGCCACTACGCCGGTGGAAGAAACCCTGCGCGCCCTGGACGACGCGGTGCGCAGCGGCAAGGTGCGCTACATCGGTGCATCCAACTTTGCGGCCTGGCAGTTAGCTTACAGCAATCTGCTGGCCGAAGTGCGCGGCTGGTCGCAGTTTGTGGTACTCCAGTCAGAATACAACATGCTTAACCGCGGGCTGGAACGCGAAGTAGTGCCGTACTGCTCCGCGCACCAGGTGGGGATTGTGCCGTACTTCCCCCTGGCCGGCGGGTTCCTCACCGGAAAATACCGGCGCGGGCAGCCGGCCCCGGAGGGCTCACGCGGCGAGAAAAGCCCCTACGTACAGAGTTTCTTCAACGATGCGACCTTCGACCGGTTGGAGAAGCTGGAAACCTGGGCCGCGGCACAGGGACGGAAGATCAATGCGCTGGCGCAAGCCTGGCTGCTGGCCCAACCCCAGGTGTGCTCGGTGATCACCGGGGCAACCGCGGTGGACCAGATGCGCAGTAATGCGGCTGCCGGCGACTGGAACCTGACCGCCGAGCAGGTGAAAGAAATCAATGCGATTCTGGACGGCAAGGACGCCTGAACGCAACCACGCGAATGGTTTTGCGTATACTTTTTTATGAACAAACGCCGGCTGTGATCAGCGCGGCGGTGCGCGAATGGATTGGAAAGGAAGCAAGATGGACAATGTTCCAACCGAACCCCGGCAGCAGCCAGGCCGCTCCGGGTTTGCAACACCGCTTTCCTGGCGCGGGTTTCCGCGCTGGACAGTGTATCTCATGGCGATTATTGGCGTCGGCTACATTATCAACCCCGGGGCGGGCGTGTTTGAACTGCTGCCGGATAATTTACCCATTGTAGGCAACCTGGATGAAGGCGCGGCCTTCATGGCGATCTGGTATGGGCTGGTAGAATATTTTGAAGCGCGCAAACAACGGCGCGGGCAAAGCTGAAAACCTTACAATTTTGTTATTTTATTTGGTGGTGGTGTAACAGCCACCGCTTTGGCTCTATAATTTAAATAGTGCGGCCGTTTCTTCCCTGCCCGGCCGCGCGTCCCGTAAGGGGGCGATTGCACCCGGGTTTTTCCTTGCTATCACAGGATAATACCGGTAATAACCCATGTGCGTGTGGTTTCACGCACGCCATTGATGCGCCAGAGGTGCTATGATCACTGCCGGAGAGCCGACCGTTCTCCTTTTCTTTGTTGGAGCAATTCTGTTCTTAGGCCTGGCGGTGCTGGTTCTGTGGAAACGCAACCTGCGCCCATTTGGCGTGCAGATGCTGGCAACGCTGGCACTGTTCTCGGCTGCGTGGTATGCCATCCTCTGGGCGCGCGATGCGGGCTTCCTGGGCATGTTCCGCATCGACGTGATTTCTTCGATAATCGTGTATGGGGAAGTGCTCGTCATCTGGCTGTACCTGGGCTTTACCCTGCAGTTTCTCCGCGCCGGGCGCGGCTCGCGTAATTGGTGGCTGGTAGGCCTTCTGCCGGCGCTCGCGCTGATCTACCTGGAGAGTAACCCGCTGCTCAACCTGCGGGATGTATTGTGGACAAACGGCGCCAGCGAGCTGCTGCGTAAGAACCTGTGCTGGTACGCTTTTCAGGCATACGCGGCTATCTGTTTGCTCGGCGCTCTGACGGTGACAATCCGCGCGCATGTGAGCACACACCAGGCCATGCACCGCAACCGTATCCGCTATCTGTACGCGTCGTGGCTGCTGTTTCTGGGCGGTGGGATGCTGATTTTTGCCAACCTGCCGCTGTTTGCCGCCTGCCTGCACCTGGCCGCCATCCCACTGATCGTAGCCATCACCCTGGTGCACCAACTGCCTGACCTGCGGGTCATGTTGCGGCAGCTCTTGGGCTACGCGCTGATGACCCTGCTGACCGGGGTAGTTTTCACCGCGGTATTTGTGGGCATCAACAGCTATTTTCAAGACCGCCCGGGGTATAACCCGGTACTGACCGGCGCGGGGGTGGCGCTGGTGCTGGCGGTGCTGTTCAACCCGCTGCTGATCCAGGTGCGCAAGCTGATCGACCGCATGCTGCACGGTCAGAACTATAACACCGCCGAGGTGGTGCGCGAGTACAGCCAGAGCACCAGCAACATCCTCGATCTCGATCTGCTGGCGGCGGTTTCCACCGGAGCGGTGCGCGAAGTGCTGGGCCTCGACCGTGCCTGCCTGGCCCTGGTGGACCGGCTGGAAACGAACGGCCAGCGCGGTTATCAACTGCGGCCGATCCACGACAAAGACCAGCCCGCGCCGGACGAGATCACCCTGAGCTTCACCAGCCCGCTGGCGGCCTTTTTTGTGCAAGAGCACCGCCTGCTGACCCAGTACGACATCGACTTTTTGCCGCATTTCCGCGTTTCGCCGCCCGATGAGCTGGCCTGGTTTTTACGCTCCGGCATGGAGGCATATATCCCGATTTTGGCGCACAATGAATGGATTGGTGTGCTGATGACCGGGCGCAAAGCCTCGGGGGATGCCTACAGTGACGCGGACAACTTGCTACTCAACGCCCTGGCCAATCAGACGGCTTCTTCATTGGAAAATGCCCGTCTGGTAAAGCACCTGGTGGAACTGAACACGGAACTGCAAAAAGCCTACGATGATCTCAACCAGGCCAAAACAAAGCTGGAAAAACTGGACCGCACCAAGACGGATTTCATCCAGGTAGCTTCGCACGAACTGCGCACACCGATCACCCTGTTGATGGGTTACAGCGATATCCTCGGCACCGAACCGGTTATCCAGGACAATATGTTCCTGACCCAGACGGTTAACGGTATCCGCACCGGCGCGGCGCGGATGCAAGAAATTGTGTCTTCGATGCTGGATATGGCAAAAATTGACAGCCGCAGCCTGCGGCTGGCCCCCAAACCGTTGTCGACCACAAGCCTGATCCGCAGCGCGCAAGCCGCGATGGCGCGGACGATGCACGACCGCCGGCTGCAGTTTGAAATGGTGGAATTAAGCGCCCTGCCCCCGGTGGAAGCGGATGTCGATGCGCTGCACAAAGTGTTCGAGAACCTGTTGAACAACGCAGTAAAATTCACGCCGAACGGCGGTAAAATTTGCGTGCTGCAAAAAGTCATCCCAGCCGAAAGCAGCCCGCTGGGGGTAGACTCAATCGAGGTCGTGGTAACAGATACCGGGATTGGCATCGAACCGGAAATTCAGGACCTGATCTTTTCCAAGTTCTACCAGACCGGCGACGTAAACCTGCATTCCTCGGGGAAAACCAAATTCAAGGGCAACGGCTCCGGGCTGGGGCTGGCGATAGTGCGCGGGATTGTCGAAGCCCACGACGGTAAGGTATGGGTCAACAGCCCGGGGTTTGACGAGGTTGAATGCCCGGGAAGTGAATTCCACGTGCTTCTGCCGCTGGTGCAGGGGCGAGCCGAGCAATTGCCCACCGCGGAAGCGTCTAGCCAGTCATCCGGGTAAAAGCCAGGCTGGTAGATATCGCGCGGTCCAACCCGCGTCAGGTTTGGGCGGTAGGCAAATACGGCATTTCCGGGCCGGGAATGCCAAGCAGTTCAGCCAGGGCGGCGCGCATGGCAGTGCGATCATCCCAGTGGTATTCGGTCACGCCAAAGCACATCGACTGCTCGTGGCCCTTGCCGCAGGATATGACCAGGTCGCCGGGGCGAGCCAGCTTGAGCGCCAGGCGAATGGCCGCGCCGCGATCCGGCACGCGGTAGAAACTGCTGCCTTCCACGCCGCCCGCGGCGGCCGCCGCGCCGGCCATCTCTTCCAGAATGGCATCCAGCGATTCCGTGCGCGGGTCCTCGGCGGTGAGGATGCTGATATCCGCCTTTTGAACGGATTCCGCGGC
The DNA here is from genome assembly GCA_036567625.1 of Anaerolineaceae bacterium. Classification (GTDB taxonomy): domain Bacteria; phylum Chloroflexota; class Anaerolineae; order Anaerolineales; family Anaerolineaceae; genus CALDSL01. Next base: position 33,659 of record DATCUC010000034.1, on the reverse strand, counting down.
CATCATGCGCCGCTTCTGCCGGTCGCGCAGACCGGCGGAGCCAAAAACAGCGATTACCCGGCCCTGCGTCATGCGCCGCGCGGTTTGCAGCGCGGCTTGCAGCGCAAAGGGTGTGTGCGCAAAATCAACCACCGCGGTGAACGGCTGGCCCAGGTCGATGCGCTCCATGCGGCCGGGAACGCCGTTGAGGTTGGCAATGCCCCGCGCGGCAACTTGCGGATCGATCCCCAACCCGCTCACGGCTGCGGCCAGCGCCGCCAGGCAGTTTGACACGTTGAAATCGCCCACAAGGTTAGGGCGCAGTTCAACCGAAAAGCCTGGGCCATCCACAGAAAAGGCCAGGCGGCCGTCTTCGTAATGGATATCGCGCGCGCTGTAGTCGCTGCCCGGATTCAAGCTATAGGCTACCTGCCGCACCTGGGCAACCTCGGCCAGGTAGGCGTAAGACTGGTCATCGCGGTTGAGCACGGCCAGCGGCGGAACGCCGCCGGGTTTGGGCTGGGTATGGGCCAGACTGGAGAACAATATGCCTTTCGCGACCCGGTAGGCCTCGTAGGAACCGTGATAATCGAGGTGCTCGTGGGTAATGTTGGTCACCACACCAATATCATACTCGCAGGCGGTCACACGGTGCTGCGCCAGGCCGTGCGAGGTGGATTCCAGAACCACGTGGGTCAGCCCGGCGGCCAGCATGCGCGCCAGGTAGCGCTGCACATCCGGCGCTTCGGGCGTGGTCACGTGAAAGCCGGTGTCAATCTCTTCATCTCCGATCACCGCATTGACCGTTGAAATCATCCCGGCCTGGATGCCGGCCTGCTGCAAAATTTTATACAGCAAATTGGAGGTGGTAGTCTTGCCGTCCGTTCCGGTGACGCCGATTACGGTCAACTGGCGGGCGGGAAAACCGTAATATGCCGCGGAGAGGTAAGCCAGCGCGCGCCGGGTATCCTCGACCTGCACATACGGCACGGCCACATCTGCCAGGCGAAGCGTGCCAACCACTGCCGCCGCGCCGCGCTCAACTGCCGCTGGAATAAAGCGGTGGCCGTCGGTGCTGCCGCCGGTGAGTGCAACAAAAAGATTGCCCGGCTGCACCTGGCGCGAATCCAGGGCAATGCCAGTGATGGTCACGCGCGGCAGGTCATTTTGCGGCGACAGGATGGGAACAGGAAAATCGCGGAACAGAGAATGTAGGGTTGGCACGAATTACCTCCAAATGAAAAAAGGGTTCTGGCTGGCGCCAAAACCCCTCTTTCTTCTCATCCAAAAATTACTGCAAGTTCTGGCGTAAGTTCTGCAACTGCCCGGCAACCGAGCCGTCCACCATTCGGTCGCCCACACGCACCACCAGCCCGCCCAAAATGGTCGGGTCAACGCGGAAGGAAACCGTACCCGCGCCGCCAATGTTGGCCAGCACGTCGCGCTTCACCGTTTCTTGCTCTTCAGCCGTCAACGGCAGCGCGCTGGTCACTTCGGCAGAAGAACCGGCCAGGTCCTGGCCTTCCAGCACGGTCACGCGGCCGGATTTCACACCCGAGAAGAAATCATTTACCAGGGCATGCTGGCGTTTTTCATCCAGATTTTCACCGATCAGCTTTTGCGTCGCGGCAATCGCCAGCGCGGCCACCTGGCTGCGCACTTCGCCCAAAATGCGGTTGCGCTCCACTTCCACTTCCGCCAGCCGCTGCTCGCGCATCTTATTGATCTCCGCTTCGCGCTGCACGCGGACTTCGCGTTCCGCGGCTTCCGCGCGTTCGGTGGCTTCACGCACTACTTCGGCGGCTTTGGCCTGCGCGTCCGTCAGAATCTGGCTGGCCTGGCGTTCGGCATTGGCGCGCGCTTCAGCGGCCACCTGGGCATCTTCCAGGCCCTGGGCGATCATCTTGCGACGTTTTTCCATCATGCTCGTAATTGGCCCGTAGGCCCACTTGCGCAGGGTCACCAGCAAGATGGTGAAACTCAAAATATGAATGAGCAGGTATCCAAGATTAATACCAAGCGCGTCCAAGGCTGTACTCCTTTCTCGCCGTACCCTGGGTTAGAGGACGAACAGCATCAAGAAGGCGATCACCAGGCAGTAAATCGCGATTGCTTCCGAGAAAGCAATACCCAGGATCATGTTTGTCAGCAGGTTGCCGTAGGCATCCGGATTGCGAGCCATGCCTTCCAGTGCGCCCTGAACGCTCAAGCCGATGCCGATGCCGGCACCCAGCGCGCCGATCATAGAAAGACCCGCGCCAATGAATTTTGCAGCCTCGATGAGATCACCTGTCATCTGGTATAACCTCCTGTATCAGACGAATGGATTGTTAATAAAATCAGCGTTCAGGATCAGGCGTGCTCGTGCTCGCCATCTCCATGACCGGCAACAGCCTGCGACATGAACACCATGGTCAGCATGCCGAACACGAATGCCTGGATCAGGCCAATGAAGAACTCAAACATCATGATCATCGCTGGCGCGAACCACGGCACCATAGAAATGATCAGGAAGGTGAGCACCATGCCCGCGAACATATTGCCAAAAAGACGGAAGGAGAACGAGAGGATTTTCGCGAACTCAGAAATAAGCTCCAACAAACTGACGAGAAAATCCATCGCGCCAAAAAACGGCTTGGTGAACAGGTTGCGCACGTTGAAGAAGCGCAAGATGTACCCCGGTCCGTTGGCCTGAAAACCCAACACCTGGGTCATGATGACCGAGATCAGCGCCAACGCCACGGTGAAGTTCAGGTCAGTGGACATACCGCGGAAGAAGGGTACCAACGCGAACCCCTGTTCGCCCTCATGCGCTTCCGTGTTGACTACCGTGGCAATTCCCGGAGTGATCTGCTGCACCAGGTTGCCATGATCGCTGGTCGGCTCCAAAATGCCGATACTTTCCATGCCCGGAACCAAAGCTAACAGGTTGGACACCAGCACGACCAGCAAAATGGTCATAAAGAATGGGAACACCTTGCGCGCGTGCCGCCCGACGGTCGATTCGGTCATGTTATACACAACCTCAACCACCCATTCCATCAGCAGCACAATGCCGCTGGGTACCAGGCTGCCGCGGCGCACGCCGTTGCGCACCGCCAGGGCCAGAATAAAGACCAGCGCGTAGACGATCAGCATGGTTGTGAGGGTGTTGGTGACGTAAAAATCACCGATGACGGGGAGTGTGAACAACGGTTCGTGCGACAGTTTTTCCGGCGCGACAAAGATGTGCGGGCGCACGGGCATAAATGCCGTCGCCACGATGACCATCAAAATAATGCAAGCCAGCACGATCCAACGGTTGGCACCCCACCGCCATTTACGTGTGTTTTCCAATGTCTGCCTCCTCTCCTTTTTGATTGGGTACGTCTATTTGAGGCCGAATGCGCTTGATCCCGGCCCGCACTACCGCGAACATGATTACCAGGGAAACCGGAATACTCGCAATCAGAAGAACAATTGTAATGACTGGACGGGTTTGGAAGCGGGCGTCGAGCCACAGCCCCCCGAAAACCGCTCCGAGAATAATGACCAGCGTCAGGCAACCAACCTGCCCCACAATACCGGCAATAGCCAGGTTTACAATGCGCTGCCGGTTGTTGTGTCCATTATTCTGGGGCAAGGTCATAGCGGTGTGATTATAGCAAATCTAATATTGCTAGTCAAACCAAATTTAGAAGGCTGTAGCAGCTTGCAACGCCCACTGGTACCATGGAGCGAAAATGGTACCCAGGAGCAGCATACCGGCCACGCAAACCACCACGGCCAACCGCCACGGGCGGGTCACCGGAAGTTTTACCTCCTCATCATCCGAACGGTTCAACCACACAACTTTGAGTACCACCAGGTAGTAGTACAGGGCGACCACTGAATTGATGATGCCGATGATGGCCAGCCAGATCATATCCGCCTGAACCGCGGCAGCAAAGACAAACAGCTTGCCGATAAACCCGGCAAACGGCGGCACGCCGCCCAGTGAAAGCAGCGCCACCAGCAGCGCCAGCGCCAGCCCAGGCGAGCGGCGGCTCAGCCCGGCGTAGGCGGCGATCTCGTCAGAGCCGACCGACCAGCCCACAACCACAATGATCCCGAAGGCAGCCAGGTTGGTCACCAGGTAGGAGATCAGGTAGAAGATAGCAGCGGTGTTGCCGAGCTCGGTGGCTGCCGCGACGCCGATCAGCATGTAGCCGGCCTGAGCAATCGAAGAATACGCCAACAGGCGCTTGATATTCTTCTGGGTCAAGGCAAGTACGTTGCCAATGATCATCGTCGCCACGGAGAGCAGCGCCACCAACAGCCAGGCAGGGTAGAGATCGGGGAAAACGACATTGAGGAAGCGCAGCAGCACCGCGAACCCGGCAGCTTTGGAAGCCGTCGAGAGGTAGCCCGCCACCGGCGTGGGCGCGCCTTCGTACACATCCGGCGCCCAGAAGTGGAACGGAACCGCAGAGATTTTAAAACCAAACCCGGCCAGCACCAGCATGGCCACGGCCACCAGGGCAACCGTAGAAATCTGGCCGCTTTCCAGCAGGCCTTTCAGCTCGTATAAGTTGGTCGTGCCGGTAAAACCGTACAGCAAGCTAAAGCCGTAGAGCATGATGGCCGAGGTGAACGCGCCAAAGAGCATGTACTTGACGCCAGCTTCCGTAGATTTTTGATCTTTCACCAGCGAACCGGACAGCACGTATAGCGGGATCGACGTGGTTTCGATTGCCAGATACAGCGTGATCAGGTCCGCGGCGGCCGCCATCAGGCTCATGCCCAGCGTAGCGATGATCACCAGCAGGTAGAATGCCCCGCTGCGGATGCGCCGGTCAGTATCCATCGTAAACAGCACCGAAATCGCCGCGCCAACGAGGAAGATCATGCGGAAGACAAAGGTGGCCCAGTCCTGGCGCAGCGCGCCGCCAAAGACGGTCACCGGAACCATATCAGGCCGAGAATAGACCAGGGTTACCCCGGCCACGGCCAGCAGCCCACCAAAGGTGAGCAGGCCCAGGTCGCGGTCTTTCTTGCGGTGGAAGAGCAAATCTGCCAGCAGCACCAGCCCGGCCAGGATGATAAGCCCAATTTCCGGTAAAATCGCCAGGATCATCGCGGGATGAAACGCAGGGGTATCCACTTATGCACCTCCAACCAGAGCCAGGATGTAATTGACGCCCGACTGCACCATCGGGTACATCAGAGAGGGAAATACTCCCAGCGCAATCATCATGACGACCAACACCGCCATACTGACCTTATCCAGCAGGCTGACATCGCCCACATGGGCCAGGTCGGGGTTCAGTTCGCCAAAGAACACGCGGCGCACGACCAGCAGAATGTAGCCCGCGGTGATGATCACGCCCAGCACGGCGATGATCGCCACAATCGGGGCGGCCTTCCATGCGCCCATAAAGATGGGAAACTCAGCGATGAACCCAGAGAAGCCGGGCATGCCCATCGACACCAGGCCGGCGACGATAAACGCCACCGCCGCGGCAGGCATCTTCTGGAACAGCCCCCCCAGCCGGGCAATATCGCGGGTGTGCGCCCGGTCGTAGACCATGCCGACCACAGAAAAGAAGAGAGCCGTCATGATGCCATGCGAGAACATTTGCAGCCCCGAGCCGAGCAAGCCTTCTTTCGACAGTGTGGCAAAGCCGATCATCACCAGTCCCATGTGCGAAACCGAAGAAAAGCCGATGACGTACTTGAAATCCGTCTGCACCAGGGCGATGAGCGCGCCATACACTACGTTGATGGTGGCCAGCACGAGAACCAGCGGAGCCCAGAAATGCGCGCCTTCGGGCAGCAGCATGATGCCCACACGCAGCGCGGCAAATGCGCCGACTTTCATTTCCACGCCAGCCAGCATCATCGAAACGGCGGTCGGCGCGGCAACGTGGCCGTCCGGCGCCCAGGAGTGGGCCGGGAAGATGGCCGCCAGCACAGCGAAGCCAAAAAAGACAAAGGGGAACCAGGTCTGTTGAAAAGCAGTGGTGAAGTCAAACTGCTCCAGCTTGAGCAGGTCGAAGGTGTTGGCTCCAGAGAGGAAAACCAGCGCCAGCACGCCCACCAGGGCGAACACCGAACCGACGAACAGGTAGAGCGTCAGCTTCATCGAACCGTATTCGCGCGTCTTGGGGTAGCCCCAGATGACGATCATCAGGTACTTGGGGAAGATCGCCAACTCAAAGAAGAAAAACAACTGGAACAAATCGAGCGAGGCAAAGACACCCAACACACTGGTGCCGAGGAACATCAGGAAAGAGAAAAACTCCCGCGGGCGGTCTTCCACGTTCCACGAAACGGCCGTGCCGCAGAAGAGCACCACACCGGCCATCAGCAGCAGCGGCGTGCTGATACCGTCTACGCCGACGTGGTAGCTGATATCCCAAAACGGCATCCAGGGGATCTGTTCGATGAACTGGTAGCCGCCCGCGGCAACATCATAACGGGCATAGACCAGGATGGTGAGGAGAAAGGTGATCACCGCTGCTGCCAGCGCCGTGATGCGCGGCCAGGTCTTTTTCTCCGCCGGGTAAAACAGGATCAACAGGCCGGCTACCAGGGGAATAAAGATGGTTAGGGTCAGTATCGGGAAGTTCATCCTTCACCTCTTAGAAGAGCATGACAACAGCCCGGTTGATCATATCCAGCAGCCAGGAGGGCCACAGACCGATCACCAGCATCAGGATCATAAGCGGAGCGATCACCAGCAGCTCACGAGCATTGATTTCCGGCAGGTGGCCGCGCCATTCTTCGTTGAGCGGGCCGTGCAGCACCATCATCAGTGCCTTGAGGATATAAGCCCCGGTGAAGAACAAACCGATCATGCTCAACGCGGTGGCCAGGGTGAATACCGGCCACGCGCCGCGCACGACCATAAATTCCGACACGAACCCGCCCAGGCCGGGTAGACCCAGCGACCCCATGGCAGTGAAGATCAGCACACCGCCGTAAACCGGTACCAGGGGGAACAGCCCGCCCCACTTTGTCAGGTCGCGGGTGTGGGTACGCTCGTAAATCACGCCAACCAGGAAGAACATGCCTGCCGCGGAAAGGCCGTGATTGAACATTTGCAGCACCGCGCCGTTGAGGGCGATCGCTGCGTCTTGCGTGCCAATCGTCCAGGCTGCGGCGGCGATGCCGAGAACCACAAAGCCCATGTGGTTGATGGAAGAATACGCCACCAGCCGCTTGAAATCCGTTTGCCCGTAGGCCGAAAGCGCGCCAAAGATGATCGCCAGCGCGCCGAGCGCGGCCAGCCAGCCAGCGTAGGTCCTGGCTTCCAACGGGTAGAGCGGCAGCACCAGCCGCAAGAAGCCGTAAGCGCCCAGCTTGAGCAGCACTCCGGCCAGGATCATCGATCCGGCGGTGGGGGCTTCGGTGTGCGCATCGGGCAGCCAGGTATGGAACGGCCAGACCGGCACTTTGATAGCGAAGGCGATGACAAAGGCCCAAAAAGCGATCGCCTTGACCGTCGTCACCGGCAGCCCCATCAGCGTGCCCTGGGTCAGGTTGGCCCAGCGGTCGAAGAGCAGCGGCAGGTCAAACGTGCCGGAGACCACGCCAATCAACTGGATGGCCAGCAGCAGCCCGAGCGAGCCGCCCATCGTGTAGAGGATAAACTTGAGCGAGGCGTAGTTGCGGTTGGCGCTGCCCCACTGCGCGATCAGGAAGTACATTGGCACCAGGCCAATCTCCCAGAAGACAAAGAAAAGCAGCAAATCCAGCGCCAGGAAGACGCCCAACATGCCCGTTTCGAGCAGCAGGAAGAGGAACATGTAGGTCTTGATGCGCTCTTTGACGCTGAAGGATGCCAGCATCGCCAGCGGCATCAACAGCGTGGTAAGCAGCACCATCGGCAGTGAAATACCGTCCACGCCGATGTGGTAGCTGGAATTGAGCGCCGCATACCAGACTGCCTGCTCTTCAAATTGAAAGCCGGGCTGCCCGTTGTTGAAATTGAACCAGACGACCAGCGTGAGTACAAAGGGAATGCTGCTGGCGAGAAGCGCATACCAGCGCAGCAGGTTCGCCCGGTTTGGCAGCAGCAGCAAAATCAACGCCGCGACGGTGGGAATGAACAAGATCCAGGACAGGAGATGATCCATGAGGAAATTCATCGTCTGCTCCTATGGCCTAAGCCAGAACAAAGAAGTAAACGAACAGGACGCCCACCACGACGGCAATGGCAATCGCGATGACCATGTACTGCTGCACCCGCCCGGTCTGCACGCCCTTGAGGACGCGGCCGAGCGCGGGAACGCGCGCCATTAACCACTCAACGAAGTGGTTCCACACCGGCAGGTCGACCTGGTCGCGGGTGAAGCGGCCCAGCCCCAACCCGCCGCCGGCGATGCCATGCAAGATGCCGTCGATGAGGCCGCGGTCGATGATGCGGTAGGAAAATTCTTCAGCCACCCAGCGCGCCGGGCGGATGAACGCGCGCTGGTAGAACTCATCGATGTAATACTTGTTTTGCAGCACGCGGTGCAGGCCGGGCAGCGCGCGAGCAAATGGATCTTTGGCGCCGGCCTTGACTTTTGAATACACCAGCCAGCCCAGGTACAGGCCGCCCAGCGCCACCACCAGCGAAGTGAACAGCGGCACCAGACTGTGACCAGCTTCGGCTGCCTCGCCGTGGGCGGGAAGCATGGAGCCGACGAATTCCTCAAACCAGGGATTGATCAACCCGCCCAGCACCGGGAAGGCTTTGGGAATGCCCACCCACCCGGCGGTAATCGCAAAGAACGACAGCACCATCAGCGGCAGGGTCATGGTCAGTGGGGTTTCGTGGGCGTGCGCGGCAGCCTTCGTGCGCGGTTGGCCCAGGAAGGTCAGCGTGATCTGGCGCATGGTGTAGAAAGCAGTCAGCAGCGCGGAAACGGCCAGTGTGGCAAACACAACCCAATGCCCACCGGCAAACGCTCCGGAGAGGATCTCATCTTTTGACCAGAAGCCGGCGGTGACCAGCGGGAAACCAGAGAGCGCGAAACCGCCGATGAGGAACGTCCAGAAGGTGATGGGCATCTTCACCCGCAGCCCGCCCATGTTGAGCATGTCCTGCGGGTCAACGTGTTCGCCGGTGTGCAGTACGCCGTGTTCCATGCCGTGAATGACCGAACCGGAGCCGAGGAAGAGCAACGCCTTGAAGAAGGCGTGCGTCACCAGGTGGAAGGCAGCGGCCACGTACGCGCCAACGCCCAACGCGGCGATCATATAGCCAAGCTGCGAAATGGTGGAGTAGGCCAGCACGCGCTTGATATCATTTTGCGCCAGGGCGATAGTGGCCGCGAACAGCGCGGTAAACGCGCCGATGATGCTCATCACCAACAGCGCTGTTTCCGATTGCGAGACCAGCGGGAAGATGCGAATGGAGAGGTACACGCCCGCCGATACCATGGTGGCCGCGTGGATCATGGCCGAAACCGGGGTGGGGCCTTCCATCGCATCGGGCAGCCACACGTGCAGCGGGAACTGCGCCGATTTGCCCACCGTGCCGATGAAAAGCAGCAGCCCAAACAGCCCGGCCTGCGAAAGGCCAAGAATGCCCGAGCCAGTGGTAGCCAGGGTGTGCAGCATTTCTTCATTGCCAAAAATACCGGCATAGCTGAGCGTTCCGGCGGCTTTATAAAGCCCCACCAGGCCCAACAGCATAAACACGTCGCCGACGCGGGTAGTGAGGAAGGCTTTCACCGCCGCATCACGCGCGGATTTTTTGCCGTACCAGAAGCCGATCAGCAGGTAGGAGCACAGCCCCATGATCTCCCAGCCGATGTACAGGGTGAGCAGGTTGTCACTGACCACCAGAGTGTACATGGCGAAGGCGAACAGGCTGATGAATGCAAAGAAACGTGAGTACATCGGCTCGATGGACGGCACGCGATGATGGCCCTTGCCTTTGAGCGTGGCGCCCTCGGGCGGCAGGCCCGCCCGGTCATGATCGCCCTGGGGCTGGCCGAAGTTATGATAGCCAACGCTGTAAATAAAGATGAAGAGCACCGTCCAGGCCACGAAGAACAGGGTCACCGCGGCGAGCGGGTCGATGCGCGTGCCGATGGAAAGCCAGCTATCCGCGCCGGTGGGCAGCCATTGGATGGTAGAGCCAATGGGGTGCTCGGCCAGGCCGTCGAGGCGGAAGACCGTCCAGCAGATAAACATACTCCCCAGCCAGGAGAGCGCCGCGGCGCCGATGGCCAGCGTGTGACTGAGCGCCTTCCAGCGGTTGGTGACCAGGATGATCAGCGCAAAAGCCAGCAGCGGCGGAAGAGGGAGCAACCAGAGCAGCGTTTGAATGGTCATCGTACCTCCCCTACCCCTTCATCAGGCTGAGATCGTCCACCACCACGGTACTGCGGCGGCGGTATACGGAAATGATCAGCGCCAGCCCCACCGCGGTTTCCGCCGCGGCAGCCACCAGCACGATCGCCACAAACGTCAGCCCGGCCAGGTCCGGCGCGTACAGGTAGCGCCAGAAAGCCACCAGGTTGATGTTGACCGCATTGAGCATCAATTCCACGCCCATCAGGATGGCAACGGCGTTTTTGCGGGCCAGCACGCCGAACAGGCCAATGCAGAAAAGCGCCGCGGCAAAGATCAGGTACCAGGAGAGTGGGATCATCGACCTACCCCTTTCTTTCCGAAGCGACAAAAATGGAGCCGATCAGCGCGCCGAGCAGCAGCACCGAAGCGATCTCGAAGGGAATGACGTAAGCGTTCAGATCAACCAGCGCCTGGCCAAAGCGGCTCAGATCATTGGCCTCGGGGGCTAATGGTCCGGCCTGGGCCTGGAACTGGCTCCAGGTAGAGAGCACGCCCACCAGCGCCGCGTACAACCCGGCTACCAGCACCGCCGGAATCCACCAGCCGCGGTTGAGCTGCGGGCCAACATCGAGCATCACCTGGCGGGTGAGCATCACGGCGAAGATGATCAAAATCGCAATCGCGCCGATGTAGACCACTACCTGCACCACCGCAAAGAAACCGGACTGCAGCAGGGCGAACAGCACCGCCACGCCAAACAGCGACAGCACCAGCCACAGGGCCGCGTGCATAATGCGCCGCGTACTCACCACCATGACGGCCGCGAAGAGCGTAATGGCCGCAACCGCCAGAAAAAACACCTGGGATAGTGTCATCGCATCACTCCGGGTTGGATTGGGTATTTTGAGGTTCGGGCCGGGCAACGACGATGGTGCTGGGGGCAACCATCGGCCGGCGGCGGCTGCGCGCGGCCCCGCGCAAGAACTGCATGGTGATCACACCCATCACCGCGTTAGCCGCCAGCAGCGCCGCCAGGGTGACCCAGGGGCTGCCCACCGGCTTGACCAGGTTGAAGACCACCGCGGTGACCAGCACCATGACCAGCGACAGCGGGGTGAGCAGCTTCCAGTTGATGTCCATCATCTGATCGATGCGGTAACGCGGCACGGTTCCGCGGATGAGAACGGTGAGGAAGTAGATGAGGAAAGTTTTTATCCACAAATAGATGAAACCCAGGAAGGGAATTTGCTCGGCAAATGGGCCGCGCCACCCGCCCAGGAACAGCACCGCGAACAGCAGCGCCGCGGTGAACGCATGCAGAAACTCGCCCACAAAGAACATGCCGAACTTGAGGCCGGAATACTCAATGTTGAACCCGGCCACGATCTCGGACTCGGCTTCGATCAGGTCAAACGGAGCGCGGCCAACTTCGGCAATTTGCGTAATGAGAAAAATCAGCGCGGGGATGGGAGCGAGCAGCGCGTACCAGATTGTCTGCTGCTGCACGATGGTTTGCAGGGAAAGCGAACCGGAAAACATGACCGGGATAAGCAGGGTAATGACCATCGGGATCTCGTATGAGATCAACTGGGCCACCGAGCGGAACGCGCCGAGCAGCGCGTATTTGTTGTTCGAGCCCCAGCCGGCAAAAAGGATGCCCAGCTCGCCGATGGCGCCGGCGGCCACCACGAACAGCACCGCCACGCCAATGTCTGCCCCAATAATGCGGCTGGCGAACGGCACCACGCCCCACATCATCAACACACCGCCCACGGCGAGTACCGGGGCGAGGTTGTAGGGAACTTTGTCTGCGCCGTCAGGCGTAATGTATTCTTTGGTGAAGATCTTGAGCATGTCTGCAATTGCCTGGAACACCCCAAAAGGGCCAACCCGGTTCGGGCCCAGGCGATCTTGCAGGCGGCCGATGATCTTGCGCTCATACCAGATGAGAAAGATCACCCAAACCAGGCCAACCACGCCCAATATCGCGGCGCCGAGGACGAGCACGATTACCTGCGCTACGCCCGGCGCGACGCCCCATTGGATGAGCAAGCCCTGCAGCCATTGTCCAATGAAGTTGATCGGATCATTCCAAAACGTCATTGTAATCCTCCCGAGCTATGCAGTTTTCCGGAGCTTAAATCCACTCCAGCTCTCCCTTGCGCCAGGCGTAGAATAACCCGGCAAGCAGGATGAGGATGAAGATCACCGCTTCAATGATTCCAAACAATGTGAGCTGGTTATACGCTGCCGCCCACGGGAAAAGTAAAACGGTTTCCACATCAAAAATGAGAAAAATCAAGCCAAAAATATAGTACTGCGCTTTGAACTGCACCCATGATTCACCCACGGTTTCGATGCCGCATTCATAGGTAGAGTTCTTGATCTTGTTCGGCTTTTTGGGAGCGAGAAGGCCAGCGATCGTAATCGCGGCAGCCGGTAAAGCCGTGGCAACAACCATAAACACGCCTATGTATATCCAATCCATGTGCATGTCTCCTTCATCTATGGCAAAAGTACCGGGAATAATAATGAATTACCGCGCCGCCCCCGCGGATAGGAAGATTGTACCATGCGGGTTGCATATGCAATAGTTAGCAACATCACCCTTTTTGTATGGATTAATGATGCAGGAGAAGGCGCGGCGCAGCCAGGGATTGCTTGTGAAGATCCACACAAAGTATAGCATTTTTTGTCAATGGCATCTACGCGAGGAGATGGCCGGAAGGCGGCTAAAAATCGCCGCAACGAGTGAGGTTTGGCAGGTATCCCTCAATGGATGAACGGTGCTACACTATGAAGGACGAGTCCGTTCAACCTACCCTTTCTGGAGGAATCCATGATCGAATATCCCGCTGAGCCGTTTCGGATCAAAATGGTGGAGCCGATCCGGCTGATCGACCCGGCTGCCCGGCAAGAAGCCATGCGGCGCGCAGGTTACAACCTGTTTGCGCTGCCCGCGGAAGATGTGTATATAGACCTGCTGACTGATTCGGGCACTGGCGCGATGAGCCATCACCAATGGGCGGCGATCTTATCGGGAGATGAATCTTATGCCGGGGCGCGGTCGTACTACCGGCTGGCAGAAGCAATGCAGAATATTTTCCAGTTTGAGTTCTTCGTTCCCACTCACCAGGGCCGTGCTGCAGAAAACATCCTCACCGGGGTGCTGGTGAAGCCTGGGAATTATATCCCTTCCAACATGCACTTCGACACCACCGATGGCAACATTCGCGCGCGCGGAGGCCGCCCCACCAACCTGGTATGCGCCGAAGCCTTTGACCCCAACGACCAGAGCCCGTTCAAGGGCAATATGGATGTCGCCAAACTGCGCGCCTTCATCCAGCAAACCGGCGCGCAAAATATCCCCTTCGGCACCATCACCATCACCAACAATGCCGGCGGCGGTCAGCCGGTCTCGCTGGAAAACATGCGCGCCGTGGCCGCGGTCTACAAAGAGCACGGCATCCCGTTCTTTATCGACTGCTGCCGCTATGCGGAAAACGCATATTTCATCAAGCAGCGCGAACCTGGCTATGCGAATAAGACGATGCTTGAAATCGCCCATGAAATCTTCGCCCTGGCCGACGGCGCATTTATGTCCGCCAAGAAGGATGGGCTGGTGAACATCGGTGGTTTTCTGGCCATGCGTGACGCCGACCTCTACCAGCGGGTATGCAACGAACTGATCCTGCGCGAGGGCTTCCCCACCTACGGCGGGCTGGCCGGCCGCGACCTGGAAGCGCTGGCGGTTGGCCTGTGGGAAGGCCTGGACGAAAGTTACCTGGCGTACCGCCTGGGGCAAACGGCTTACCTGGGCCGCTGCATCACGCAGGTGGGCGTGCCGATCATCGAACCGCCGGGCGGCCACGCGATTTACCTGGATGCCGGGCGGCTGCTGCCGCACATCCCGCACGCCGAGTTTCCCGGGCAGGCGCTCTCCGCCGCGCTGTATCTGGAAGGCGCCGTGCGCGGCGTTGAAATCGGCTCGGTCATGTTTGCTTATCCAGACCCGGATACCGGTGAGATGGTCTACCCGCAATTAGAACTGGTGCGGCTGGCGATCCCACGCCGGGTGTACACCCAAAGCCATATGGATTACGTTGTGGAGACCCTGGGGCGACTGTGCAAGAAAGCCGAGACTTTGCGCGGCTACCGCCTGACTTACGCGCCCCAACTGCTGCGGCATTTCACCGCAAAATTCGAGCCGCTATCGGCTTAATCAGAAGGAGTGTTTGAAGATGAAACAGTTTTACCGCATTGCTTTCCTCATCACGGTGTTGGCCAGCCTGCTGCTTGCCGGCTGCTCCGGCGAGGCAGGCACAAAACTGGAAGGCGAAGAGGCCGACAAAGTGATGGAATATGTCGACCCGATCACCGAGAATATGCTGGCCGGGCTGGTTGCCAACGATTATGCCACCTTCGCCAAAGATTTCAATGACGAGATGCGCACCTCCATTGACCAGGCGAAGTTTGAAGCGCTCGCGCGCCAGTTGAACGACCAGATCGGCGCGTACCAGTCGCGCAGTATCGACAGCGTGACCGATTACGGCAAAATGGTCACTGCACAGTACAAAAGCGTCTTCACCAAAACCGATAAGGTCAACATCGTGGTGACGGTCACCAAAGAAGAGCCGCACCAGGTCACCGGGCTGTATTTCCGTTAATACGGTTGCATCAAAAAGAAGGCCGCTTCGCGGTCTTCTTTTTGATTCTCACTCCATGTCTTTGGCCTGTTCCCAAAGCACATCCATTTCGGCCAGGGTCATTTCGTTCAGCGCCCTACCCTGCGACCGGGCGGTCCGTTCGATATATTCAAACCGGCGGCGAAAGCGGTTGCTGGTTTCACGCAGCGCGGTTTCGGCATCCACCTTATACCAGCGCACCAGGTTGACCACCGCAAACAGCAGGTCGCCCAATTCTCCGGCGCGGGCTTGCTCATCCGGCGCGGTTTCCACTTCTTCCAGTTCTTCGAAGATCTTGGCGCGCACCGGGCCAATCTCGCTCCAGTCAAAGCCCACCCGCGCGGCGCGGTCTTGATATTCTTGGGCCAGCGCCAGCGCCGCGAGGATACGCGGCACGCTGTCGAGCAGCCCCTTTTCGGTTTCGCTCTTGTTCTGGCGCTCTTCGGCTTTCAAGCGTTCCCAATTGCGCAGTACACCGCTCACCCCGCTCACTTCCACGTCGCCAAAGACATGCGGGTGACGGCGGATGATCTTGCGGTTGATGCCTTGCAGCACGTCGGCCAGGGTAAATTCGCCTTCCACCACGCCAATCTGGGCATGCAGCACAATTTGCAGCAGCAGGTCGCCCAATTCTTCGCTCACCTTGCGCATATCACCGCTGTCGAGCGCTTCCAGGGTTTCGTAGGTTTCTTCCAGTAGATAGGGGCGCAAGCTGGCATGGGTTTGTTCTTTATCCCACGGGCATCCGGTCAGTGGATCGCGCAGATGGGCCACCACATCCTGGAAGAACTCCAGCGCGGTATCTTCGCCCAGCGCAGGCAGATACAGCAGGCTGCGGTCACCCAGGCTGTCGCAGGCTGCAATGGCGTTCAGGGCGGTATCCTCCAGGGTTTGCTCCGCGGTGCCGGCCTGGTGCACCAACCGCGCGGCAAAATCCGCCGGATAATTGACCGATAACGCGCGCCACACACCAGCCGCGATCTCCGGGCTGGCCAGCGGCCCGATCAAAGCCGGGTACGCCGGGGAGAAGAGCGGCGCAAAGGCAGTTGAAAGGCGCGCGGCGGAAACCAGCGCCACGCCGGAAAACAGGTCCAACCCCAGTGCGGAAAACACGGTTTCCAGGCTGGTGAATGAAATGCCGGGCAGCGTGTTCCCCGGCGGTTGAGTTGGATTTATCGGTTGTGCCATACATCACCATTTCATCAGATTGCGCGAGCCTTGCCCGCGCATTCCCCCATTGTACGAGAAATGCGCCGGGAATACCAAATCAAAACAGGATTCTCCGGAGCAAATACGCCAGAGAATCCTGCTATGGTTGACCAGAAAACCAGCGGTTTAACGCTTGGTGTAGGTCGGGGCCTTGCGAGCGCGCTTGAGGCCGGGCTTCTTGCGTTCCTTGATGCGCGGATCGCGCGTCAGGTAGCCACCTTTGCGCAGGGGCGAGGTGAACTCGGGGTTCATCTTCACCAGAGCGCGGGCCAGGCCCAGCTTGACCGAATCAGTCTGCCCAGTGACGCCGCCGCCGCGCACCACAACCGTGATGTCGTACGACTCGCGTTCCTGACCAGCAGCCATCATAGCGCCGAGGATGCTTTCAATATCGCCAACGCGGGGGAAGTATTCCTGCGCCGGGCGATCGTTGACGATGAACCGGCCGGAACCACTCATCAGGCGAACCCGCGCGGTGCTTTCCTTTCGGCGACCAATACCTTCGTAATATTGTACAGCCATCTTACCCTACTCCTTTAGGCAACCAGTTTGGGGTTCTGAGCCGCGTGCGGGTGCTCATTCCCAGCATAGATCTTCAACTTCTTGAGCAGCGACCGGCCCCACTTGTTATGGGGCAGCATGCCCCACACGGCGGAGCGGATCACGCGGTCAGGGTGGTTGCGCAGTTGATCGCGCAGGCTCACCGCTTTGATCCCACCCGGATAACCGGAATGGCGATAGTAGAATTTCTCGTCAAGCCGCTTGCCGGTGACGGTGATTTTTTGTGCGTTGACGACAATGACATAATCGCCCGCATCTGCACCGGGGGTGTAGATCGGCTTATGTTTGCCCATGAGATATCGCGCTACTTCGGTGGCCACGCGGCCGAGGTTCTGATTATTGGCATCCACCAACAACCATTCCGACTGCGTATTGCCTTTTGGGACGTACGTCTTGTCCATTATTTTCTCCACAGTGTCCAGGTACATCGTGACCGGCTTTTCAAGCAATTTCAAGCCTGAAGTCCAGCCAACTCCATTGACTGACCATTCCTTATTCCTCTTGCCTGCCTGCTGCGCTTTCCGGGTAGCACACTTCCACCAGGGTTAACCCCTGGGGGGGCGCCAGCCCAGGTGAAAGCGGCTGCGCGGCATTGACCGCCTGTGCCCAGTGCTGCAGCGCCAGCCGGCCTTCGCCAACCAGCACCTGCCAGAAGACCAGCCGCCGCACCATGTGATACAGAAATGCGTTGGCCGATACTTCGAACATCAGGCCGCCATCAACCGGCTGCCAACTTGCATGCTGCACCGTGCGCACCGTGCTGCCCCCGGCCCTGGGTGGGGTTCCGAAGGCGGCAAAATTGCGCGTGCCCGGCAGCATTGCAGCAGCTTCTTGCAGCAGTTGAAGCTCCAGCGGCGGCCAGATTCTCCAGGCGTAACGTTCGAGCAAGGGGTCGCGTTCAGGCTTGAAGTACAGCCGGTAGCGGTATGTCCGGCGGGTGGCATGGTAGCGCGGGTGAAAATCCGCGCTTGCTTCCCGGCAGACCTGCACCGCCACATCATCCGGCAGGGCCGCGTTGATGGCTTTGCCCAGCGCTTCAGCACTGTGGTTCCAGTCCAGATCAAACGCGATCACCTGCCCGGAGGCGTGCACCCCGGTGTCTGTGCGCCCGGCGGAAAGGATGATCCGATCCTGCCAGCCCAGACCCCGCAGGGCCTTTTCCACTTCGCCCTGCACCGTGCGCGATCTTCCAGAGCGTTGAAAGCCCAGAAAGTTTGTGCCGTCGTAGGCAAGAGTAACTTGGTAACGTGCCATTCTTATCCGGAAATATCCGGATGGTGAAATCAGTCTTCGACCAGCTCCAGCACAACCATCTCAGCATTGTCGCCGAGGCGGGGGCCAAGCTTCAACATGCGCGTGTACCCGCCATTGCGGTTGGCAAAGCGAGGCGCGATATCGTCGAACAGTTTCGGCAGGATCTCATTGCCGCCGAGGCGAGCCGCGGCCAGACGGCGCGCGTTCACCTTGTCTATTTCGGAACCATTACCACTGTTGCGGGCCAGGGTGATCAGGCGTTCCGCTTCGCTGCGGATGGCCAGAGCCTTGGTGCGGGTGGTGGTCAGGCGTTCGTGCTCGAACAACTGCTTGATCAGTGTCCGGCGCAGCGCCTCACGTTGGTCCCGATCTCGACTTAATCTATATCCAGCTACCTGGTGTCGCATTGTTAGCTCTCCACATCTTTTTCGTCATGCAGGAAGCCTTTTTCCCGCATTTTCTGGCGCAACTCATCGAGACTCTTCTCGCCAAAGTTGCGGATGGACATCACGGCTTCATCACCCTTTTCGAGCAGTTCGAGAACATCACCCACGGTGGTGATCCCGGTGCGCTTGAGGGAGTTGAATACCCGCACCGATAGGTCCAGATTTTCGATTGGGGTCTCCGCGGCTTCGCTGGTTAAGCGGCTTCCGGCAATTTCCTTTTCGACGCCGACCATCAATACCTCTTCACTAACGCCGGAAATATAGCGTAGGTGGTCGATCAAAATCTTGGAAGAATTGGCCAGCGCCTTTTCAGGCGTGATGGTGCCATCTGTCCAGATTTCGAGAACCAGGCGGTCATAGTTGGTGCTCTGGCCAACACGGGCGGAGCCCACCGTCCAGTTCACACGCTTCACCGGGCTGTAGATCGCATCCACCGGGATTTCGCCGATGGGCAGGCGGCCCACCCGCTCGCCAGACGGGGAATAGCCCCGCCCGCGTTCCACGGTCATATCGATTTCAAGCCTGGTGCGCGGATCATCCACAGTAAACAGGTACAAATCTGGGTTTACGATTTCAACTTCGGCCGGCACTTGAATGTCGGCTGCGGTGACCATACCCTCACCGCGCACTTCGAGGTGCAGGTGAGAAGTATCTGCGTCGTGCAGTACCAGGCGTAGCTGTTTGATCTGCAGCATAACCTGGATCACGTCTTCGCGCACGCCGGGGATGTCGCTGAACTCATGCAGCACATCCGAAATACGCACCGAAGACACCGCGGCGCCTTCCAGTGAGGACAACAGAACTCTGCGCAGGGCATTGCCCAGAGTTACCCCATAGCCCCGCCCAAGGGGGCTAATTACAAACTTGCCGTAGTTACGAGCTTCAGCTTCACGCTCGACTTTCGGCGTTACCATATTGGTTAGAGCAGTCACGATTCCACACCCCTTCCCGAAATGCACCCTGAAAAACCGCGCACCCGGACTAATTGGCGTTAGCGCGAGTAGTACTCAACGATGAGCTGCTCGTTCAAATTGCCATCGATCTCCGCGCGTTCCGGCATGCGCAGCATACGCCCGGTGAGGCTCTTGATATCGCGGTCCACCCACAGGGCGGCAGTGCGATTCTCGGCCAGTTCGGGTAATTCCTTGAAATAAGTCAGGCTCCGAGAGCCTTCGCGTACTTCCACGCAGTCGCCGGGGCGAACCAGCATGGAGGGCACATCCGTCCGGTGTCCATTGACCACGAAATGACCATGAGCAACCATTTCGCGGGCCTGAGCGCGGTTTTCCGCAAAACCCATGCGGTAGACCACGTTGTCGAGGCGGGTTTCAAGGATTTGCAGCAGGTTGAGGCCAGTCAGACCACGGCGGCGCAAGGCCAGGCCGTAGTAGCGGCGGAACTGCTTTTCAAAAATGTTGTAGACGCGGCGAGCCTTCTGCTTGGCGCGCAGTTGGCGGGCGTAGTCCGATTCGCGTTCGCTGGTGCGGCCACCGCCCGAGCGGCCGTGCTGGCCGGGGGCAAAGCCACGCTTGTCAAAGGCGCATTTCGCGGTGTAGCAGCGCTCGCCCTTGAGGAACAACTTTTCACCTTCTCGCCGGCAGATACGGCACACCGGCCCAATGTACTTAGCCATATTCCAAAAATCCTCTCTGATTACACGCGGCGTTTCTTGGGGGGCCGGCAGCCGTTGTGCGGCACCGGGGTGATGTCAGAAATCGAGCGCACCCGCATGCCCATGGCCTGGACGGCGCGAATCGCAGATTCACGGCCGGGGCCGGGGCCTTTCACGATCAGATCCACTTCCTGCATACCCATCGACTGAGCGGTCTTGAGGGCCTGTTCCGCGGCGAGGCGGGCGGCAAACGGCGTGCTCTTGCGAGAGCCCTTGAAGCCAGCCGAACCCGAGCTGCCCCAGCACACGGTGTTCCCCTGCGGGTCCGTGATGGTGATGATGGTATTGTTGAAAGAGGCATAGATGTGAATATGCCCACTGGACAAAGTGCGCTTTACTTTTCGCACGGTGGTTGCACGCCGTGCAGAGCGTACGTTTTGTGCCATAATTCCTCGCTAATTTCTCAGGTACCAGATCAATTCGCAATCCACATTGCCGGTTGCTTGGGCCAGGCAGCCGCGGGGAGAGGAGCCCCAACCTGGCGCTGCGCTTCCGGCGCGGTGGAATTACTTCTTGGTTGCACCGCGGCGGCGACCACGTCCGGCCACAGTCTTCTTGGGGCCTTTGCGGGTGCGGGCGTTCGTCCGCGTGCGCTGGCCGTTGACAGGCAGGTTGCGGCGGTGGCGCAGGCCACGGTAGCAACCGATTTCGATCAGGCGCTTGATGTTCATTTGAACTTCGCGACGCAGATCGCCTTCGACTTTGTAATTCTTGCTGATGAACTCGCGCAGGAGCGCAAGATCATTTTCGGTCAAGTCTTTCACCCGCACGTCGGGGCTGACCTGGGTTGAGGACAGGATCATCCGGGCACGGGTGGGGCCGATACCATACAGGTACTGCAGGCCGACTTCGATGCGCTTATTGCGCGGGAGATCAACACCTTCAATTCTCGCCATGTTACTTGGTCCTTATCCCTGTCGCTGCTTGTGCTTTGGGTTTTCGCAAATTACGTACAAAATGCCGCTGCGTTTGACGATCTTGCACTTGGCGCAGCGCTTTCGAATGGACGGTGAAACCTTCATTTCTGTTTCTCCTCAAAAATAATTCCTGGTTCAGCCAAAGTGGCTATTATACCCGATGGGCTGCTTTCTGTCCAGATAGCGATGTTCCGCTATCATCCAATGCGGTCAAGATGTACGGCCCATCCGGCGTAATCGCTACCGAATGCTCGAAATGAGCAGTCAGCGAGCGGTCGCGCGAGATCACCGTCCACTGGTCCGGCATGACTCGCGTGGCGGCTGTGCCAATCAGAACCATCGGCTCCAGCGCGATGGTCATTCCGTTGCGCAGCAGCATTCCACGGCCAGGTATGCCGTAGTTGGGGACCTGCGGGCCTTCATGCATCTGCCGCCCAACCCCGTGACCGGTGTATTCGCGGGTGACGTACAGCCCGTGGCTTTCCACATACTGTTGGATCGCCGCGGAAACGTCACCAACGTGATTGCCGGCCACCATCTTTTCGATGCCAATGTACAGGGCAGCTTCGGTGACAGCCAGCAGTTTTTGGGCTTCTTTCGAGATTTCCCCCACCCCAACGGTAAAGGCGGCATCGCCGACGAAACCCTGAAATACCGCACCGCAGTCCACAGAGATGATATCGCCTTCCTTCAGCTTGCGGCTTCCGGGGATGCCGTGCACCAGTTCTTCGTTAATGCTGGTGCAAATGCTAGCCGGGTACGGGTACGGGCCGGGGTAGTTCTTGAACGGCGAGTATGCCCCATACTTGCGCAGCACTTCTTCGGCGGCGGCATTCAGATCGGCGGTCGTCACCCCAGGGTGGATGGCGGCGCGCACGGCGGCCAACGCTTCCGCGTTGATGCGGCCGGCAGCGCGCATGGACTGCAGCTCATCAGGGGTTTTGATCGTGATCTGTCTATCCCAACTCATCATGCACTTCCTATTCGATCGCCGCGAGCATATGCTCGGTTACTTTATCAATCGGCTGGGTGCCGTCGATTTCTACCAGCAAGCCGTGGCTGCGGTAGTAATCGATCAGCGGCGCCGTTTGCTCGAAGTACACCTTGATGCGGCGTTCCACGGTTTCCGCTTTGTCGTCGTCGCGCTGGTACAGTTCTGACCCGTCGATATCGCACACCCCGGCTTGCTGTGGGGGATTGAATTTCTCGTGATACACATGTCCCTGCGCGCGGCACGTCCAGCGGCCGCCCAGCCGTTCTACCAGGATCTCCGGGGCCACGGCGATGTAGGGAACTACATCCACCGCGCCACCCATGCCCGCCAGCATCTCCGCCAGCGCGTCGGCCTGAGCCGGCGTGCGCGGAAAGCCGTCGAGCAGCGCGCCAGATTGCGTATCCGGGCGCGAAAGCCGTTCGCGGATCATGGCGATGGTCACATCATCCGGCACAAGCTCGCCGCGGTTCATGTAACCCTGCGCCAGTTTCCCCAGCTCGGTCTGCGCCTTCAAATTTTCGCGGAAGATATCTCCCGATGAGATGTGCGCCAGACTCAACTTTTCGGAGATGACCTCCGCCTGCGTGCCTTTGCCGGCTCCAGGCGGCCCTAGCAGAACGATATACTTCGCCATCTTTTTACCCTCTGATCAGGTTATCGTCGTAACCGTGCAGTTTGAGCTCGGTTTCGATGATGGTGAAGGTATCGCGAACGACACCCACCACGATCAGCAGACCTGCCGAAGACATGAGGAACAGCCCCGACGACTGAGAACCGACCGGAAGGAGGGAACCCAGCACGTACGGCAGCACGGCTACCAGGCCCAGGAAAAGCGCGCCCGGCAGGGTGATGCGGCGCTGTACCTTGGTCAGGTACTTTTGCGTCGGGCCCCCGCGAACGACACCCGGGATCTGCGCGCCTTGCTTCTTCAGGTTATCGCCGTAGTTCTGCTGTTGGAAGAGAACATCGGTGTAGAAGAAGGTGAACAGCACGACCATCAGGAAGTACATCAGAGAGTACCAGCCGTTCGAGGCGCTGAAGGTGTTATACACACCGCGCGCGAACGTGCTGTTCGCCATGAAGTAGCTGGCCACGATGGCCGGGAAGGTCAGGATGGACTGGGCGAAGATCAGCGGGATCATGCCGGCCATATTCACCATCAAGGGCAGGCTGCTGCGCACCGGCATCGACATGCGGTTACCCACGCGGCGGCCGGGGAACAGAACGGGCACATTGCGGCGCCCTTGCTGCACGAAGACGATCGCGAAGATGGTCAGCACCAGCAGAGCAACGATGATCAGAGTCAACCACCAGCCGTTTTGCTCATCCGCAAGCAGCGAACCCAGATTGCTTGGGATCTGCGAAACGATACCGGAGAAGATGATCAGCGACAGGCCCTGGTTGGGGATACCGTATTCAGAGATCAACTGGCCCAGCCAGATACCGAACATCGTACCGGCAATCATGCTGAGCAGGGTTGCCAGGGTGGGCACCAGAGCAGCGCCGGTGAACCCGTAGTTGTACAGGATCGACTGGCCGCCGGTAAGCTGGCTAAAGATGTTGATCTGACCGACCGCGGAGAGAGCTGCCATGGGGATGGTGCCGATGATCGTCCACTTCTCCATCCATTTCTGGCCTTCGCGCGGGTTATCTTTAATCCGCCGCTCGAGCGCCGGGATGATGGGCACGAGGAGCTGGATGATAATTTGCGCGGTGATGTACGGGTAAACGCCCATCGCCAGAATGGAGAAGTTGGATACCGTGCCGCCAGACAACAGGTCCAACAAGTTGAACAGGTTGCCGGCCGCCCCACCAGAAGTAGCCAGACTGGCGAGGACATCCCGGTTGATCCCCGGCACGGGGATGTTAGCAGCCAGGCGGTAGAGAATCAGCAAGCCCACGGTGATGAGCAGCTTCGACCGGATGTCTTCAGATTTCCACAGGTAACGCCAGGCAGAACGCTTCATGAGCGAAATCTCCTTTGCTTGAAAAGCGGCTAGAGCAGCTCGACGCGGCCACCAGCGGCTTCAATCTTCGCCCGGGCGCTCTTGGTGATGCGATGCACGCGGACGGTCAACGGCACAGAAATCTCACCGCGGCCCATGATCACCACCGGGTTCTTGAGGTTGCGGATCAGGTCCGCTTCCATCAGGGTTTCGGGGGTGATTTCCGTATCAGCGGGGAAGCTGGCCAGCTTTTCCAGGTTGATTTCGGTGAATTCTACCTGGTTCGGCGGGGTGAAGCCTTCGCCACGGATAAACGGCAGGCGGCGGTAGAAGGGCAGGTTACCGCCCTGGCGATACAGGTTGCCGCCTTCACCAGACCGGGAGCCCTGGCCCTTGGTGCCGCGGCCGGCAGTTTTGCCCTGCCCGGCGCCGGGGCCGTGGCCCTTGCGCTTTGGTTCTTTCTTTGCGCCCGGATTGGGCATCAGGTCGTGTAGTTTCATTGCTCTACCTGTTCTTCTACAATCACAAGGTGATTGACTTTCATCAGCATACCGCGCAGCGTGGGGGTATCCAACTGCTCCACGGTCTGGTTCATGCGGCGCAGGCCCAGGGCCCGCAGCGTGGCCTTATGGCGCACGGAGTAACCGATGGCGCTCTTCACCAGGGTGATGCGCACGGTTTTGGGGGTGGCTTCCGCTTTCTTAGCCATTTTTCCTCCGCTCCCAGAAGGGCATCAGGTCGGCGGCAGCCTTCCCGCGCCGGGCAGCTTCCTGCTCTGGGGATTTGAGCTGGTCGAGGGCGTCAAACGTGGCCTGAACAACGTTCAGAACGTTTGAAGAGCCCAACGACTTGGTCAGAATATCGCGCACGCCGGCGGCTTCGAGAACCGCGCGCACACCACCCGCGGCGATAACGCCGGTACCGGGGGAAGCCGGCTTGAGCAGCACTTTCGCGCCAGCCAGGCGGCCCAATACCTCATGCGGGATGGTGGTGCCCGACAGGGCAACCGTGCGCATGTTCTTGTGCGCATGCTCGGTGGCCTTGCGCATCGCATCCGGAACAGCGTTGGCTTTGCCCACACCCAGACCGACCTTGCCGTGGTTGTCGCCAGCCACAACCGTCACCCGGAAGGAGAAACGGCGGCCGCCTTTGACAACTTTGGCAACACGGGCGATCTCGATGACGCGCTCGTCAAACTGCTGTTCCATTGGTTGAAAATTGGTCATATCCATAATTTCAGGCCCTCAATCTATGATTGCTGCTCGCCTAGAATTCGAGGCCAGCCTGGCGGGCGCCATCAGCCAGGGCTTTTACTCGCCCGATGTACTGGAAACCACCGCGGTCGAAAACGACGCTGGTAATTCCCTTGTCCTTGGCCCGCTCGGCAACGAGCTGGCCAACCGCGCGCGCCTGGTCGGTTTTGTTCATTCCAGCCAGTTTTTCACGCAGCGCATGGTCGATCGAAGACGCGGCGGCCAGCGTCTGGCCCTGTTCGTCATCAATCACCTGTGCGTAGATTTCCGCTTCGCTCCGGTAAACGGCCAGGCGTGGCCGGGCAGAGGTGCCGGACAGGTGCTTGCGCACCCGGTTATGCCGGCGTAATCGAGACTCAGCACGAGAATATTTTGCCATTCGCCACCACCTTACTTCTTGCCTTTACCCTTACCAGATTTACCAGCCTTGCGGCGGATGCGTTCGCCCAGATAGTGCAGGCCCTTGCCCTTGTAGGGCTCCGGCGGGCGGATCTTGCGCAAATCGGCGGCAACCTGGCCTACCTGTTCCTTGTCAAAGCCGTTGACCTTCACCTGGCGGGTCTTGGTGTCCACTTCGAAGGAAATACCTTCTTCGGGAGTAATTTCGACCGGGTGCGAGTAACCAACGTGCAGGACGAGGTTCTTACCGTTCATTTCAGCACGGTAACCGACACCATCAATTTCGAGCACCTTGGTAAACCCGGTGCTGACACCCGTCACCATGTTTTGCAACAGGGCGCGGGTCGTTCCATGCAGCGCGCGCACGGTAGGCTGATCGTTGCTGCGCGTGATAACCAGATCGTTGCCCTCTTTGGCGATGGTAACCACCGGCGAGAACTCGCGGTGCATTTCACCTTTGGGGCCCTTGACCATCACGGCGGTGCCTTTCACATCAACCTGCACGCCCGTTGGAACGGTAATCGGCATGCGACCAATTCGAGACACTGTATTACCTCCTGTATTCCTGTTGGTAGCCCGTGGGCTACCAGACCTTGCAGAGGATCTCGCCGCCAACGCCAAGCTGGCGCGCGCGCTGCCCGGTCATCACACCCTTGGGTGTGGACAGGATCGAGATACCCATCCCCGCCAAAACCCAGGGGATGTTCGTTTTGTGCGTGTACACACGGCGGCCAGGGCGGCTGACGCGCACCAACCCGGTGATGACCGAGGAGCGCTCGCGGCGTTCGCCCACGTACTTAAGCCGGATGCGAAGCACATTCTGTCCGGGCTTTTCTGTTTCACCGATTTCGTAGCTCTCGATGAAGCCCTCTTCCTTGAGGATGCGGGCGATCTCGACTTTGATCTTCGAATTCGGCATCGCCACCATGGTTTGACCCACCATCGCACTGTTGCGGATGCGAGTCAGCATATCGGCAATTGGATCATTAACACTCATTCTTAAACCTCCGAGCTGGCTCTTACCAGGATGACTTCACCACGCCGGGAATCTTGCCTTCCAGAGCTAACTCGCGGAAGCAAATGCGGCACAGACCAAATCGGCGAATGAACCCACGCGGGCGACCGCAGCGCTGGCAGCGGTTGCGCACCTGGATGTCGAACTTACGCCGTTCTTCACGATACGACATGCACTTTTTTGCCATATTAACCCTTCCTGAAAGGCATACCGAGCATCTGCAGCAGCGCGGCAGCCTGATCGTCGGACTGAGCCGTGGTTACGATCGTGATTTCCAGACCGCGGATCTTGTCGATCTTGTCGTACTCGATCTCGGGGAAGATGAGCTGCTCGCGCAGGCCCAGGGTGTAATTACCGCGACCGTCAAAGGCCTCATCCGAAACACCGCGGAAGTCACGCACGCGAGGCAGGACGATGTTCATCAGCCGGTCGAGGAAAGACCACATGCGCTCGCCGCGCAGGGTCACCTTGACGCCAATGGCGCGGCCTTCGCGCAGCTTGAAGTTAGCGATGCTTTTGCGCGCCTTGGTGATGACCGGTTTTTGACCGGTGATCTGGCTCAGGTCTGATACGGCAGCGTCCAGCGCCTTGGGGTTATCCATGGCTTCGCCCATGCCGATGTTGACCACAACCTTCTGGATCCGCGGAACCTGCATGGTGTTCGACAGATTGAGCGTGCCCAGCAGGGCCGGCCTGACTTCTTTTACGTACTGTTCTTTTAACTTATTCATGGTTGTGCTCCAAAGACCTTAGCTGTCCAACACAGAGTTGCACTCTTTGCAGACGCGCTCGGCCTTTTCGCCATCGCGCGAAATCGCGATCCGGGTGGGCTTGTTGCACTTGGGGCACACGACCATCACGTTGGCGATGGAAATGGGGGCCTCAAAGCGCACCTTGCCGGGGCTGACGGTGCGGTTTTGCGCCTGAACCTGGCGCTGGTGCTTGGTGCGCACATTGACGCCCTGCACCACCACGCGGCTTTCATCGGGCTCAACGCGGATAACTTCGCCGCGCTTGCCTTTGTCTTCAGCGCTGCCGCTGATCACTTCTACGGTATCACCTTTGCGAATCTTGACTTTCATGGTCTCGCTCCTATCGCGCCTGCCCCTAAATTACTTCGGGGGCCAGCGAGATAATTTTCATAAAACCTTTTTCACGCAGCTCGCGAGCCACCGGTCCAAAGATGCGCGTGCCCTTGGGATTTTGGCCATCATTGTCCAAAATCACCGCGGCGTTATCGTCAAAGCGGATGGACGAGCCATCATCGCGGCGCCATTCTTTCGAGCAGCGCACGATCACGGCCTTGACGACGTCACTTTTCTTGACCGAACCCTGGGGAGCAGCCGACTTGACCGTCGCGACGACAATGTCGCCGATCGCGCCGGAAAGACGGGTGGAACCACCCATGATATGGATGACCAGCAATTCGCGCGCGCCGGTGTTATCGGCAACTTTGATACGAGATTCCTGCTGGATCATGGCTTACGCTTCCTGTTCCGCTGCCCGTTCGGCAAGCTGGCCGACGCGCTTAAGGATGGTTTCCACCACCCAGCGCTTGTCGCGCGAGAGGGGCGCAGATTCCACGATCTGCACGGTATCACCAATGGCGCATCCCAGCTCATCATGGGCCTTGACGCGTTTGTTCAAGTGGACCACTTTTTTGTAGAGCGGGTGACGGTAGGTGCGGACAATTTCCACGACTACCGTTTTCATCATTTTGTTACTGGTAACGACACCGACTAAACGGCGACGATCATTCATTTCTCACCTTCCGCATTCGCCTGGAGCTCGCGCTCGCGCAAAAGAGTTTCGTATCGGGCGATGAGCCGGCGGGCCTGCGACAAACGGCTGGTGTCGGTGAGCTGACCGGTAACCACCTGGAAGCGGAGGTTCATCAGCTCTTGCCGGGCATCGGCCAGTTTGGTCTGCAGTTCGGCAGTTGATAAAAGACGCATTTCCGAGAGTTTCATGCCAGTTCTCCTGAAGCGCCTTCATGGCGCGATACAACTTTGGTCTTGATGGAGAACTTGTAGGAAGCCTGGTGCAGCGCTTCCGCAGCGATATCAGCGGGCAGACCGCCGACTTCGAACATGATGCGACCGGGGCGGACAACCGCTACCCAGTATTCCACGTTCCCCTTACCTTTACCCATGCGCGTCTCGGGCGGCTTCTGGGTATAGGGCTTGTCCGGGAAGATGCGGATCCAGATCTTACCGCGGCGGCGCATCTGGCGCACGATGGCGCGGCGGGCCGCTTCGATCTGACGGGCGGTAACCCAACCGGGTTCCAGCGCCTGCAATCCGAATTCGCCGAAGGTGATTTCAGCGCCGCGCAGCGCCCGGCCGCGCATGCGACCGCGCATTTGCTTGCGCCACTTAACACGTTTTGGCATTAACATTGTAGCCACCTCTTTCGTTCTACACCGGGCGGCTGCCCGATGCGGTTACTATTCGCTGACGTACACACCCTCGGTGGATTCGGCTTTCTCTTCCACCTCTGGCAAGACGATACCCTTGTAGACCCATACCTTGACGCCGATGCGGCCGTACTGGGTCAGCGCTTCGCCGCGAGCGAAGTCCATGTTCGCGCGCAGAGTCTGCAGCGGAACGCGGCCTTCACGCAGCCAGACGCTGCGCGCCATTTCGGCGCCGCTCAGGCGGCCGGCAACTTCGATCTTGATCCCTTCGGCGCCCTGGCGCATAGCCTGCTGCAGCGCGCGCTTCATGGCGCGGCGGTAGCTGACGCGGCGCTCGATCTGGCCGGCGATATTCATCGCCACCAGGTAGGCATCCGTATCCGGGGCCTTGATCTCTTTGATCTCAAGATCAATCTTCTTGGCGGTCAGGGCTTCCAGATCCTGGCGGATCTTCTTGACAGCTTCACCCTTGCGGCCGATGAGGATGCCGGGCTTGGCGGTGTGAACCACCACCTTCACCTTGCCGGGGTAGCGTTCGACTTCTACAGCCGAAACGCCCGCGCGGCCAGCTTCCTTGTGGATCAGCTTGCGGATGGCGATGTCCTGGTGGAGCTGCTTGGTGTATTCAGCACCTTCAGCGTACCAGCGGCCAGCCCAGGGCTGATTGATATTGAGACGAAAACCAACGGGATGAACTTTACGACCCATAATATCTCCTGGTCTCTATTACTCTACTCGCGCTCACGGAGGACAACCGTGATGTGAGACGAACGCCGCAGCAGCGGCTTGAACCGGCCGCGAGCGCCAAAGCGGCGCCACTTGCGGGTGGGGGCTTCGTCAGCGACAATCGTGTAGATGTACAGGTTGTCGCGGTTCACGCCAAAGTTTTCTTCCGCGTTGGCAACAGCCGAGGCCAGCACTTTGCCAACCTGGCGCGCAGCTACCTGCGGCATAAACTTGAGGGTGTTGAGCGCCTCGACTGCGGGCTTGCCGCGGACGAGGTTCACCACCAGGCGAACCTTCTGAGCGGAGATGGATGTATTCTTCAGTTGAGCGCGGATATCGGTGGCCATGGCTTACTTGCCTTTCGCCGAGGATGATTTCTCGGAAACGTGACCACGGAAATGCCGCGTGGGCGCAAATTCGCCCAACCGGTGGCCAACCATGTTTTCCGTCACATAGATCGGAACATGCCGGCGGCCATCGTGCACTGCAATCGTGTGACCCACCATCTGGGGGAAGATGGTGCTGTCGCGGCTCCAGGTCCGCAGCACTTTCTTTTCACCCTTGGTGTTCATCACTTCAATCTTCTTCAAAAGTTTGGGCTCAATGAATGGACCCTTTTTGAGCGATCGTGACATTTTTTACGTCCTTCCTTCACGCTAATCCGTTACAGTCGCCCTACTTGCGGGTCGCGGCGCTGCGGCGGCGCACAATGTACTTGTCCGTCGTCTTATTGCGGCGGGTCTTCTTGCCCAGGGTGGGCTTGCCCCACGGGCTCTTGGGGCTGGGCATACCGGTGGGCTGGCGGCCTTCACCACCACCATGCGGATGGTCGCGAGGGGACATAGCGGTACCGCGCACCGTGGGGCGGATGCCCATGTGGCGCTTGCGGCCGGCTTTACCGAGCTTCACATTGCTGTGATCCAGGTTGCCCACCTGACCAATGGTGGCGTAGCAGACCTGGCGCACCAGGCGAACTTCGCCGGAGGGCAGGCGCAGTTGAGCGTAATCGCCTTCTTTGGCCAGCAGTTGAGCGGCAGCGCCAGCGGCGCGCACAAGCTGGCCGCCCTTGCCTTCTTGCAGTTCAACATTGTGCACCATGGTGCCAACCGGAATGTTGGCAATGGGCATGCTGTTGCCCGGGCGAATGTCGATGCCGGGGCCGGCAAGAACAGTGTCGCCAACGCGCAGGCCCTGGGGGGCCACGATGTAGCGCTTCTCGCCATCGGCATATACCAGCAGGGCCAGACGAGCGGTGCGGTTGGGATCGTATTCGATCGCCGCCACGCGGGCCGGAACCTGCAGCTTATTGCGCTTGAAATCCACCAGGCGGATGTACTTCTTGTTTCCACCACCGCGATGCCGGACGGTCACGCGACCGTAGCTGTTGCGGCCACCGCTGCGGCGCAGGCTGACCAGCAGCGAGCGTTCTGGGCGGTCTTTGGTGATCTCTTCAAACGTATATCCGGTCATATCGCGCTGACCAGGAGTGATCGGTTTGTAGACTTTAACGGCCATTACTCGACCCCTTCAAAGATAGGAATTCGGTCTTCCGGCGAGAGCGTAACAATCGCCTTTTTGTAACCCGCATTCCGCACCATCAGGCGGCGGCTGCGCGCACGGCGCGTGCGCTTAGCGGGGGCATTAATCACATTCACCCGCAGGACAGTCACATCGAAAATCTTCTCAATCGCATCCTTCACCAGGGTCTTGGTCGCGTCTTCGGCAACTTCGAATACGTACTGATGCAGATTACTCGACTGATAGTTAGACTTTTCAGTCACCAGCGGGCGGCGGAGGACATCGTAGATCGTGCTCATTGTGTATCTCCTACCTATCCCAGGTTCGCGGCGATCACATCCAGCGCCGAGAGGGGCATGACAACTTTGTCGTAGCCCATCAGATCGCGGACGTTGAGATAACCGGCCAGAATGATCTTGGTGTCAGGCAGGTTGTTGGTGGCGCGGATGACCGTTTCGTAGGCGGCCTTTTCCGGGATCAAGACCAGGGTCTTGGCATCCTGAACCAGGCCGGTGAGGGCGCGGGCCATCAAACGGGTTTTGGGCTCAGCGAGCACCAGTTCGTCCACCACAACAATGCCAGCTTCGTTGGCTTTGACCGTCAGCGCGGAGCGCAGCGCGGCGCGGCGCATCTGGCGAGGCATATCCAGGGTGTAGCTGCGGGGATGGGGTGTATGCACCCGGCCGCCACCCTTCCAATGCGGAGCGCGAGACGAACCTTGACGGGCTCGACCGGTGCCCTTCTGGCGCCACGGCTTCTTGCCGCCGCCAGAAACCTCGCTGCGGGTCTTGGTATCATGCGTGCCCAGGCGGGCGTTGGCCATCTGGCGAACATATGCCTGGTGCATCAGATCGACATTAATTGGGGCTTCGAAGATCATCGCCGGCAGTTCTACCGTGCGGACCTTCTGGCCTTCCATGTTGAAAACGTCAACTTCCATAGTAACTTCGCTCCCTTTATGCAGTATGACGGCTACTGCTTGCGCGCTTCTCGAATCATTACCAGACCGCCGCGCGGACCGGGAACCGCCCCGCGTACACCGATTAAATTGCGCTCCGGGTCCACCAGGACAACTTTGAGATTCTGTGCAGTGACACGGTCATCGCCCATATGACCGGGGCCGCGGGAACCTTTATAGACACGACCGGGGGTCGTGGTTGCGCTGCGCGAACCAGGCGCGCGGCTGCGATCAGATGCACCATGGGTCATGGGCTGGCCGGCAAAATGATGCCGTTTGATGCCGCCCTGGAAACCCTTGCCTTTGCTGGTCCCGATCAAATCGACGCGCTCGCCCACAACAAACAGGTTGACGGTGACCTGATCCCCTTCTTTGACCTGTGGGTCTTTGACGCGGAATTCGCGCAGGATGCGCAGCGGAGGCACATTGTTACGCTTGAGGTGGCCCAGTTCGCCACCGGTTAAACGCTTTGGCTTAATTTCGCCAAAACCCAGTTGCACCGCCGAGTAACCTTCGTTTTCCGGCGTGCGCACCTGGGTAACATAGCAAGGCCCAGCTTCGATGATGGTAACAGGCACTGCCGCACCGGTATCATCGAAAATCTGGGTCATGCCGATTTTCTTTCCGATAAGCCCTTTCAACATCTCAATTTTCTCCTTAGAATGTTTTCAGTCGAGACTGTCAGCCTGGGCTTGGCTGCATCATCTCGGGCGCAGCGCAGTCAGCCGGCCTTCGGCGCACTCCGTCATTGTTGTGCGCGCCAGCAGGGCCGTTCTTACGCTGCCAGTTATATCAGGTTGTTTGAACCCGAAAACCGACGTATTATACCACTTCCTGCCAAAAACGCCAGACCTGGGCAGGAATTGCTCTTGGAAAACTACTGCGTGTTGACAACACCCTTACCAGCAGCCCAGACAGCGCGCTGGCTGCCTGGGTCTGCTGACCGGGTTGGTTGTTATGAGTTCCCTTCCGGGTGGATTGCTCTCCGGCCAGAAACGACTAGATTTTGATCTCGATATCGACGCCGGCGGGCAGGTTGAGCCGCATCAGCATGTCGATCGTCTTCGAGTCGGGGTCCAGCACGTCAATCAGACGATTGTGGGTGCGGATCTCGAAATGCTCGTGCGAGTCTTTATCAATAAAGGTCGAGCGGCGAACAGTGAAACGCTCAATCTTGGTTGGCAGCGGCACGGGACCCACCACATGGGCGCCACTCCGCTCGGCGGTTTCGACAATACGCTTGGCGGACTGATCCAGTACGCGGTGATCGTAAGCCTTCAATCGGATGCGAATCTTTTGCTTAGCCATGTATCTTCACCTAGCTGATGATCTTGGTGATCACACCGGCGCCAACCGTCAGACCACCCTCGCGGATAGCGAACTTCGAACCCTGTTCCAGCGCGACCGGAACGATCAGTTCGACTTCCAGGTTGACATTGTCACCCGGCATTACCATTTCC
>DATCUC010000033.1:0-4122 GCA_036567625.1 Anaerolineaceae bacterium | reverse complement strand
GATGCGAAAAATTTTAAATAATTCTATATAATTGGCTATACGCATTTTTAATCAAAAATAAAACCGCGGCTGATATAACTAACGCCGCGGTTTTTCCTGTTAATGCGCGTGACCGCTCAGATTCTCGGCCCCGGGCAGTTTGCCTACCAGCATGTGCGGTTTGTGGATCAGCACCGGCAGGTCCTGCGGGCAAACCCAGTACTGCTTGCCCTGGTAATTGAGTGCGATCAGCGGTACTTCGTTATCGCTGCGCGCGCACACAATGCATTCATGGGTATCGGTGTTTGTCATATTGTCTCCTTAGTCCTCGTCGATCTCGTCTTGTGATGGATCATCCATTTTGTCTAGCAAACGGCGAAGCTCTTCATCCCACACTTCATCCAGCGGGCTGAACGGCAGTTCCTGGAATGCCGCGTTGATTTCTTCCATGTGGCCCTGTACATCCACATCCGGCGCAGACCGCACCAGTTCATCAATCTTTTCTCGAACCGCGCTGATCAATTGCTCGCTGCTGGTTTCCAGCTCGCTGACCGGGATGTTGATTTTGAGCAAGAAGTTCAAGCGCCGCACCACTGCCAGCCAGGCGGTGAAGTCATTTTCGATCCGCAGCGAGTTGCCCAGTTGCGTCGCTCCAGATATATCATAAGCCGGAACGAAGGCGTACATGCCGGTAAACGAAATCCCCTGCTCAGAAGCACGTTTGCAGATCACTGATTCGATGCTCGCGCCGCCCTGATAATCAGAGAAACTGACCGCCAGCCGGTTCAGTTCTTCGCGCATGGCCCGCTGGCTGTAGATGCAGGAAATATTGCGGTCTTTATCATAGGGCACTTCGCCATACACACCCCCTACGCCAATGATGCGCGTTACGTGCAGGCTGCGCGCGCTGTCTAGCAGCGCATTGACGTAGCGATCAATATCCAGGTGCGGCTCATCACCCAGGAAGATGACCAATCCGCGGTCATCCAGTTCGGCATAATAAAACTCGTTATGGGGCGTTTCCAGCGCAACCGGATACCCGTCATCAAACTGGATCACCGGACGCACCAGGTCATGCGTGCCGGGAAACTGGAACAGGTAAAAACCATCCGGCTTGATTTCACCAATCTTTTCCGCGCCAAGCTGCTGGATCAGGTAATCCGGCAAGCCGGATGAAACCGCTCCGGCGTCAGCCCACTGCCGCCAGCCCGCCAGCATGACCATATCTTTCCCATCCGGTTGGCGGGTAAAGCTATAATTTTCAGCCATGATTTGCCTCACTTCGTAGGTCCGGCGTTCTCATTCCCCGGTTATACCATACTTGCGAGCGCAATACCATTTGCCGCGCTCGCGGATATAATCATATAGCACGCAGATCATCCCCCCTCACTTGAGAAGATTACCATGCCCAACCGCCGCTCGCGCAATAAGCTACCGATCCTCAGCCTCATTGTTCTCCTGATTCTGGCAGGCCTGTTTGCCTGGCGCTGGGGGCTACCGCTGCTGCGCGCGCTGACTGTTTCGCCCTCTGAGCAGTACGCCAGCCAGGGAGATGCATTTCTGGCAGATGGCCGGCTGCCAGAAGCCGTGCTGTCCTACCGGCAGGCACTTGAGGCCGACCCGGAAAATTCCACGGCGCGCAGCGCGCTGGCGCGGGCCTATGCCGGTCAGGGCCGCCTGCGGTTGGCCGCACAATACGGCTATACCGGGCAGACCAACGCTGGAGATGCGCTTCCCTTCCTGTGGATCAACGCGGATACTGCCGTCCCGCCCACCGGCGCGGCGGTGACCGCGGATCGCATTGTTGTCGCCTACGAAGACGGCACGCTCAAGGTGCTGGATCGCCGCAGCGGCGCGCAGGTGATGCAGATTCAACTCCCGGCGGCGGTTACTTCCGCGCCGGCCGTACAGGACGACATGGCCTGGGTGGGAGCGCAGGATGGCAGCATCTACGCCATCCGCCTGGCTGACGGAAGTACTGCCTGGACATTTCCCAGCGGGGGACCAATCTTTGCCGCCCCGGTCTTTGCCGATGGCACGCTGTACTGCGCATCCAGTTCCGGCAGCCTGTTTGCGCTGAATGCGCAGACTGGCGTGCAGAAATGGAAGTTTACCACGCGCGGCGCGCTGCACGCCCCGCCGGCGGTGAGCGGTGGCCGGGCAGTTTTCGGCTCGCACGATGCGCGCATCTACGCGGTTGATGCGGCTACCGGAGCCCCGGCCTGGCAAGACGGCATTTTGACCGGCGGCGCAGTGGAAAGCCAGCCGGCGCTAGTGGAAAACCGGGTTATCGCCGGGTCAGGTGACGGGCGTGTCTATGCGCTGGCGCTGGACAGCGGCGGCCAGTTCTGGCGCGTTTCTACCCCGGATGCCGTCTATGCTGCGCCGCTGGTAGCCGGCGAAACCGTCTACATCGCCTCAAGCGGCAGCAGCCTCAGCGCGATCAGCCTGCTCAGCGGCGAGAAGCTGTGGCAGGCCAGCCTGCCCGGCCCGCTGCGCAACCCACCAGCGCTGGCCGGCGACGCGTTATACCAGATCGTAGATGGTGATGCCGGCCTGTACCGGGTAGACACGACCAGCGGCAGCGTGACCCGCCTGGGCAGCACCGGCGATTGGACTGCCGCCGGCCCGTGGATCAGCGGCGAAACGCTCTACCTGCTCGGCAAAGACGGCGCGGTACTGGCTTACAACCTGCCGGATTGATCACCACCCAGCGGTGAAACGCGAATAGCGCTGCCCGGCACCGGGCAGCCAGACTCGCAGCGCCCACAGCCGGTGCAGCGGTTTGAATCGACCGTGACCCGGCCATGAAATGCAATCGCAGCGCTGTTCAAACAGGCTTCCACGCACACCAGGCACTTTGCGCCCTGATCCCACGCCAGGCAGACCTCACGGTATACATGTGCTACGCCAATTTGCATAGTTTCTTTGGTCACAGGCAAGATCGCCCCAACCGGGCAGACCTGGGCGCACAGATCCGGGCAACTCGGGTTGAGCGCGCATCCGCCCTGGCGCGGAACCAGCACCGGCGTTCCAAACCCGGCCCATCCCGTCTCCAGGATCGAAGGCTGCAATCCACCGGTGGGGCAAACGCGGATACATTCCTGGCACAGGATGCAGGTACGCAAAAATTGCTCTTCTGGCAGCGCGCCGGGCGGACGCAGCACAGCTTTGGCAGGCGCTTTTTCAATCAACGGCACGGCTACAGCTCCGGCGGCAGCCGCCGCCGCCAGCCCTAAAAACTCGCGCCGGGTGATCCCCCTTTCCGGCGCGGCACTCGGCGCGGAAGAAAATCCAAAACGAATCCCATCTTGGGCGCAGGCAGAACTGCACTCAAGGCAAAACGTACACTGGCTGTAATCAGTGCTGTCCGCGCCAGCGCTCAGCGCATTCATCGGGCAGGCACGCTGGCACAGCTGGCAGCCGCTGCACGCTCCGGGCGTCACGCTGCG
The DNA here is from genome assembly GCA_036567625.1 of Anaerolineaceae bacterium. Classification (GTDB taxonomy): domain Bacteria; phylum Chloroflexota; class Anaerolineae; order Anaerolineales; family Anaerolineaceae; genus CALDSL01. The sequence goes on along the minus strand of DATCUC010000033.1, from coordinate 691 downwards.
CTTCCAACGGCTAAAGCGCGAGGCCAACCCCAGCAGGGCGCCAAATGGGCATAAGTTGCGGCACCAGAAGCGCGGCTGCCACCATTCCAGAGCCAGGATAGCAAGAAAGGCCAGCACCACGCTTCCCCCAGCGGCAACCAGGGCTGCGCCAGGCGCGGTTATCAGATTGGCCAGGCTGGTGCTGCCGCGCGAAAATATCACCAGTGGATCGAACAGACCCAGGTAGCGCAGCGAGAAAACGCCCGCCCCAAGCAGCGCCGCCAGCAGGTAATAGCGCGCGCTGCTGTTGCGGTTGGCCGGGAACAGCCCCTGGCTGGCCTTGTGCGGCTTGCGTTTCTGCCAGAATGCCAGAGGCCGCACTAGATCAAGCATAGTACCCAGCGGGCAGACCCAGCCGCAGAAGAACCGCCCAAAAATGAAGGTCAGACTGAACATCAGCAGCGGCCCGCCCACCAGCAGCAGCGCAAAGCTGCGGCGGAGCAGCAGCCCCAATCCCATCAATGGGTCAAACGGCAGCACCCAGGAGGTAATCCCCGGCGCGGCAGTGTAGGTGACCCGCTGGTAAATGACCACGCCTAGAGGAAACAAGAATAGCAGCAGGAAGGAAATCTGCACCAACCAGCGCCCGGCGCGCGTCCACCGCCCGCGGCGAGCCATCTCACTCGCTGCCATGCGGATTGTCCTTTTTCCA
>DATCUC010000032.1:0-10615 GCA_036567625.1 Anaerolineaceae bacterium | reverse complement strand
GCAGTGGCACCGTCAGGGTTTCGCCGCCGTAATCGCCCAGCCTGCCCAGCAGGGGGTTCAGCGGATTCTCCCGCGAGCCGATATAGTCGCCATCGGCGGGCGTTAGCGTGCATGCGCTGGCATTGCCGATGATATTATCGCCCAGGGAGTGGATTGTTCCTTTGCAGTCCGCGCCGCGGTTATTCTGGTTAAGTGCCACAATCGAACTGCGCAGGTTCACCGTGCCGGATGGATTCTCAATCCCACCCGCCACCTCCTCCCACCAGTAATCATCCGTATTACGGATCATTACCCGGTTATCTGCTAGGGTTACGTGCGTCAGGGTCGCGGTAGCCTGCTTGACATTCTCAAGCCCGGCGGTGTTGGATGGGCAGAAATAGGTGAGGCTGTTACCTTCAAAGCAAACATTGCGGCTGATGGTGGCATTCGTGATCTGCAAATCACCGGCATTGCGGATGCCCATCAGGTTGTGCGTGATGGAAACATTTTCCATGCGCAGCGTTGCTAAATTCCAGATACCGCCATTATTGTCAGAAAACTGGCTGTTGGTCCAAATGACCTGCCCCTTTTTCATAACGAAGCCCCAATCAAGATCGACGGCATCCACCCGGTCAACCAGGGCGTAAACGTCTTTCTCAATTTCCAACCCTACATGCATTCCTCCACCGTTAAGCTGGCTGCGGCCGCTGCGCTGAGTGAAACTGCTGTTCCACCCCCCGGAAAGGACCACATCCTTTTGCACATTGGCGATGTTATACCAGGGAGTGACCTGCGAATAGACGCCGCTGGCGAGCAGAATCAAGTCACTCGGAGCAGCCACTGTCAGCGCCTGGTCCAGGCTGCGGCACGGCGCTGCCGGGTCGAGGCACATGTTGCGGTTTTCCCCATCATCTCCCCGCTCGGGGTCGACATAGCGCGCGGGCGTGCCGTTGCCCATGGTAAAGTCCACCGGGGCGACGCCATTGGCTGTTGCGCTGAGCGTGTAACTACCAAAAATCGAATTCGCCAACAGCAGCGGCGGCCGGGCAACTCCATCAGGGCCGCTGCTCACGCTGACGGTGTGCGGGGTCGCGCTTTTGACCAGCACAGCGCTCGCCCCGCTCTCGGGCGCGGTAAACGTCACCGGCACGCCTTGCGCCAGGTTGCCAAGCGCGTCTACGGCCGTTACTTCTGCCAGGTACGGGAACTGCATTTCTGGCGCGGTGACAAACGCCGGCGCGGGCACCGGCAGCAGCCGCTCTACCGCGCCTGCCGGCTGGTATTCAAACGCGCCAATATCGCAAATTCCGTTGACCGGGCGGTCGATTCCGCGGATGTCCATGCTGGGGCAGGGAACCTGCGTCCCCAAAGCATCGATTGCCGGGCTGGTGGCCGCCAGCGCGTAGTGGCGGTTATCGATCAACGCGCTGATCTGCGGGTCGACTCCCATTCGATCGGTCGGATCGGTTACGAAGACGCCTTTGTCGATATTCAGCTCATCATAGAAGGGCTTGTCCAGGTCAAAAATATTGTATCCCCCCGAAACCAGCTTTCCGCGGATGAACTTTGAGGGTGTCTCATTTCTGGCGATGATGCTGCCGCGGATTACCGCGGAGGTGGTATCGAGAAAAAACAGCCGCAGCCCATATCCTGTGTTATCGGCGATGGTCGTATTGCTGATCGTGACCGAATTTTGATACGAGATGTACAGCCCGGTATGATTGTTGCTGATCACGCAGTTGGTGACGGTTAGCGAGCCTGACTCTTCGCTTAATAGTGCTCCGGCATTGTTCGTCAACACGCAGTTCGAAATATCCAGAGTACCATGATTGCTAACGGCATACCGGTCTGTCATGCCGCTGATGGTGAAGTTCCGAATCTGGACGGTGATATTCGTGGTGATGTGAAAACCGTAATCGGCCCAATACCCATCGGAGATGATGGCGCTCTGCCCGCGTTGACTGGTAAAGGTGGAATCCCAGCCGCCAGAAAGGCTAAGGTTCTTCAAAATCATCAGATTGCCTTCGTACGGCCCGCTCTGCGCCAATATCGTCGCCCCGGCTTCGGCCAGCTCGTAAGCGTGCGCAATCGTCCGGCACGGCGCGGCAGGGTCGCGGCAGTCGTTTGCCGCGCCGCCGGGCTGGTCATCCCCATCCGGGCTGATGTACAGCCCATTCTCCGTGCTCTGCGTCCGAACGGCTTCGTCCGCCTGACCTTGCGCTTCCTCGGGCAGCGGCTCTACCGGTTCGGTCTCCACCGGTTCGGCGGTTGGCTCCACGGCCTGCGGTTCCTCGACCGGCGGTTCTGTGGTGGGCGTCGGGTCTTGCGGTTCTTCTTGCGCCGGCAAGCTGGCGTTGATCTGGTTAAAATGCAGCGCCACCCGCCCGGTGGTGGCGTTCACCAGCACCAGTTCGTCGACCGGCGCGCTTCCGCCAGTGGCGCGCACATCCACGCGCCAGGTCAGCACCGGTTTCGCGTCTGATGGCCCAAAAATCGCCGGGTCATAAATCCATAACGCTGGTTCCGCGGCCTGCGCCTGGCTGGCGCTGAGCCGGTACCAGGATTTCATCCCGGCAATCGCTGTATTGCGCGCGCGGGCTGCGGAAATCGCCGGGCGCGTGGTGGGCAGGCGCAGCCCCGGCGATATTTCGCCATTCAATGAGAGCAAGCGCCCCAGCGCGTCGCGGTTGAGCAGCAGTTCGCCGCCCAGCACGGGGATGCCGTCGTACTGCTGCTGGTAGCGCAGCGTAGCCCCGCCAGCCCGATCGTCCACCCGCTCCAGCCGCAGTTCTTCCGCCGGGTTGGTAATTCCAAACGCCTCAGCGTACTGCGCCAGCGCCAGGGCGCCGGCGTCCACATCCGTCAGCGCGCCCAGCATTTGATCGGGGGCAATCAGGGGTGCATCCGCGCTGCCGCTGATAAAGGCCAGCCGCCCATTATCCGGGTTGTATGCATAGGTCAGGCTCTCCGGGCCAGGGGTAGGTTTCCCAGTGGGCGGGTCAACCTGCGCGATGGCCGGATGAACGCCAAACGCGCCAGCCAGCAAGATGACGATTAGGACAAGGTCAAGAAGTCGGGCCAGGTGGCGGCGTGGTGGCATTATTCCCTCCAGTGCATCAACGGTATCAATTGTTCGCAAGTGGTATAGATAGCTAGTATATAGATATTATATGAAGCCGCTTTACCGGGGCAAAGTGACATTCTTCCGCTTATGGACACCTTCGCGTGGCGGCGGGGGTTAAAGTTCGATCGTCAAGTTGAGCACCCGTGCTGCGCCGCGGAAAAACAGGGTCATGAATACGTCTGCCGCTTCATCTCCACTGTAGGGCAGCCCTTTTTCCAGCCACAGTGTCACAAAACCCATCATCGCGCTGGCAAAATAACCCGCCACCAGTGTTTTGGGCAGTTGCGGGGGATCCACCATCCTGTCGCGCAGCGGGTGCGTGAAGAATTCCAGCGCCGCTTCCTCGATAATATCGCGGATGCGGCTGGCAACTTTGCTGCTGCCCTCGCCCTTGAGGATAATCTGGTACAGATCGCGATTTTCGTCCACATGCCGGAACGCCACCGCCACCGGGTTCAGGCGCAGCTGCCGATCTTCCATTTGCTGGCTGACCTGCTGTTCCACCTGGGCTTTCAAATCTTGCGCAATCGCTTCCAGGCTTTCGATCAGCAATTCGTCTTTGTCGCGGTAATGCAGGTAGAACGTGGTGCGGCCCAGGTCGGCCCGGTCAGTAATGTCTTCAATCGTCACCATGTTGTAGCCCCGTTCGAGGATCAATGCCATCAGCGCATCGCGCAGTTGGCGCCGGGTGCGGCTGACGCGGCGGTCGAGCCGGGCGGGTACAGTGTTCATAGTGCGCTCCTGTACAGATGTCGATTATTAGACACGCCCGCGAAACCCGTGCTTGACAGGCCTGGGGCTGCGGATATAATCGATTCGAAAATCCTGAACATGATGTTTATTTTATAACAATCTGTTCAACAATTCAAATCGACTGCCTGGCTATTGACATGGTATATAGGTTACAAAAAGATACCCCTTCTTACTCTCACTCTGGCGCTTCGTTGATCCGGCTTAGCGCCGTTTGCAAAGATTACCCCACCCCCGCCGGGCCATTTCGTGCGCTGGATGATATTTCGCTGGACATCTATCCGGGCGAATTTGTCGCCGTGGCCGGAAAATCCGGGGCCGGAAAAACCACCCTGATCAATATGATCACCGGGGTAGACCACGCCACCGCCGGCGAGGTGGTGGTGGACGGGCAAAACCTGAGCGGAATGAATGAAACCCAGCTGTCCTTATGGCGCGGGCGCAGCCTGGGGGTGATCTACCAGGCGTTCCACCTGCTTCCCGGCCTGTCCCTGCTCGACAATGTGCTCCTGCCTATGGATTTTTGTCACATTTACCGCGGGCGGCAGAGCCGGGAGCGCGCCATGCATCTGCTGCGCCAGGTGGGCCTGGAAGACCACGCCCGCAAACTACCCGGCGAAGTTTCTGGTGGGCAGCAGCAGCGCGTAGCCATCGCCCGCGCCCTGGCCAACGATCCCAATCTGATTGTGGCCGACGAGCCCACCGGCCGCCTCGATTCGGTCACCGCCGAAGCCGTTTTTGAGATTTTCGAAGATCTGGTACGCCAGGGCAAAACCATCTTGATGGTCACGCATGATCACAGTCTTGCCGGACGCGTCTCGCGAACCTTGCAAATCGTCGACGGGAGGATGGTGCAAAATGGCATCCAACCGCTTTGAAATGCCCGTCCGCTACGATGCGCTCGCCGTTCCGGTGATCCAGATGCGCGGCATCACCAAGACCTTTCATACCGCCGCCGGCGATACCACCGTGCTCAAGGGCGTGGATGTAGACGTGGAGCAGGGGCAGTTTATCGGCGTGGTGGGCCGGTCTGGCAGCGGCAAATCGACGCTGGTTAATATGATCACCGGGATTGACCGCCCCTCTGCCGGAACCGTGGAGGTGGGCGGTCTGTGGCTGCGCAATATGCCCGAAAGCAACATGGCCGTCTGGCGCGGAAAGAACCTGGGCATTGTCTTTCAGTTTTTTCAACTGCTGCCCATGCTTACCCTCATCGAAAACGTGATGCTGCCTATGGATTTCTGCAATCTCTATTCGCCGCCCAGCCGCGAGCAGCGCGCGCTGGACCTGCTGCGCCGCGTGGGGCTTGAGAAAATGGCTCACAAACTGCCCGGCGCGGTGGCTGGCGGCCAGCAGCAGAGCGCAGCCCTGGCCCGCGCCCTGGCGAATGATCCGCCCATCCTCATCGCCGATGAACCTACCGGCAATCTCGATTCAAACACGGCGGAACAGGTGATGCTGATTTTTGAAGAACTGGCAGCGCAAGGCAAAACCATCCTCATCGTCACCCACGACCGCGCGCTGGCGCGGCGCACGAACCGGCTGCTGCTGATCTCCGATGGCGAACTGGTGAACGAGCACCTCGCTGCGGCGTTCCCCGATGCCCCCCATGCCCTGCTGCTCCAACTCAGCAAAGCGGCTGCGCCGCTGGACCTGCCCTCTGGCGCGCAGTTATCTCTGCCCGTGGGCGCGACGGATGCCGTAATCCTCGTAGTAAGTGGTGAGCTGCGCATGGAAACTGCCGGCGAATGGCAGATGGTTTCTCCACTGCAAACCTTTGACCCGCTCATCGTTCGCCGCCCGGCTCGCGCCGGGGATACCGGCGCCAGCCTGCTGGCTTTACCGCGCGATCTGGCCCGTCCGCTGCTGCCTGGCTTGCGCTCCGCCCCCGGTTCGCTGCCGCGGCATGGTGAAACGGCTCACCCGCTCTATCGCTGGATCCGCCATGCCCGGAGGGCAGACTGATGCGCCCGCGCTGGCACAAGATCCTCGCGGATTTGCTCAGCCACAAGGTGCGTTCGCTGCTGGTGATCGCATCCATCGCCGTGGGGCTATTCGCTATTGGCATGATCACAACCAGCTACGTGATTATGGCTGAAGAAATCCGCAGCGGCTACCGGGCAATCAACCCGGCCAACATTCAGGTGTCTGCCGCGTGGTTTAATGATGATTTCGTGGAACATATTGCTAATTTGCCTGGCGTAGATCAGGCAGAAGGCGTTGCGAGCCTGAACCTGCAAGTCCACACTGGGGGAGGTGAGTGGGACCCGATCAGCATCCGCGCGCAGACCTACGCCAATGGCCCGCAAAACGCCATCGCCAGGGTCACCCTGCTGGAAGGTATTTGGCCCCCGGAAGATAAACAAATTGTGCTCGAATTCAATCGCATAGAGGATACCGGCGCGGCCCTGGGAGATGATTTAGAAATCAAGCTGCCTTCCGGCACCATCCGCAAGCTGCGCATTGTTGGCATCGTGCAAGACCAGACCATCGGTTCCAGCGCTGGCGACGGCGGGTTCTTCCTGGCTGGCATTCAGGGGTATGTAAACGTTGACACCCTGGCCTGGCTGGAGCAGCCCGAAGGCTACAACACCCTGTACCTCACCGTCGGCGCGGGCCAGCAAGATCGCGCCGCCATCCAGGCCGTCGCCGACCAGGTGGTGGAAGAATTTGAAGACAGTGGTTATACCACTCGCGGTTCAATAGTCCGCCTGAGTGAACAGCATCCGAACCTTTCTTATGTAGACGCTATGGCCGCGGTGATTTTCCTGCTCGGCTTTCTGGTAGTTTTTCTGAGTGGTTTCCTCATCACCAACACGCTTTCAGCCTTGCTCAACCAGCAGGTGACTCAAATCGGCGTGATGAAGACCATCGGCGCCAGCCGCCGCCAGATCATCGGCCTCTACATGGTGCTGATCCTGGTGTTCAGCGCCATCGCTCTGGTCATCGCCGTTCCACTTTCCAACCAGGCCGCCTATGCCATGCTTGAGTTTATCGCCAGCCGGATCAATTTTCGCGTCACCCAGTTTTATTACGTGCCCGCGTCCACTCTCTTACAGGTGGTCATCGCCCTTGTCGTGCCCCAGGTGGCGGGCAGCGCGCCGATCTTACAGGGTACGCGCATTTCCGTGCGCGAAGCCCTCAGTGGAACCGCGTCGATGCTGGGAGAAAATACCGGGCTGGTCTACCGCTTGCTATCCCGCGTGCGCGGCATCTCCCGCCCAATGCTCATTTCTCTGCGCAATACTCTGCGCCGCCGCGTGCGCCTGCTGCTGACTCTCATCACCCTCACCCTGGGCGGGGCGATGTTTATCGCCACCTTCAACGTGCGTTACTCCATCGAGGGCTATGTTGACCGCCTGTCGCGCTACTTCCTCGCGGATGTAAACCTCACCCTCGCCCGGCCGTACCGCACCGACCGTGTGGTGCGCGATGTGATGCAGGTGCCGGGCGTCCGGCAGGTCGAAGGCTGGAGCGCCGCGGTCGCCAACTTTGTGCGCGATGATGGGAATCTGGGCAATACCCTGCGGATCATCGCCCCGCCGGCCAACAGCAAGTTGATCGAGCCGAACTTGCTCAAAGGCCGCTGGCTGCTGCCCGAAGACCAGAACGCCATTACCCTCAGCGAGCTTTCAGAAACCGATTTTCCCGACCTGGATGTGGGTGATACCATCCGCTTGAAAATCGGCCAAAAAGAAAGTGACTGGGTCATCGTAGGCTTCTTCCAGTTCGCAGGGCCCAGCAGCGGCATCATCGGCTATGTAAATTATGAATACCTGGCGCAGCAAACCGGAACCTACGGCCGTTCCGCGTCTTTCCGTATTGTCGCCGCAGATACGCTCGACCGCGCCGGGCAGGAACAGCTTGGCCGCCAGGTTGAAGCGCACATGGCCGCATTGGGGTACGAGATCAGCGAGGTCAGCGAGGGGCTTGCAATCCAGAAGAACACCAGCGAGGGCCTCAACATCCTTACCACCTTCTTGCTGATCATGTCATTCCTGATGGCATCTGTCGGCAGCATCGGCCTGATGGGCATGATGAGCTTGAACGTCATGGAACGCACGCGCGAGATTGGCGTGATGCGGGCAATCGGCGGGTCCAACCAGGCCATCATCAGTATTGTGCTGCTTGAAGGTGTATTGGTGGGCTTGTTCTCCTGGCTGCTGGCCTGCCTGGTGGCGCTGCCCATCAGCAAACAGTTTGCCGATGTTATGTTCCAGATTATCTTTGCCCGCAGCGCCGACCTGGTGGTGACGATCTCGGGCAGTCTCATTTGGCTGGGAATTGTAGTACTGCTCTCCGTGTTTGCCAGTGTTGTTCCCGCCTACAACGCCTCCCGGCTGACCATCCGCGAGGTGCTGGCCTATGAATAAGCGTGCGGTTGCAAGTACATTGGTACCCGAAATTGGATTCGAAAGTCAGGAGGAAAGCATGAACGGCCTTCATTCAGTCAAGCGTTTTTCTGTTTTGGCGCTCGCGGTTTGTCTAGCGCTGCTGCTCGCAGCCTGTGGCTCGGTGCGGCTTGCACCCACTCAGAGCCAACCTACCCCCATCCCGGTGGTCAACACCGCCGGGGTGATCAGCGCTGAAGGGCGGCTGGTGCCGGTGCGCTCGTCTACGCTCAGTTTTTTGAGTGGCGGTGAACTCGGCGAATTGTTGGTGCGTGAGGGCGACAGCGTCGACTCCGGCGCGATGCTGGCCCGGCTCGGCAAGCGCGAGCCGCTGCAGGCCGCGCTCAGCCAGGCCAACCTCGAATTGCTCAGCGCGCAGCAGGCGCTCAACGACCTGAAGGACACCCAGGGCGTTTCTCGCGAGCAGCGCGCCCAGGCATTAGTCGATGCGCGCGTCGCGCTCAACGAGGCCAAAAACGCGCTGGAAGACCTGGACACCGATGATTTTCAGAACCGGCTGGATGACGCCAATATTAAGGTTCAGGACAATCGAAAGAAAATGGATGACGCCAAAGAAGAACTGGATAAATACGTCGGCCTCGACTTGGATAACACCACGCGCAAGAACGCGCAAACCACATTCGATAATGCCAAGCGCGATTTCAACAACGCCGTGTATGATCGCGACGCCCTGGAGTATGAACTGGAGCAGGCCCGCGCCAAAGTCGAAATGGCCTCCGCTCAGGTTGATGATGCCTTGCGCCAGTTTGATGCCTGGAAAGATGGCGTCGATGCCGATCAACAGGCGCTGGCTGAGGCGCGCGTGAAGATGGCCGAAGATCAGGTCGCCGCGGCGCAGCGCGCGCTGGATAATGCCGACCTTACCGCGCCCTATGCTGGAACGGTAGTTGACCTGTTCGACCTGCAGTTTGGTGAGCGGGTCGGCCTCGGCCAGTCCGTGGCTACCCTGGCAGATTTTTCCGCCTGGATCGTCGAAACCCGCGATCTGACCGAGCTGGACGTGGTCGGCGTGGAGATCGGTCAACCGGTCACCGTCACCCCCGATGCCCTGCCTGACTTGAGGCTGCCGGGCGCGGTCGAGTCGATTGACCAGGTCTTTACTGAACGCAGCGGTGATATTCTCTACACGGTGCGCATTCGCCTTGATACCACCGATCCGCGCCTGCGTTGGGGAATGACGGTAAACGCCGTGTTTGGCGATTAGCGTTCGCGGCAGTTTGATTGCCTCCTCATGATTCCGCGCTTCACCCGCCCCGGCGGGCGGAGCGCGGTTTGCGATACTGCAGAATACTCCACAGGGTAGGAGATTCCCTGATTGACCCCGACCGGCTTCTTTTTTAAAATCGTTCTAAGTTTTTTCGTTTTCAGTCTGGCCGGAGGAATCATATGCGCTGCTTTTCTTCTTCCTCGGGTGATTTTCACCCACCCAAGAAACCTTCCAAGGTCCCGGTCCGGCTGCCGGTGCCCTTACCGGTGCATCACCTGCCGGCGCAGGCCCGCAGCCTTCCCGCAATTGGAAGATCACCATAAAATCAGTCTTCTTAACCAGTACATTCGCGCCGCACTTGATGGAGGGAAAACATGCGCAGGTTGGTTGTTTTTAATCATGTGTCGCTCGATGGCTACTTTACCGATGCAAACGGCGATATGAGTTTCGCTCAAAATCCGGCTCAGGATGCCAGGTGGGATGAATTTGTCGAGAGCAACGCCAGTGGAGATGGCGAGCTGCTCTTCGGGCGGGTGACCTATGACATGATGGCCAGTTTTTGGCCCACGCCAATTGCCGCCGAGCATATGCCGCATATGGCGGAGCGGATGAACAGGTACCCGAAGATCGTTTTCTCGCGCACGCTGGAGCAGGTTGACTGGAACAATACCCGTCTGGTGAAGGACAACCTGGTTGAATCGGTGCGCCGCCTGAAAACCGAGCCGGGGCCGGACCTGCTGATCTTTGGCAGCGGCACCATCGTGTCCCAGCTTGCGCAGGCCGACCTGATTGACGAGTATCAGGTCGTGCTCAATCCGGTCATCCTTGGCGCCGGGCGCACAATGTTCACCGGCCTGCCGGGTAATCAGCCGCTCAAGCTCAAGCAGGCGCGCGCCTTCGATAACGGCAACGTGTGGTTGTGCTACGAGCGCGCCGGGTAAGAAAAAACGGGTTCGAGGTATTCCCTCAAACCCGTTACTCGCATGATATCTCCGGCTTACATCTTCGGAAAGATGCCTTGCAAGGCCGGATACAGCTCGCGGTACACCGCGTACGACTGCGCATATGCCGCGACATCGGCTTGCACCGGGTCGGTCTGCCCGGTAATCTGCACGCATGCCCGGCAGGCGCTGAGTACATCCG
>DATCUC010000031.1:0-1839 GCA_036567625.1 Anaerolineaceae bacterium | reverse complement strand
TGCGCCTCGGCGCACCTGGCTCAGACGATCATCGTAAATTTCGCTTCATAGGCACAAAAGCACCTCTCTTCAAGGCGGTTTATGTACCCATGAGGGCTGCATCAGGTTAACGCTGCAGTTTGGCGCGCCGAGGCTACTTTGCACTTTGTTCCGAATTAGTAGGGTGCGCCTCGGCGCACCTGGCTCAGACGATCATCGTAAATTTCGCTTCGTAGGCACACAAGCACCTCCCTTCAAGGCGGTTTATGTGCCTGTGAAGGCTACATCAGTTAACGCTGCAGTTTGGCGCGCCGAGGCGCACCCTACTTTGCAATCATCCCGAGAAAACGATTTGATGAAAGCCCTTTCCATCCCCCAAAAACATGGTATACTGTCCTCCGCGGTCCGGCATGGACCGGACGTTTTCAGGGAATTGTTTTGATGTTTTTGGATGATTGCCCGGCGAACACAGTCGGGCTTTTTTGTTGGCTGCGCGCCGCAGCGCTCCGCGAGGAGCCGCGGCCCCAGCGTCGCCAGCACGGGTTGTTCGGGTCATCAAAACACTTCCGCCATTTTTTTAGGAGTTTTGATGATAACCGAGTTTACCCAGTTCAACCTGCACCCGCAGTTGGTTCAGGCTGTCACCGATCAGGGCTACGAAAGCCCCACCCCCATCCAGGCCGGCGTCATTCCGCTGCTGCTGGAAGGGCATGATATCATCGGCCAGGCGCAGACCGGCACCGGCAAAACCGCCGCCTTCGCCCTGCCGCTGATCCATAATCTTGTCCCCGGTCAGAACGGCGTGCAGGCGCTGGTCGTCGTGCCTACCCGCGAGCTGGCACTGCAGGTAGCCACCGCCATCAAAGAGTACAGCCGCTACAGCGACGTGCGCGTGCTGGCAGTCTACGGCGGCGCGCCCTACGGCCCGCAGTTGGGCCAGCTTCGCCGCGGCGTCGAAATCGTCGTCGGCACCCCCGGCCGCATGATCGACCTGATCGAGCGCGACGCGCTGCAGTTGGGCGAAATCCGCACCGTGGTGCTGGATGAAGCCGACGAGATGCTCAGCATGGGCTTTGTCGAGGATATCGAAACCATCCTCGCCGCCACCCCTGCCGAACGCCAGACCGCTCTCTTTTCCGCGACCCTGCCCGCCGAAATTCGCCGCCTGGCCGAGCGCTACATGCGCAATCCGCAGCCGGTGACTATCCAGCGCGAGCAGGTGACCGTCGATACCATCGAGCAGCGCTATTACCTCGTCAACCCCGGCGACAAAGTCGGCGCGCTCACCCGCCTGTTTGAAACGGAAGACATCACTTCCGCGCTGATCTTTGTGCGCACTCGCGCCGATACCGGCGACCTGGCCGGCGAGCTTTCCTCGCGCGGTTACCCCGCCGAGGCGCTGAGCGGCGAGCTCAGCCAGGAAGCCCGCGAGCGCACCCTGAACCGCTTCCGCCAGGAACAGGTGAAGGTGCTGGTGGCTACCGACGTTGCCGCCCGCGGCCTGGATATTGACAACATCTCGCACGTGTTCAACTACGAACTGCCCGAAGACCCCGAGATCTACGTGCACCGCATTGGCCGCACCGGTCGCGCCGGGAAGACGGGCATCGCCATCACCCTGGTATCCACCCGCGAACGCCGCCGCCTGGCGCACGTCGAGTCTTTCACCCGCAAAAAGATCGCGCGCACGCCGGTTCCCACCGAGGAAGATATCCGCGCGCTGCGCGAGCAGAAACTGGTCGGCAAAGTGACCGTCTGGCTCCACCGCGGGCGCTGCCTGCGCGAGCGTGAACTTGCCGAGCAGCTCGTCGCCGCCGGGTTTGACCCGCTGGAGATCGCCGCCGCCGCGCTCAAAGTGGC
>DATCUC010000030.1:0-2433 GCA_036567625.1 Anaerolineaceae bacterium | reverse complement strand
CCGCGCGCGAATGAGCGGGGCCACCAGCCGCCGCACCCAGTACTTGGCAACGATTACCGACAGCGGCGAGCCGCCCTCGCGGTAATGCACGCGCAGCATCTCCGGCCAGCAGCGGTCATCGGCGGCCACGGTTTTGGCGTCGCCGTGCAGCCGGAAGTTCGCCCACACCCGGCCGGGCAGGTACACAAACGGCCCCTGCGCCGCCAGCCGCGTCCACAAATCATAATCCATCGCAAAGTAAAAACTGGCATCCAGCGGGCCCACCTTGCGCCACAGCGTCGCCGGAAAAAAGCTGGCCTGCTGCGGCACGTGAACGTACCCCTGGCGCAGGCGGCGCAGGTCGGTGTGCGCCGCCGGGAACCGCCCGATCACCCGCCCGTTCTCGTCGATAAAATTGCAGTCGCCGTACAGCAATGCCGCGCCCGCATTGGCCTGCAGCGCCGCGGCTGCCTCGCGCAGCGCGCCGGGCTGATAGGTATCATCCGAGTTCAACCAGGCCAGCACGTCACCAGTGGCACGGGCAAAGCCCTTATTGATCGCGTCGGTCTGGCCCTTGTCTTTTTCCGACACCCACCACGCCAGCCGGTCGGCGTAGCGCTGGATAATCTCTACACTGCCGTCCGTCGAGCCGCCATCCACGACGATATATTCAACGTCGGGATAATCCTGCTCCAGCACCGAGCGGATGGTGGCTTCGAGATAGCGCGCCTGGTTGAACGATGGGGTGATGACCGATATCCGCATTTTATTTCTTGCTTTTCAAATCAAAAATCAGCAGGTCGTCTTCATCGACCAGCTTGGGATAGTTACGCTCCAGCAGGCTTTGCAGCTTGGGTTGGCGCTCGTAATCGGTGAAGAGGGTGACGACAAAGTAATCTTTTCCCGCGGTTTGCTCTTCAAACAGCTTTTCCATGTCAAACGTGCGCCCGTCCAGTTCGCGGAAGTTGAAATCGCCGCTGGTCATCCAGTTGGTTGGCTGAATCCAGCCCCAGTAGGCCAGCCGGTAGCCATAATCATGCAGCAGTCCCACCACTGCCCTGTCATGGCCGATGCGGTCGCCCAGTTTCTGCCAGTAGACCACTTCCTGACGGTAATCGTCGCGCTTGAGGGTGACGCGCACGTCCCAGGTCTTGATCGCCACAAAGAACAGCAGTAGCCCCAACGCGGCAAAGGTCACTAGCCAGCGCGGGCCGTTGAGCCGCGGCAGCAGCGCGGAAATACCCGCCGCCAGCCCCAGGGCCACCAGCGGTAGCACCGGCTCTTGATAATAATTGTGCGTGGTGATCGCGTACGTAAACACCAGCCCGTAGAAAAAATACCCGGCCAGGATGCTGAGCAGCATAGCGCGCGGGGCGCGCTCGCGCACCGCGAACAGCCCCAGCACCGCCGCCAGGAAGCCCTCAAAGCCAAACACGCCGGTGATCATGCCGTTCCAGCGCAAGAAAAAGGCCGGGTCTTGCAAAAGCTGCGGGAAGAAGCGCAGCGTGAACTGGCTGGCCAGCAGCCCGGTGATGTACACGCCGTAGACGTGGTAGATGGCGTACGGAATTACCGTCAGCAGCGCCATAACCCACACCTGCTTGCTGCGCAGCGCGGCTTTCAAGCCCATGCCGCCCAGGATCAACCCCAGCCAGGCCGGGCCGATGAAGAACACTGCCACCGATTTGACAAAAATAGCCCAACCGGCCAGCAAACCAGCGGTCACCGCGCGGCCCCAGGTGGGTTTGCGGTACCAGCGCAGCATCCCCCACCACCCGGCGATGATCGACGCCACCATCAACGGCTCGGGCTGGAACGAGCGGCTGGCAATGGCCGCGAAGGGCAGCAGCAGCATATATGTGAGCGCGATCACCCCGCCGTTGGCTCCGGTGATATCCTTTGCAATCCAATAGAGGAAACCGGCCCCAATCATCCAGAACAGGATGGAGAACAGCCGCGGCAGCCACAGGTATTCGCCCCCCGCCAGCCGGTAACCCAGCGCGGCCAGGTTTTCGACCAGCGGCGGTTCGAGCAGCATTTCGGCTTTCCACTGCTGCACCGCCAGGTCGCGCTTCCATTCCGGGGCGCTGTCCAGGTTCTGGTAGTAAATGCCCCGGGCGATCATCATCGAATGCAACTGGCGCGTGGGGTGAAAGTCGAGCGGCGCGTCGGTCAGGTCGTACAGGCGAATGCCCAGGCCCAGGGCGAACAGCAGCGCCACAGCGATCAGCGTCCACAGGCGCGAGCGTTCAAACAGCACCGGTTTCACTTCTTCAACGGGGGAAAAGGCTTGTGCCATAACGATACTTCCTATCCATGAGAAATTTTTGCGCGGCGGCGGCGCAGGTACCAGTCACGCAGCCGGTCAACGTTGACCAGCAGGCTGGCCGCCGCAAAGGCCATGCGGTGAGCCTCGCCCAGCGCAGTGGGCGGATGCGCCGCCAAACAGCGCAG
>DATCUC010000029.1:0-1806 GCA_036567625.1 Anaerolineaceae bacterium | reverse complement strand
TGGCCGGCAGCCTGTTCTTGCGCTCGCTGGAACGCAGCGACCGCGTGTATTCCGCCATGCTGGCGCGGGGCTATACTGGCCAGCAGCCGGCGCAAGACCACGCGCCGCTTTCCGGCGCTGAACGGCGGGTGCTGCTGGCGGGTGGGCTGCTGCTGGCCCTTTTTTGGACGCTCAGCCTGCTGATCGGGGGATAACACCATGCAACCATTGATCGAAATCGATAACCTTACCTACACCTACCCCGATGGCAAACAGGCGCTGAACGGCATCAACCTCAAGGTCATGCCCGGCGAAAAGATTGCCCTGGTCGGCTCGAACGGCGCGGGCAAATCTACGCTGCTGCTGCACCTTAATGGAATTTTCACCGGCAGCGGCAGAATCCGCGTCAATGGGCTGACGGTGGAGAAGGCCAACCTGGGCCGCGTCCGCGCGCTGGTGGGGCTGGTTTTCCAGAACCCGGATGACCAGCTATTTTCTCCCACGGTTTTTGAAGATGTGGCCTATGGGCCAATCTACCAGGGCCTGCCCAAAGAGACGGTGCGCGAACAGGTGGAACGCGCGCTGCACGCCGTTCACCTGGACGATTATGCCGCGCGCAACCCGTATCACCTGAGCGGCGGCGAGAAAAAGCGCGTGGCTATCGCCACGGTGCTGTCGATGCAGCCGGAGATTCTGATCTTTGACGAGCCGACCGCCGGGCTGGACCCGCGCTCGCGGCGCGAGCTGATCTCGCTGCTGTGCGAACTGCCGCAGACCATGCTCATCGCCACGCACGACCTGCCGCTGGCCGAGCAGCTTACCCCGCGTACAGTGATTTTGAACCGCGGGACGATTGCCGCAGACGGGCCGACCGGGCGCATCCTGCGCGATAACGCGCTGCTGGACGCGAACGGTCTGCGCTAGGCTGCGCCGCGCCTCTTGCCGGCCTGGTAGACTGCAACCGCCGCGGCCAGCCCCGGCATCCCCAACAGGTAAGCGCCGAGCACGTCGCTGGCCCAGTGCTCGCCCAGGTAGATGCGCGATAGCCCGGTCAGCGCAATCAGCATAGCGAACAGCACAATCAATGTAACCCGCAGCCAGGAAGGACGCATGAGGGTGAATGCGAGAAACAGCAGAAACCCGAACAACCCCACCGCAAACATGACGTGCCCGCTGGGAAAACTGTGCGTGCTGAGGGTGGTGTATACCTCTACCAGGGTGCTGGCAGGCCGCGGCCGGTTGACCAGCGTCTTGACGATGACATTGACCAGCACCACCGCCGCCGTGGACAGCACGATCATTTTTGCCTCCCAGCGGTAGCCCAGCCACCAGGCCACCGCGGCCGGAAGCAGTAAGGTAAACGCCGCCTGGGGCATATATCCCAGCCAGGAGACGGCCACCATCAGCGCATGGAAAACGGGCGAACGCAGCCCTTGCAGCGCCTGGGTGATCGTCAGGTCGATGGGAAAATAGGCTGCGCCGCTGGCCAGTACTGCCAACGCGCCAAACAACCCCAGGCTGGCAATCAGCGCGGCCTGGAAGATAATCGTGCGGCGGTGGCGAACCGGCGGCGGCGCGGTGTTCGCCTGCGCCGTGCTTTGCGCCGCTTGCTGTAAATCAGATACTGGCTTGGGCCGGTTGGAATCGGTCATCTGGCTCCTGACATTCTATTCACTACCACTAAACGCCCATGCATTCTGCCGTCATGCCGGCCCACGCTCATCCTCGATGCACTCGCGCAGCGCTGACGTTACCGCCCCGGCGGCAGCGCGGATCCAACCGGCATACTGGCCGGGCGGCAGGCGCGGTTCGCGCCGGTCGACGTGC
>DATCUC010000028.1:0-3030 GCA_036567625.1 Anaerolineaceae bacterium | reverse complement strand
TGGCCCCGCGCCCGCGGCTGCTGATGCTGGATGAACCGCTGGGCGCGCTCGACCGAACTCTGCGCGAGCAGTTGATCGAAGAACTGCGCCGCGTGCTGCACCAGACCGGCATCCCCGCCATCTACGTCACCCACGATCAGGAAGAGGCGTTTGCGTTTGGCGATAAGCTGGTGCTGCTGCGGGATGGACTGGTGGAACAGCAAGGCCCGCCCGCCGAAGTCTATCATCGTCCGGCGTCGGCCTGGGTGGCGCGCTTTTTTGGGCAGACCAACCTGCTGCAAGGCAAGCTGCTTTCGCCCAGCCCGCTGCGCGTCCAGACCCGGCTCGGCGTGTTTGAGAGCAGCCTCTCCGGCCTGCCGGCGGCTGCGCCCGGCGCGCCAGTGACGGTGCTGCTGCGGCCCTACGGCGCGGGCCTCGACTGCCAGCCGAGCGGCGATAACCGGGTCAGCGGCGAGGTGGATGATGTCTTTTTCCGCGGTGATAACTTCCGCGTGCAAATTCGCGTGGAAGGTGGCCAGGAACTGTCGTTCCTGCTGGACGAATCGCTGCCGCTGGGCCAGCCGGTGACGCTGTGCCTGCCGCCCGATGCAATCCTGGTGCTGGCCGGAGGGGAAGCATGACTCAGCTTGACGTGATCAAGCTCAATTTGCGGGGGGAAGAAAAATGGCGCTACACGGCTGATGTTCTCGTGCGCCAGCCGGAGGCAGTGCTGATCCAGGCGTTGTTTGACCGCGACTATGGCGATCTGCACGGCATCAGCCTCAACCGCGGTGACCGGTTTGTCGAAGCGTATTACGCCGAACGCTGGTATAACATCTTCGAGATTTACGACCGCGCGGATGGGCATCTCAAGGGCTGGTACTGCAACGTGACCATGCCCGCGCAGATCAGCGCGGGCGAGATCCGCTATGTTGACCTGGCGCTCGATCTGCTGGTTTACCCGGATGGGCGGCAGTTGGTGCTGGACGAGGATGAATTTGCCGCGTTGGACGCGCCGGAAGAGGTGTGCCTGGGCGCGTACCGCGGGCTGGAAGAGCTGCAGGCATTATTCCGCGATCAGAAGACGTTTCGCGTGGCGCAGGAGTTCGCAGGGGGGTAAAGTAACAACGGGTTTTATGCCCGTTGTAAGCCCCGCAACGGCAAACACTCCGGGCTTGCGCGCGGGGTGGCTTTCCATTTTCGGTTTTACTGGCTCCGGAACATGCCGCGAGATCAGCGGAAGTATTGCTGCAACTCGAAGGTGTTGATAATCCAATCGCCGCCAACCTGGTACATAAATACCGCGAACAGTACGCAGCAGCAGCACAGCAGCAGCAGGATGATAATGATGATCAGCCACCAGTTGGTTTTTTTTGGGGCGACTGGAGCAGGAGCTTCATAAACGCTCACCGGCGGCGGGGGAGTCGTTCCACGAGGCGTTGGGATCTCGGGGGGAATCGGGTCTTGCGGGGGATAAATATCAGCCATGCGTTCTCCAAAAGTCGAACGATATATATGTATGCAATGATTATACTTTCGATGGCGAACTGCGGCGGATCATTCGCAGCACGATAAAGGCAGTAATGATCACCAGCACGCAGGCGACTACCACCGGCATGACCACCGACAGGATTGACAGCACGGTAGACAGCGCATCTTCGGCGGCGCTGACGGCGACGTTGGCCGTTCCGGCGGTAGTGGCTGTCACCACCGGGCGGGCCGTGGCTTTGACGGCGTGCACACCACCGGCGATGAACAGGCCCAGCGCCAGCGAAAGGATGGGATGCACATCGGTGATGACGTGCGCGCTGGAGGCGAACAGAATCGCGCCGGCGGCCGGGCGGATGAAGGTCTGGATACCATCGTTGATCGTGTCAACCACCGGGATCTTATCGGCAAAGAATTCGATGAGGCACAGCATGATCAGCAGCCCAATAATCCACCAACTGGTCATCACATCCCAGGGCGGGTTGAGCTTGAGCAGATTCGGCGCAAACCGCCCCACCAGGGAGACGATCAGCAGCGGAATGTAGGCGTTCAGCCCGGCGCTGGCCGAAAGCCCAAAGGCAGAAAAAATATTTAGAAGGTCCATACTCTCCTCATCCAACCGGCAGGTTGAAGCCTTGCCATGTCCCCGTCAACAGGAAGCGCAGCCCGTCCATCGCGGCGATTTGCAGCATGGCGGTGGTAAAACCGCCCAACAGCAGCACCCAGGCCGAACGCAGGGTAGGGTAGCGATTTTCCTTGCGGGTGATCATGGCCCATAACACCGAGTATACCAGGCCGAGAATGATGAGAATTGTGACGCTGCTCAGCAGGGCAAGCGGGTACAACAACAGCGGGTTCTCCGTCAGTAAGGCAGCATCCATGAGCAGTCCCGCGCTTATATAGACGAGTAACTGCCGCCAGGAATTCAGTGCCGGGCGCGGATCACTTTCGGTGAGTAGCGACTGGCGCACCACGGGGACCAGCACCGCGGCCATTCCCAGGCCCACGCCGGTTCCGGTCAGCAGGCGCAGCCAGTTTTCGGGTTGGTAAAGGGCGGGAAACTGCGGGAAAAAGCGCAGATACGAGTTCGCGCCGTCGATGCCAAACGCCACCAGGAAGAGCGCCAGCACCACCAGAATCGGGCGAGCGGGCATGCCGGATCGACGCGGGTAGCGCAGGTAGTACGCAATGCCGGCCAGCGCGCCCAGGTACATGCCCGAACAGCGCGCGCACAGCGGCAGTGCCCGGTCACCCAGGAAGAAACTGCGCAGCGGGATGCGGTGACACACTGCGTACCCCACTGCATCGGCTTTTCCGAGCACGCCCGGGGGTGTCAACCAGAACCATCCGATTATCAGAGCAGCGGAAAACAGAATGAGCGCGATTTTGAATACCGCGTGGCGGCGGCGGAGAGGAATGGTATCTGATGTCATAGCCGTTTTCATTATATTGACATATCCCGGCACTGGCAAGCATATTGGCAAAGCCGGTCACCTGGGGTAAGATGGGGGCAGGAGCTCCGCTATGCGCAAATCGATGACTGCCCGCGTGATTTCTGCCCTG
>DATCUC010000027.1:0-2675 GCA_036567625.1 Anaerolineaceae bacterium | reverse complement strand
GTGCAGCCCGCCAGCATGACGATCACCAGAATGGCGACCAAAATCTTAACGAACTGGTTGCGAAACATTTTCTCTCCTTCTTTCGAAATAGGAACGGTAGGTATAACCTTCGATCGGTCGAGCAAATGCTATTCGGTTTTTGATTGTGCGGGGACTGCCTCCTGATCAGAGATTAGGTTCAACCTTCCGCGGATTGGGGACGGTCCGCGGAGTGGAAAATGGCATGAACAGCCGTCAGTCATCGCGCACCGCGTCCAATGCGGATGATCACAACAAAATGGGAAAGTTCAGGAAATCTGGACAGGCAGCGTGCGGGCGGCTATACAAAAAGCTGAGGGTATCGAACCGGTACGGATCACCCCTCAGCTTTTTTCAGCCGTTGCGTTGTTGAGAGCAGCCTGTTCGCCTAATTGGGCGACCAGGGCGAAGCGCTTGCTCTTCTGCAGATGGCGGGCCATAATTCCTCGCGCGGCATCTGCATCACCCTCAATCATCGCCTCCAGCAAATCCAGGTAGTCCTGGTCGCTGGTGTCGTCAGTGGAAAAGCCAATCTTTTTGTTTTCGCGATAGGTCTTTAACAGACCCTGAAACGTGACGATGAATCGCAACAGCGACCGGTTTCCCGACATTTGCGCGATGGTGCGGTGGACGTTCTCCTCAGATTCCATCAGGTCGATCCCGGTGTGGTAACTGCTCTGGTAGGCTTCGACAGCCGCGCGAAATGTCTCGATCTCTTCGGGTGTGGCGCGTTCGGCTGCCAGCCCGGCCGCCTGGATTTCTAGCGGCTCGCGGACTTCCATCAACTCCATCAGTTCGTGATTGCTCAGCAGCAGTGACCATTCCAACCGCGCCGCAATGACATCCGTCATCTGCTTATTGACAAATGTGCCTGCGCCGGGGTAGGTTTCTAACAGCCCAATCATCGTCAATGAGTGGAGCGCTTCACGAATCGAGGATCGAGATACCTGGAATAATTCCATCAATTCTCTTTCGGAAGGCAGCTTGCTGCCAGGCCGGAGTTTGCCAGAATGGATTTGAGCAATAATTTGCTTAATAATCTCCTCTGACAGCGTATTTCGCGCAATCGGGCCAAAATCAGCTTCCAATTGTCAATCCTGGGAAAGGTTTTTGGTCTACTGGTCAGACCAATTTTTCCCATTATAGCAAGCACTTTTCGCTTGTCAATAAGCAATATTTCTACGCGTCTTCTTTTCGTAAAAGTTCGAGCAGCCGTTCGCGGTACGTGCGGTCGCGTTCAGCCCATTCGGGCTCTACTTTCGCGCCTTCCTCGATAAAATGCTTCACTTTGCGGCCCATCTGCTGGCCGCGGCCGGTGTGCATATCCAGCGCGTAGTCAGGAACCACCGGGCGCACGCCCTCTTTTTCCACGGCGCGCATCATCCAGTTGATCATCTCGTCGCTGGAGCGATCTTTTTTGGCGGCGCACAGGTAGCGCACGGCGTGCACCGCGTACAGCAGGCGTTCGCCGTCCTGGCGGTCCAGTTCTTTGACCATTTCCGCCAGCGTATGGATCAGCACCGGCGCAGTCGAGTCGCCAAAACCAATGTCTTCTACGGCGATGACTTGCAGCCGCTTCCACAGGTAGGCTTCCAGTTCTGGGCTGGTGGTTGCCATTTCGAAAGCAATCAGCGCGGCATTTTCCGTATGCCCGCGCCGAATCTCTTTTTGCAAGGCGGAAATGATCTCGTCAGCGGGAAAATCATGGATAGTTCGCACACTTTGCCAGGGGTCGCGGTTCAATGACATCTTTTGCTCCTTATCGATCGGTTGATTTAATCTGTCGCAACAATTTCGTGAATGATCCCGGCGAACATAGCCACCGTGCGCGGCAGGCTGTCCAATTCGACCCATTCATCGGGGGCGTGCGCGCCTCCGCCGGTAGGGCCAAAACCGCACAGGGTGGGAATGCCTGCCTGGATCAACATATAGCCTTCGTTGGCCGGGCCGGCGCCGGCCGCCTGCCATTCTTGCCCGGTGATGACGCGTGTCCAGCGCCGCGCCGCCGTCACCAGCCGGTGATCAGGATCGAGCGCCACGCCGGGCAGATTATTCTTGATCTCAACCTCGACCTTCAAACCCGGGCGCAGCGCGGTTTCGGCGGTGATTGCCTCGCGCACGGCTGCCAGAACGCTCTCCGCCGGCTGGCCGGGCATCAGGCGCACATCTACCAGC
The DNA here is from genome assembly GCA_036567625.1 of Anaerolineaceae bacterium. Lineage (GTDB taxonomy): Bacteria > Chloroflexota > Anaerolineae > Anaerolineales > Anaerolineaceae > CALDSL01. The sequence continues at coordinate 482 of DATCUC010000027.1, read as the reverse complement.
GCTTCGGCGCGCGCCGGAACCATGCTTTCAAATTCGCCGCCGCGGAAGATGGCGCCGGGAGTAACCCGGCAGCCCAGCCCTTCAAATGCCGGGTGCGCCGGCGCGGAGATTTCCTTTGCTTCCAGCCGCAGCAGCACCGCTGCCAGCCCGGTGACGGCATTAACTCCCACCTGGCCCTGGCTCCACTCCGCGCTGCCGGTATGTACCGCGCGGCCTTCGGCTTTGAGCAGCAAACGCAGCAGCCCGCGGTGTCCAATGCAAATAATATCGCTGGTGTACGCGTAAATCGCGCCGCGCGCTGCGCTCAACCGGCCCTGATCCAGCAGGTAGCGCACGCCGTGCGGGCTGCTTGCGCCGGATTCTTCATCCACCACGCCTGCCACAGTCAGCCGCGCGCGGGTTGGGTCGAGCAGGCCGCTGTCGCGCAGCAGCGCCAGAGCGTACAGGCCGCACACGATCCCGGCCTTATTATCTGCCGCGCC
>DATCUC010000026.1:0-4085 GCA_036567625.1 Anaerolineaceae bacterium | reverse complement strand
TGATTCACCGCGGCGGCCATACCCGCCAGCGCCGCGCCGGCATTACCGGTGGATGCGGTAACCACCACGCCCGCGCGCAGTTCGCGGGCGCGGGCCACAACTACCGCGCTAGCCCGATCTTTGAAAGAAGCCGTGGGATTGCGGCCTTCGTCTTTCACCCAGAACTGCTTGAGCCCCAGGCTGGCTGCCAGGCTTTGCGGAGCATAGGTTGGCGTCCACCCGGCGGAACGCAGCGCGCTGCGCTCCGGGCCAGGATCATCCACCGGCAGCAGCGGCAGGTAGCGCCACAATGAAGCCTCGGAACGCGAGGTGATATCCTCGGGCCGGTATTTGCGCCGGATGCTCTCCAGGTCGAGCACCACATCCAAATTACCGCCATCTCGCGGGCAGGTATAGGTTACCTCACCCGGGCCGTATTCCGCGCCGCACAGAGAGCAGCGGTAGCCAAGAAATGTGCTCATGCGAACGACCTATTCATTTTCAAATGGTACGCCCAGCGATGCCGGCGGCGAAGAGCGCATTGAGCGTAAGATTTTTGACACCGTGCGGCGCGCCGCGGGCGACATGCCTGCCAGGGCGCGCTCGACCCAATCGGCATTGCCGATATTGACCAGCAGCAGGGTGAGGATCATCAATGGGAATGGCGCCACCTGCAGTACCTGCGACGGCACATTGGGCAGCGACGGCTGCAGGGCTACACCCAGCCACTGCAAGAGAGCGAAAAGATAAGCGCCCATCGCCGCGCGGAATGGATTCCAGCCGCCAAAAATGGTAATCGCCAGGGCGATCCAGCCGATGCCGTCCAGCCCGGAAAGCGTGCCTTTCCAACCAGCTTTGACGCTGAGCGAGAACATCGGCCCGGCCAGCCCCACCAGCGCGCCGCCAAACATGGTGTAGAAATAGCGCATCCGGTTGACATTCGCGCCGCGCACATACGCTGCCGCCGGGCGTTCGCCGATGCCCTGCAGCATCAACCCCGGCTTGGTTTTGAACATCCACCAGAAACCCAGGCCAATCAGCAAATAGCTGGCGTACACCAGGATATCCTGACGGAAGAACAGCGGGCCGAGGATGGGGATATCAGCCAGGAAGGGAATGGGCATGGACGGCACGCGCGGGCCAGACTGGCCCATGTAGGGGTTGCCCAGGAAGTAGGCCAGGTCGCGGCACATGAGCGCCAGCACAAAACCCACCGCCACCTGCGATTGTTTGAGCGTGATGCTGGCGAAAGCCACAATCCCGGCCACCAGCGCGCCGATCAGCGCGCCGGCCAGAAAACCCAGGATCAGGCTGCCGGTGCTGAAGGCCACCGCGAAGCCGGCCATGGCAGTGAGCAAGATGGTACCGTTCACCGAAAGGTTGGTGATGCCGGCGCGCTCCGAGAAGGTTTCACCAATGGCGGCGAAGAGCACCGGGGCCGCTGTGGCCAGCACGCCGGCCAGACTTGTAAGCAGTACAGCAGTATCCATGGGTCTCCTCTTAAATTTTGCGCATCATCCGGCGGCGCACCCCATCTACCAGGATGACCGACAGAACCAGCGCCCCTTGCAGCACGCCGGAAAGGGTTGAATCCAGTTTGAGAACGATTGGCAGTTGGATGCTGCCGATATTTAGCGCAGCAAAGAAGAACGCCACCGGGGCGGCCCAGATCGCTTGGTAATTCACCAGCATGCCCACCATCAGCCCCAGGAAGCCATACCCCGAAGAAATCGATGGGATCAGGCGGTGATAGACGGCCATCACCTGCACCGCGCCGGCCAGCCCGGCAAAAATGCCGCAAATCACGAATGCCGCCATGGTGTAGCGCGCGGTGGGAATGCCGATCACGAACGCCGCGCGGTGGTTCTTGCCGACTGCCTTGAGCTTGAGCCCAAAATAGGTTCCTTGCAGCAACACAAAAATCACCGCGATGCCAACCAGCCCGACGACCAGCGCCCAGGGGCTAAACCGCGTCCCCTGCACCATGGGCATCCATAAGGTTTGCGGGAAAGGCTCGGTGCCCGACATCGAACCGACGCCGGGGCGCTTCCACGGGCCGAAGATCAGCCACAGGGTGAAGGCCGTAGCCACAAAGTTGAGGCCCAGGCCGGAGAAGATCTCGTTGACGCCGCCGTAGATTTTGAGCACGCCCGCCAGAGCCGCCCACAACGCGCCCCCCACCATGCCGCACACAAACCCGGCTACCAGCGCCACGCCAGTGGGAGCGCCGGTGTCCATCAACATGCGCAGCACGCCCGTGGTAAAAATCGCCCCGACCATGATCTGCCCTTCAACGCCGATGTTCCATAACCCGGCGGCAAATGTGGCCAGCAGCCCGGCAGTGGCCAGCAGCAGCGGAACCCAGGCAACGACGACATCGGAAATTTTTCCCCACGAGCCCACCGAGCCGACAATGATGTTCTTGAAGGCCTGGAGCGGCGGCGCTTTGGCCACCAGCAAAACCAGCGTGGTGAACGCCAGGGCGACGATGATTGCCAGCACGCCGAACAGCAGTCCAGTCAGCCGCGAATTTTTCTTGATTAAGGTCATCTTCATGGTTACCAGCCCTTACCGCCAATTAACTGGCCGAGTTGGTCTACCCCGGTAGCGGCCGCTTCGATAGGCCGCGAAACCTTGCCACCAAAAAATACCAGGATGCGGTCGCTATAATGCAGCACTTCTTCCAGGTCGGATGAAACAAAAATAATGGCCGAACCCTGCCGGCAGCGTTCTTTGAGCTTGCCCCAGATCCAGATGGAAGATTCGATATCCAGGCCGCGCGTGGGGTGCTCCACCAGCATCACTCGAATGGATTCGTGCATGAGGGCCAGCAGCGCGCGCTGCTGATTGCCGCCCGAAAGTTCCTCAATGCGGCTCTCCGGCGTGCCTTTGATAAAGAAATCGCCGATGCGCTTTTGGGTCACCTGCTCGGTTTTTTCGCGGTTGACAAAGAACCCCTGCGATTTGTCGAGCAGCGCGAAATGCTCCGCCAGCGTCAACCCGGGGATCAGGCCTTCTTCCAGGCGGGCGGCGGGAACGTAGGAAATGCCCGCGTTGAGGAAATTGCGATAATGCTTACCGGTCAGATCTTTACCATCCAGGATAATTCTTCCGCCTACGGAGCGCATCAACCCGCTGATGGTGCGCAGGAACTGGCGCTGGCCGGAGCCTTCCATGCCTGCCAGGCCAATGACTTCGCCTTCAAACAACTCCAGGTTGACATCCCGAATATTGAGGCGGTAATCTTCAATTGAAAGACGGTCGAGCTTTAACAGGCAGCGGCCGGGCATGGTCTTCACGCGCTCGCCCAGCGATACCACCTTGCCAAACATCATCTGCACCAGGTCATCGGTCTTATAAGGTGGGAAGGTTTCGCCCACCAGCTTGCCGCGGCTGAACACCGCGATGCGGCCGCACAAACCTTCCACTTCTTCCAGCTTGTGCGAAACGAACAAAACCGTCATGCCCTGTTCAGCCAGCTTGCGCAGCGTGGCGAACAGTTTTTCCTTTTGCGATGCGCTGATGCCAGTGGTTGGCTCATCCATGATCAGCACCCGCGCGCCCAGCCAGAGCAGCCGTAGAATCTCAAGCTGCTGGCGCTCCCCCACCGTCAGCGTGTCTACATAAGCTTCCGGGTCGATGGAGAAGCCGAACTCTTCACTCAACCGGTTGAAATCACGCAGGGCGCCCTTGCGGTCTGGGACGATGCTGCTATCTTCGTGACCGATCAGGAAGTTGTCGATGGCGGTCATCGGCGGAAAGTCGAGCGGGTCTTGATGCAGCATGCCGATCCCCTGGCGAATGGCGTCCGCGGGCGAGGTGATGTGCACCAGGTTATCCGCCAGCAGGATTTCACCGCTGTCGCATTGGATGAATCCCGAAAGGATTTTCATCAATGTGGATTTGCCAGCGCCATTCTCCCCCAGAATGCCCTGGATTGTGCCGCCCGGCACGGTGATGCTGATGCCGTCGTTGGCATGCACGGCGCCAAAACACTTGTGGATATTACGCAGCTCGACTTTCATGTGTTCCCTGTAGTTCGAAATTAAAAAGCTTCAACCGGGATAAGAACAATAACCAATTGGGCTGCTTCGGGAAGGCGGGCC
>DATCUC010000025.1:0-15152 GCA_036567625.1 Anaerolineaceae bacterium | reverse complement strand
GTGCAGCCGGACTCGCCCGAGTGGAACCTGACCCTCATTGGCGCGGACCGCGTGTGGAGTGAGCTTGACGTCGATGGAGCAGGGGTAATCATCGGCCAGTCTGACAGCGGCGTGCAAGGTGATCACCCGGAACTGGCAGCCAGCTACCGCGGCGCCGGCGGCCAAAACGATTACAACTGGTATGATCCCTGGAATGGATCGCTGGCCCCGGTTGACATTGGTGGGCACGGCACGCATACCCTGGGTACGATTGTTGGAGAAAATGTAGGCGTGGCCCCGGGCGCGCAGTGGATCGGCTGCGTCAACCTGGCGCGCAACCTGGGCAACCCGGCGTATTACCTGGACTGCATGCAGTTTATGCTCGCGCCGTTCCCCCAGGGCGGCGATGCGCTGCATGAAGGCGACCCGGCGCGCGGCGCAATGGTGCTGAACAATTCGTGGGGCTGCCCCGAGGTCGAAGGCTGTGACCCGACTTCCTTGGAGCCTGCGGTGCGCTCGCTGCGCGCTGCGGGAGTGTTTGTGGTTGTTTCTGCCGGCAATTCCGGGCTAGGCGGCTGTGGAACTGTGTCTGATCCGCTGGCTATCTACGATGAGGTTTATAGTGTGGCCGCCGTGGACAGCGGCGGTACGCGGGCTGATTTCAGCAGCATGGGTCCGGTGACGGTGGATGGCAGCAACCGCATGAAACCGGATATCGCTGCTCCGGGGGTGAATGTGCTTTCTTCGTATCCCAATAATACCTACGAATACAACTCGGGCACGTCCATGGCTGGCCCACACGTGGTGGGCGTGGTCGCTCTGATGTGGTCAGCCAACCCGGCGCTGGTCGGTGATATCGAGCGCACCACGCAGATTTTGAATGAAACCGCGCGGCCGTACCGCGGGCCGCTGCCGGCCTGCGCCAGCGGGCAAGGCACGCCAAATGTCGCCGCCGGGTACGGCGTGGTCGATGCTTACGCGGCGGTGGAACGCGCCCTGGAGCTGCGTTAATGTCTGGCCGGCCGCATGTTCCGGTGCGCATGCTCAACCTCGATCAGGCACACCTGGCGACCGACGTGACGGTGGTGGTCGACGTGCTGCGCGCGTTCAGCGCGGAAGCGTTTGCTTTCGGCTCGGGCGCGAAGGAAATTCTCGCGGTGGCAACGGTAGAGGAGGCACTGGCCTGGAAACAAAAAGAGCCGGAGGTTATCGTTTTTGGCGAAGTAAAGGGCGAACCGCCGCCCGGCTTTGACCTGGGCAATTCCCCTTCGCAAATGGCCGAACGCGACCTGACCGGCCGGCGGTTGGTTCACCGTTCCTCGGCTGGTACGCAGGGGGTGGTCAACAGCGCCAGCGCGCGCATCACGCTGGTGGCATCCTTTGCGGTCGCGCGCGCCACCGCCCAATATCTGCAAAGCCTGGCTCCTCGGCAGGTCGATTTTGTGATCACCGGGTCCTTCCAGCAGTATGTGGGGGAGGACGACCTGGCCTGCGCCGATTACATTGCCGCGCTCTTCCAGGGCGAAGACCCGCCGCCGCAGATTTACCTGGACCGCATGTACGCATCGCGCGCCGGACAGATGTTTCTGGACAAAGGAGCCCGGCACTTGTGGCGAAGGGATTTGCAATACTGCGTGATGGTCAACCACTTCCCCTTTGCCATGCGCGTCGATCGGCGCGACGGCGTATGCGTGGTGCGCAGGGTGGAAGTAGGCAGATAAATTCCGTACCAGTGCCGGTTTTTCGCAGATCCGCATATAGTCAGCTTGCGCGGCCACACGAACGGAAAGCAATTCGATCAAAAACCTCTGGTTTCGAGTACAATGAACGGCAGTCCACTCGATGGACTGCCGAATTATTCTGTTCCATGAGCACCAATGCCAAAACGAATTGCACGCGCAGGTGTTATTAAAGTAGCACAGACCGGTAGGAACCCGTGACTCAAACCGAGAACACTGACGATACCACGTTGACCAGGGCGGTAGAGGGGGATGCCGAGGCATTCAGCCAATTGTATGAACGGTATGTGAACCGTATCTACAGCTATATTTACTACCGCACAGGCAATGTAAACGACGCTGAGGATTTAACGGCGCGTGTTTTCCACCGCGCGTTGGGCCACATTCAGCGTTACCACGATAAAGGTGTGCCTTTCTCGGCCTGGCTGTACCGGATTGCGCATAATTTGGTGGCCAACTGGCACCGCGATAACAGCCGCAAGCAGGAAGTGGCCCTGGAGGACAATCTGCAGCTCCCACACCGCGGCGAACTTCCGGAAACGGCGTTGGAGCACAGCCAGGATACTGAAAACCTCCTGCGCGCCATCCGCACATTATCACCTGAACGCCAGCAGCTCGTTATTTTGAAGTTTGTGCAGCGCCTTTCCAATGCGGAAATTGCCCTGATCATGGGGCGCAGCGAAGGTGCAATCAAGAGCCTGTATCATCGCACGCTTCTGGCGTTGCGCGATGAGATTGAGAACCATTTTTCATAGGTGCAGGGCGAATCGTTCGTCCGAGGAAGAGGAGTGAACCAGATGTTTTCAGCGCGATCAACAATGACCCGGCAGAAATCCTTGATAGAAGAAACTGCGCTGGAGGGACAATTGTTCGCCATGCTCAACCCGGTACAGGCAAGCCCGGAGTTTGTCAGCAGCCTGAAAACCCGGCTGACGTCGGTTCCTTCCATATCGGTGGAACGGAACGCCAACATGGCTGCGGTGCTGGTGATTGGCCTGGGATTATTCGCGGGGGTCTTTATGGCCTGGGCGGTTTTTTACCTGCGCTCGTTATTGGGCAAGAAAAGCGCGTGATCCTGCGCTTCAGGCGCTCTGAGATAGCCCCAGCTTAGCAAGCAGATCTGCATTGCTGGGTTCCACCAGGATCGTTCCATCCGGAAAGACAATCGTGGGCACGCTGCGATAGCCGTGGTTGGTCTCTTCGACAAACTTGCGGCCTTCCATATCTTTATCGATATCGATCCAGGTATAGGGGATATTGTTCTTGTCCAGGATCTTCTTGGCGCGGAAGGTGTCGTAACACCAGGTTGTGCCGTAGACGATGATTTGCGTTTCCATACGTTTTCCTCTGGAATACTGCGCGGCTCAGGTTCGTGGTAAGGCGCTGGAAGGGTAGGTCCCATCTTGCAGAGCAGAAATCAGCCAGCGGGTTTCGGCCAGTAGATCAGCCTGGATTGGAAGCTGGTACTCCGGGTCGACGCGCTGTAGCAAGTGATCCGCGACAGCGCGGATTTCGGGCGCGAATCCGGGGTCGGACCGCAGTTGCTCCAAAATATCCATCGCAGAGGTAGAGGGAACCGGCAGGCCGTGATCGATGAAGAAGGCGCGAAGCGCAATTCCAGCAGCGCGCCGGGCGCAAACCCGAGCCATACCTTCATTGCCAGCGGCTCGCGCCACATCCGCTTTCGCCAGTTCGGCTTCAAACAGCGCCCTGGATTCTTCAAAGATCATGATAATGATTGTACCAAAATTACCTGTTTGATGGGGTCTTGTACAGCCCTGGGTGTTGCAACTGCGCCAGTTTTTCGTTACCTAAAGAAAGCGTTGGTTGACAAATCGACACCGGGATGGTATTTTCTAACTGTCTTAATAACGCCAGGGGGCGATAGGTAGTGATGAAGATTACTCTATTCGAAAATCAGCAAAAAGAAGTGCGGCGGTTTGCTCGTTTTTTCCTGGTGGGATTAAGCGGAACGCTGCTGGATTTTGGGATTCTCAGCGGATTAAAGTTGGTCGCGGGAATGCCCACTTTACTGGCAAATATCATTTCGTTTTCCTGCGGGGTGGTCAATAACTTCACCCTCAATCGCAATTGGACTTTTTCGGAATCACGCGACCGTAACTGGCTGCCGCAGTTTGGGAAATTCGTGGCCATCAATCTGGTGGCGCTGTCCCTTAACAGCCTGATCGTGCTGGCCCTCGAAGGGCCGATGGGCGCTCTGCTGCACCACCCGCAGCACGGCTATATTCCGGCAAAGGTTGTTGCTACCGGGGTGGTGTTCGTCTACAACTTTTTTGCCAACCGCCTGTGGGCTTTTCGCGACGGTTTGACTCCCTGAACTTGGGCACTCGCGGAACCGGGCGTATAACCTTATACTTGACAAACCTTTTTCAACTCCTATAATTAGCGAAGCTAATTATTAGGAGGGCTAAGCGATTATGGTTGATCGCATGAAGATCGCGCACCAGATGGTGGAAATTATGCCGCTGCTGATGCGAAATATGGCCTCGCAAATGCGCTGCCACGGTGGCGGGCTGGTTCCAGCCCACTTGCGGCTGTTGGGCATGCTTTCGCGGCGCACGTATAACCTCACAGAACTGGCAGAAATGCAGTCGGTGACCCTGGCAACGATGTCGAACAGTGTTGCGATTCTGGTAGAGCGCGGGCTGGCAGAGCGTCACCCGGCTGCCAACGACCGCCGCGTGGTGCAGGTGTGCCTGACTGCGCACGGTAACGCTGTGCTTGAGCATATCACTCGTGCCATGGAAGAGCGCTTTGCCGGCCGCCTGGAAGACCTTGCGGAAGAGGATCTGCAAGCCTTGGAGAACGGCCTGGCTGTTCTGACGCAAGTATTGGTAGATGAGAACCCCCAGGCGGCCGCCTGTGAAGAAATTGATGCGTGAGGTGGTATGAAAGGAATTCAGCGAACTCTGCGTTATTTGCGCCTGTACTGGAAACCCGCGTTGGGGGCCTTTGCCAGCCTGCTGCTGGTGAACGCCGCAAACCTGATTACCCCCCAGTTGCTGCGCGACCTGATTGACAACGGCATTACCGGGCTGAACATGAACCGCATTTGGCTGGTGGCCGGGCTGTTAGTGGTGATTGCCCTGGTGCGTGGCGTTTTCAACTTTGCCCAGGGGTACTGGTCGGAATTCACTTCACAGGGCGTAGCCTACGAACTGCGCAATGTGATTTACGACCGCTTGCAGCGCCTGAGCTTTTCGTACCATGACCGGGCGCAAACCGGCAAGTTGATGACCCGCATGACCTCGGATGTGGAACTGGTGCGCATGTTCGTGGGCCAGGGGCTGCTGCAACTGGTGTCTGCGCTGATCTTGCTGCTGGGCACGCTGGTGATCATGTTCTCGATGAACGCCGTGCTCACGCTGATTTTCCTGGGCATGCTGCCGCCGATCTTGTTGATTTTCCTGGGCTTCGTGCGCAAGGTTTTCCCGCTCTCGTCGGTGGTTCAGCAAAAATTGGGCGCGTTGAACGCGGTTCTGCAAGAAAACTTAGCCGGCGTGCGCGTAGTCAAAGCCTTTGCGCGTGAAGAGCACGAACAGAACCGGTTTACGCAGCGCAATACCGAACTGCGCGATCAGAGCGTGGTGCTGGCGCAGTATTTCTCCTCGTTTTTCCCGATGGTCTTTATGATTGCCAACCTCGCGATTGTTGCGGTTATCTGGGTGGGGGGCTTGCAGGTGATTGGCGGGCGCCTGACGCTCGGCGAACTGGTAGCCTTCGTTAATTACCAGGGCTTTATTCTCATGCCGGTCTTCATGCTGGGAATGATTGGCAGTATGCTCACCCGCGCCGAAGCCTCCGCTCAGCGCTTGTTTGAGGTGATTGACGCCGAATCGGACGTGCAAGAAAAACCCGGCGCGCTGGAACTCACCAATATCGCCGGCCGGGTCAGCTTTGAGCAGGTTTCTTTCCGCTACCACGGCGGCGAACAGAATGTGCTCAACGATGTTACCTTCCAGGTGGAGCCGAATCAAACCGTGGCGATCCTGGGCATGACCGGTTCGGGAAAATCCTCGATCATTAACCTGATCCCGCGTTTTTACGATGTGACCCAAGGCGCAGTGCGCATTGACGGTCACGACGTGCGCGATGTGCAGATCGAATCGCTGCGCAACCAGATCGGCATCGTCTTGCAGGAGACGACGTTGTTTTCCGGCACGATCCGTGAAAATATCGCCTACGGCCGGCCGGATGCGAGTGAGGCAGAAATCGTCGCGGCTGCCCAGGCTGCGCAGGCGGATGAATTTATCCGCGAGATGCCCGAAGGGTACGATACCCTGATCGGCGAACGCGGCGTGGGGCTGTCTGGCGGACAGCGCCAGCGCATTGCCATTGCTCGCGCCCTGCTGCTCGATCCGCGCATCCTGATCATGGACGACAGCACCTCTTCAGTGGATGCGGAGACTGAATATAAGATCCAGATGGCGCTGGAGCAGTTGCGCCAGGGCCGGACGACTTTTGTCATCGCCCAGCGCATCAGCACCGTCCGCCAGGCGGACAAGATCTTGCTGATGGATGCCGGAAAACTGGCGGCCCAGGGTACGCACCACGAGCTGCTCGACTGCTGCGAACTCTATGCGGAAATACTCGAATCGCAGCTTGGCGGTCATGCTGACCTGGTTTCCGCGCTCGAGGAGGCTGCCCAATGATGCACGGTGGTGGAATGCGCAGAATTGCCGAAATGCAAGAAGAACATGCCCGCAACCGCGGCGAGGTCATTGGCCGCCTGGTAGGTATGTTAAAACCCTATACCGGGCAGGTTGTCCTCTCCCTGCTGTTAACGGTCGTTTCCGCGGCATCGCAGGGCGGCGCGCCTTTCCTGATCGGCCTGGCAATTGATTCCTTCATCGGCGCAAGCAACCGCGCCGGGTTGGGCTGGATCATGCTGGCGCTGGCCGGGGTGTACGCCGCCGGCGCGATAGCCGTGCGCTTTCAAATCTATATCATGTCGGTCGTTGGGCAAAAGCTGCTGGCTGACCTGCGCGAACAGGTCTTTCGCCGGATCCAGAGCCTTTCGCTGCAATACCTGGAAAGCAAGCAGTCCGGCGATCTGATGAGCCGGCTGGTCAATGATATTGAAGCGCTCAATTCTTTCTTCAGCCAGGGCCTGACGCAGATGGTTGGCGCGCTATTTGCGCTGGTCGGGATTCTGGTTGCGATGCTGCTGCTCAACTGGCAGTTGGGGTTGGCGGTGCTGGTGATGGTTCCCATCCTGCTGATCGTCACCCGGCTGTTTTCCGTCTGGGCGCGGGCCGCTTTCCGGCGCACGCGCGTTACGATTGGCGACGTATCCGCGGAGTTAGAAGAAGAACTGGGCGCGGTGAAAGTTGCCCAGGCGTTCAACCGCACCGATGAAAACGTGCGCCGCTTTGCTGAACGCAACGCTGCCAACCGCGACGCGAATGTCAACGCCACGGCCATCACTTCGGCTTTTTCGCCAACCATGGAAGTGCTCAGCACGCTCGACCTGGCGCTGGTGGCGGCAATGGGCGGCGCGCTGGCAATCCGTGGCGCTGTCAGCGTGGGCACGGTGGTGGCCTTTCTGCAGTATGTGCAAAACTTCTTCCGGCCCATTCAAACTGTGGCTCAGTTATGGACGACGGCGCAGTCCGCCTTTGCGGCCGCGGAGCGCGTGTTTGATCTGCTGGATACCGAGCCAGGGGTGCAAGATAAGCCCGGCGCGCTGGAAATCGACGAACTGCGCGGTGAGGTGCGCTTCGAAAATGTAACCTTTGCCTACGAGGATGAGCCGGTGCTCGAACATGTTGATGTGACAGTCAAGCCGGGGCAAACCGTGGCTATCGTGGGGCCCACCGGCGCGGGTAAAACCACCATGGTCAACCTCATCGCGCGCATGTATGATGTCAGTGATGGGCAGGTGCTGATCGACGGGCAGGATGTTCGCGACCTGGCCCAACGCAGCTTACGCGCGAAAATGGGCATCGTCACCCAGGATCCGTTCCTGTTTTCGGGCAGCATCGGTGATAATATCCGCTATGGACGGTTAGATGCCAGTGATGAGCAGGTGATGGAAGCTGCAAAAGCGGCAAATGCGCACGACTTCATCATCCGCCTACCGGAAGGTTATGCCAGCGAGGTCGGGGAACGCGGCCGGCTGCTCAGCCAGGGCCAGCGCCAGTTGATCTCCATCGCGCGCGCCATCCTGGCCGACCCGCGCATTCTCATTTTGGATGAGGCCACGGCAAGCATTGACACGCGCACCGAAATGCTGATCCAGCAGGCGCTGAACCGGCTGCTGCAAGGCCGCACCAGTTTTGTCATCGCGCACCGCCTCTCGACGGTCCGCAACGCCGATCTGGTTCTGGTGATCAACGATGGGCGGATTGTGGAGCGCGGCACGCACCATGAGCTGCTGTCGCAAAACGGGATGTATGCTGACCTCTACCAGCGCCAATTCTACCAGCCGGAAGATGCGGTACAATCGGAAGCAGCAGGTATCTCAGATTAGCGGAGCAGCGGTGATGACCAGGTCGGGCGCCAAAAGGGAATTGCACGGGCCGGGGGTGATCGCGTTACTCGGTTCGGGAGAAACGTCAGCCAGCGGCGGCCAGGTGTTTGAAACCCTGGCGCGGCATTTGCCCGTTCCACTGCAGGCGCGCGTTTTGGAAACCCCCGCGGGTTTTGAATTGAATGCCGGTCAGGTGGCCGGCCGGGTAGCGGATTACCTGCGCCAGCGCTTGCAAAATTCCTCTCCGAACGTGTTGCAGGTGGAAGCGCGGCGCAAGGACGCGGCCACGCTGGCGGAGCCGGGCGTCAACCAGCCGCTGCTTGACGCCGAATTGATCTTTCTAGGCCCGGGCAGCCCCAGTTATGCCGTGCGTCACTTGCGCGGCAGCCTGACCTGGGAATTGGCCCTGGCGCGTCACCGCGTTGGGGCGGCGCTGGTGCTTGCCAGTGCAGCGGCCATTGCCGCAGGCGCGCTGGCACTGCCAGTGTATGAGATTTTCAAAGTGGGCGAAGACCCGCACTGGAAAGCCGGCCTGGACCTGTTGGCCCCGTTTGGCCTCTCCCTGGTGATTGTGTCGCACTGGAATAACCATGACGGCGGCGCCGACCTGGACACCAGCCGCTGTTTTGTTGGCCGCCAGCGTTTCGACCCGCTGCTGGCGCAGTTACACCCCACAATGACTGTCCTTGGCCTGGATGAGCAAACCGGCGTGATCCTGGATCTGCAGCGCGAGCGCTGCAAGGTGCTGGGGCACGGCCAGATCCATATTCTGCGCGGCGGCAGCGAACAGGCGTATGCCCATGGTACGGATTTTTCGATCCACGAACTGGGCGACTTCCGCCTACCGGAGCCGCTGGAAGCCGGTATTTCCCCAGAAACCTGGCAGGCTGTTCAGGCGCGTCCCACAGCGCCGGCTGCCTCGGGTCTGCCGCAGGACGTGGTTGAACTGCTGGCACAGCGCCAGGCCGCCCGTGAGCGCCGCGATTGGGCTGCCTCTGACCGCTTCCGCGTTGAAATTGCGCGGCGCGGCTTCCGCGTAACCGATACGCCGGAAGGTCAGCAGGTGGAAGCGGAAGATCCTATCCGGCGCGGTTGAGCGCGCCGTTCCGCCCCCGGCTGGCTACAGACCGCGCATCAGGCTTTCGGCCCAGTCTCCCATTTTGTAATAGCGAAAATCAACACCCTGCCCGACCTGCACCGCGCCAATCACGCCGTAGACCAGCGAGGCCAGCGGCACGAGGGACACGATGATCACCACCGGCACAAGGCATAATCCGATCAGGATAACAGACAGCAGCCCGGTGATTGTTCCCAGCACCAGGGCGATGATCCCGCCGCCCAGCCAGAGGACCGCCTGCATCACCAGCGACTGCATCGCGTGAAACGCGACAAACCGCGAACGGTCTTTATAGACCAGGTAAATCACCAGCGCTCCCACCAGCCCCAAAAAGCCCGTAACGGCGTTGAGCAGCGCGCTGAGGTGCGCCAGTACCGCCCAGGTGCGTTCTTCATCCTGGGTCAGCGCCGGCAGCAGCGGCGGCTGGCCGGGTTCCGGAATGGGGTCGGGTTGTGGGTATTGGGTAGCCATGCTTTTCTCCTTCGATCAAAACGAACCGGGTTGCGAAATCAACGCGAATTCGCGCAGAATCCGCGCGTTTATCTCTTTTTCCATCAAGCTTTATCTCAAGTATAACCGGGGCAGTGGGCAGGTCAAGCCGAAAAAGCCGCAAGATTCGGTCTGCGGGCGGATCTTATGTTAAAATCCTCATGTATGGAAATCAAAGTCGTATTCATGGGATCGCCGGAGTTTGCCAACCCGACCCTGGCGGCCCTGGCGCAGCATTATCCGGTTGTTGGGGTGATCACCCAACCCGACCGGCCCTCCGGTCGTGGAAAACAGCTTACTCCGCCGCCGGTAAAGGTGCTGGCAGAAAGCCTCGGCCTTCCGGTGATCCAGCCGCAGCGCATGCGCGAACCGGAAGCGCAGGCTCAACTGCAAGCCTGGGCACCGGATTTGATCGTTGTGGCCGCTTTTGGACAAATCTTGCGCGCCAACGTGCTGGACCTGCCCCGGCTTGGCTGCATCAATGTACACGCATCGCTGCTGCCGCGCTGGCGGGGCGCATCGCCCATCCATGCGGCGATTCTGCACGGAGATCCGCAGAGCGGGGTGAGTATCATGCGCATGGATCCGGGGATCGACACCGGCCCTGTGCTGGCGCAGCGCGCGGTCGAAATTCTCTCAACGGATACAGCCGAGAGCCTTTCGGACAAGCTGGCCGGCTGTGGCGCGGATCTGCTGATCGAAACCCTGCCGGGGTATCTGGCGGGTGACATCGTTCCACAGCCGCAAAATGAAGAACTGGCGACGTACGCCGCGCTGATCAAGAAAGAAGATGGGGCGCTGGATTTCCAACGCGCTTCCGCCGAACTCGAACGCACAGTGCGCGCCTATTTCCCCTGGCCGGGAACATATACCCTTTGGCAGGGGCAGATGTTCAAAATTCTGCGCGCGCACACCGCGCCGGGTCAGGCAGGGCAGCCTGGTCAGCACGGGGTGGTTGGCGGGCAGCCCGCCATCGCTGCCGCTGACGGCTGGCTGGTATTGGATGAGGTGCAGCCGGCGGGGAAAAAACCCATGCCGGGCGATCTCTTCTTGCGCGGCGCGCGTAACTGGACGAACTCATGAGCATGTCAGGTGAAAAAATGCGCTTCCTGTGTTTTGGCGCCGGGGCGATTGGAACCTATATCGGCGGAAGCCTGGCGCTGAACGGCCAGGAAGTGGTTTTTGTCGAACGGCCAGAGATCGCTGCTGCGTTGGGCCAACGCGGCCTGCGGTTGACTCTGGCGGATGGGGAACATACTGTAAACAGCCCGCGCATGGCCGCCTCGGTGGAAGATGCCCTGGCTGACGGCCCATTTGACGCAGCAATTTTCGCAGTCAAGTCATTTGATACCGCGCCGCTGCTCGCCAGCCTGGCCGGGGTGATTGACCGCCTGCCGCCATTCCTTTCGCTGCAGAACGGCGTGGAAAATGAACTTCGTTTGAGCGAGGTCCTGGGCGCGGATAGAGTCATCCCGGCTACCGTCACCAGCGCCGTGGGGCGGCGGGATGCGGGCGATATCGCGTTGGAGCGGCTGCGCGGAGTGGGCATTGCCGACACCGGCCCGCTGGCGAAGCGCATCTATGCGGCCATGCAGGCTGCCGGGCTGCGGCCCCAGTTGTACGCCAGCGCCCAGGCGATGAAATGGTCTAAGCTGCTCACCAACCTGGTTGCCAATGCCACTTCAGCAATTATGAACATGAGCCCGGCTGAGATCTTCAGCGACCCGCGCCTGTACCGGGTTGAAGTACGCCAGCTCCGTGAAACACTGCGAGTCATGCAGGCGCAGGATATCCCGGTAGTCAACCTGCCGGGCACGCCGGTCAAAGCGCTGGCTTTCGGTCTGCGCTGGCTGCCGCTGGCTTTGCTGCAGCCGCTGCTCAAGCGCGCCGCGGGCAGCGGTCGCGGCGGGAAAATGCCGTCATTCCATATTGACCTGTACGCCGGGCGACCCCGCAGCGAAGTGGAATTCCTCAACGGGGCGGTGGTGCGATTTGGCGAGCGTCTGGGCGTGCCAACCCCGGTCAACCGCGTTCTCACGGATACACTGGTGGGCATGACTGCCGGGCGCATCCCTAAAGAGAGCTTCGCGGGCCAACCCGGACGGTTGGTGGATGCGGTGCGCGCCGCCGAAGCGGTGCGATAGTCTTTTCGGATAAGATTTTGCGTATAGCAATGCTATCGATCCAATCATTTTTACTCAAACGACCGGTGAGGTGTAAATGACCATCCCAGCCTGGGTACAGGACGCGATTTTTTACCAAATCTTTCCAGACCGATTCTGCAATGGAGATCCTTCCAATGATCCGCCCGGAGCACTGCCCTGGAATCTGTGCGCCACGCCAAAAGGATTTCACGGCGGAGACCTGGCCGGGATTACCCAACGGTTGGATTACCTGCTCGACCTGGGCATTAATGCGCTGTACCTCAACCCGATCTTCCTTTCGCCAACGAATCATCGCTACAACACAGTCGACTATTGCCGCATCGACCCGAAGCTTGGCACGTTGAATGACTTTCATGCCCTCATCCGCGAGGCGCACCGGCGTGGCATGCGTGTCATCCTTGACGGCGTGTTTAATCACTGCGGTCGCGGTTTTTTCGCTTTTAACGATATTTTGGAAAACGGTAGTGACTCACCATATAAAGATTGGTTTCATATCAAACGCTTCCCGGTAGATGCCTATTCTGCGCGTGAACTCAAGGATTATGAAGGCTGGTGGGGCCATAAAAGCCTGCCGAAGTTCAACACCGACAACCCCCGCGTGCGCCGCTATCTGCTGGATGTTTCGCGGTATTGGATTGAGCAGGGCGCAGACGGCTGGCGGTTAGATGTACCCAATGAGATTGATGATGACCACTTCTGGGCCGAATTCCGCGAAACCGTCCGCGGAATAAATCCCGATGCCTATCTTGTTGGCGAGATCTGGGACGCGCTGCCGCGCTGGGTTTCTCCGGGGCATTTTGATGGGTTGATGAACTACCCCTTCCGCACCGCCACGCTCGGTTTGCTGGGCTCAAACTGGACCCCGGAACGCTACGCGACTTTTCTTTCACACCTGGTGAACACCTACACCCCGGAGCAAAACGCGGCCATGTATTTACTGCTCGGCAGCCATGACGTTGAACGGCTGCGAACCATGCTGCATGGCGAAACCGCGCGGGTGCGGCTGGCGGTGCTGATGCAGTTTGCTTTTCCGGGCGCGCCGGCTATCTATTATGGAGATGAGATTGGACTGGAAGGCGGGAAAGACCCGGCCTGCCGCGGCGGTTTCCCCTGGGACGAACAATATTGGGATATGGATCTGCGCGCCTGGTTCCAGAAATTGGCCGGTCTGCGCAAGTCAACGCCGGTGCTGCGGCAGGGAAATTTTGCCATGCAGTACGCCAGTGATGCCGCTCATCTGGTAGCCTTTTCACGCCGGACAGCCGCGGAGAGCCTTCTGGTCGTTGCGAATGCCAAAGCCAGCGCCAGCGAGGCTGTCATTCCCACCCAAAACCTGGGTTGGAAAGATGGTCACCTGGTAACCAACCTGCTCGACGGCGCGCAGCGTCGCGTGGAATCGGGTAGAGTTCAACTGTCCTTGCCTGGTTGGGGTGGCGCCTGGCTGTACAGCCAGGCTGAGGAGTAATTCAGGCTATGCGGCGCGATCAAGAACCTATCCGTGGGGTCAGCCGGGCGGTGTTGAGCTTTCTTTCCTCCTTGCTGATCATCCTCACCGTGCCCTCGGTCTTTGTCATCCCCGCGGAGGCGATCCTCTTCCGGCCGTATTCCTACGAGCGCGCGCTGGCGAACCAGAACTTTGCCGCGCGTTTCCCCGATCTGCTGGCCGAAGCGCTGATAGGTGGAGATATCTCCACTACCCAGGGCGGCCAGGAGCTGCAGATCGCATACTTTGACCGCGCGCAGCTGGCAGCTCTGCTGGCCGGAATTTTCCCCCAGGATTGGATTGAGGAGCAAACCAGCGGCATCCTGCGCGGCGCGGGAGATTACGTCAATTTTCAGCGCTCAGATCTGATTATGCAGGTGGACCTGCGCGCGGTGAAAGAACGCATTAGCGGGCCGCAAGGGGCAGAAATCGCCCGCAGTACAGTGGCTTCCTGGCCGGAATGCAGCCAGGAAGATGTTGGCAAAATTATGGGGCTGGCAGCCAGCGGGGGACTGCAGGGTATTCCCATTTGCCGCCCGCCGGATGCGCTGCGACCAGTTTTCGAGCAGGTAGTGCATGCCACCATGCGCGTTACAGCGGCAGCCCTGCCAGATGTGCTTGACCTTGGCAGCCCACTGACCAATGAGACTGTTCTCCCGGGTGTCAGTGGGCCGTTGGTGCCTAACTGGTACGGCATTTTCCGCGCGTATGCGATTTTGCGCTGGCTGTTCCGGCTGCTGCCGGTGCTGGCGCTGGCGGCGCTGTTGTGGATCGTCCTGCTCACCATCCGTTCCCTGCCCGACCTGCTGCACAGTGCTGGTACGCCGATGATCACCGCCGGACTGGTGAGCCTGGGGATTGCGCTGGTGCTGGCGCTACTGCTCAACCCGCTGGCGGCGCGGCTGCTCAGCAATGCTTTCCCACTGCTGCCAGATGCTTTCCGCGGCTTGCTTGCGGGCGTATTTCAAGAGGTAACCAACCGCGCGGCAATGTGGAGCGCATTCCTTGCCCTGGCCGTATCCGGTTTGGGTTTTGCCCTGGTGATCGGCGGCCGCGCCCTGGAGCCGGAAGAACTTGCAGATGTGTAATCTTCTGCCGGTTGCTGCGTTAACTGCTATATAGCCATTATCTAAGGTGGCTTGTTTTCTGTTTACCCATTGCGTTTTTTGGACGAATGACACTAGCATGCCGTATGTAGCTGATCTATACTGAAACATACGGAAACCAGGAGGAGGAAATTCCTGGCATACAGGGGGGCTACGTAGTTCTCAATGCTTGCACTGAATTGATTTCTCAATTGTTGGTACCAATTCAATATCTACAGCGTACGGTAATCAGGCCCGTCATCATGTTCATGTTTGCCTGCCGGCACGCCGGCTTTAGAAAGGGGAGGAATTATGCATAGGAACAGGCTGTTTGCAAAGCTCGGCTCATTTAGCCGGTGGATGCTAGTACTAGCTGTCCTCATGGCAATTCTTGCCAGTGCGCTATTCCCGCAGCCAACACGGGCTGCGTCGCCAGTGTTTGTCAATGCGGCTGCCCCAGATGGTGGCGATGGTCTTACCTGGGCCACGGCGTTCAATCATCTGCAAGACGGCATGGATACTGCTGTTGCCGGAGAAGAAGTCTGGGTTGCGGCCGGTACATATTATCCTACCGCATTAACCGACCCCGCAGATCCGCTGTC
>DATCUC010000024.1:0-1822 GCA_036567625.1 Anaerolineaceae bacterium | reverse complement strand
CGTCGCCAAAACGCAAGACGGCAAAGCCGCCGGGCTGCAGTTCGAGGGTAAAGTGACGGTCGCGCGGGCCAGAGGCGGCCAGGCTGTCGACCTGGTGCCAGGCAAGGCCGTTGATCTCAAGGCTGACGGAAAGCCGCCGCGCATCGGGTTCGGGCATGGATCACTCCGCGACAATCCAGAACCACCGGCAGCGACCGAAAGATCGCTGCATTCATTATAGCGCCACGGCGGCGGAAAAGGTTAAGTGGAGATTACTCGCGGGAAGCGCGCTTTTCGAGCGCCGGGGCCGGGCGGCGGCCGTCGACCAGCAGGTGCATCAACGCCAGGTAGGGGTGGTAGAGGAGCATGCGCGGGCCGGAGAAGCGCATCACGGCGCGGATGCGCTCGCGCATTTCCGGGCGGTAGCAGTGGACGGCGCAGTTGGCGCAGGTGGACTTGGTTTCCTGAAACGGGCAGCGGTCCAGGCGCACGTCCACGTACTGCATCAGTTCGGCGCAATCCGGGCAGTCACCCGCAAAACCGGGGTGATTGGCGCGGCAGTAAATGCGGATCATGTGGCGAATGGTCTTCAGCTCGCGCAGCATGCGGGGGTGGGTGCTTCTCATGCGTGGTTGCCTTTCGAGTTGGAGATATTTGACCAGATTGGACGAAATTATTGGTCTCATTATAACGAGGGAATGGCGGCGGCGGCGAAGAATGAGAAAAGACTTAAGTGGGAATAGCGCGGATCGAAAATTGATAGCTTTTGCCAGTTGTGCACGGGTAAGATTGCGCGTGCAACCTGGACGATTCCCTGTAGAATCAGGGTGATTGGTGATTCTCCCGGAGGATGCATGCGCTTTTACGAACGCACATTGGAAGAACGGCTGATGCTGCTGGCCGAAACGGCCGGACTGACACGCGAGGAAACCGCCGCGCTGAGCGGCGAAGGCGGGCTGCAGCCCGAACAGGCCGATCACATGGTGGAAAATGTGGCCGGGGTGTTTGCGCTGCCGCTGGGCATTGCGCAGAACTTCGTGGTTAACGGGCGGGCGGTGATGGTACCGATGGCGGTGGAAGAACCGTCGGTGGTGGCCGGAGCGTCGTTCATGGCCAAGCTGGCGGCGGCGGGCGGGGGCTTTCAGGCGCACACCAGCGCCCCGGAAATGATCGGGCAGATGCAGGTGCTGGACCTGGACGACCCGGCCAGCGCGCGGCTCAAGCTGCTGGAGCAGCGCGCGGCGCTGCTGGACGAGGCCGCGAAGGTTGACCCGGTGCTGGTGAAGTTTGGCGGCGGGCCGCGCGATTTAGAAGTGCGGCTGATCGCGGATTCGCCGATTGGGGCGTTCCTGGTGGTGCACCTGATCGTCGACGTGCGCGACGCGATGGGCGCCAACGCGGTGAACACCATGGCCGAACGGCTGGCTCCGCGGGTGGAAGAGATCACCGGCGGGCGAGTGCATTTGCGCATTCTCTCGAACCTGGCCGACCGGCGGCTGGCGCGGGCGCGCTGTACCATTCCGCTGGCCAACCTGGCGTTTGGCGACTACCGCGCCGAAGAAGTGCGCGACGGGATTATCGCGGCGTGGGCTTTTGCGGCTGTCGACCCTTACCGGGCCGCGACGCACAACAAGGGCATCATGAACGGGGTGGACGCGGTGGTGATTGCCACCGGCAACGACTGGCGCGCAATTGAAGCCGGGGCGCATGCCTATGCGGCGCGCAGCGGCAAGTACACCAGCCTGAGCACCTGGGCGCGCGATGCGCAGGGCAACCTGGTGGGCACGCTGGAGATGCCGATGGCGGTGGGCACGGTGGGCGGAGCCACGCGGGTGCACCCCGC
>DATCUC010000023.1:0-5232 GCA_036567625.1 Anaerolineaceae bacterium | reverse complement strand
TGCCATGGCCGACGAGGCCGGTTTGCAGCAGTTGGCCGCGCAAATCCGCATCTGGATTGCCCCGCTGCTGCCGCGCGAGCAGGCTCTGGCTCAGCTAGACCAGGCGCGCGCCATCGCCGAACGCGGCGGCCGCATGCGCTTGTTGGAAGAAGAAGAGCAGGCGCGCCGCCAGTTGGCAGAAACCTGAGCCGGGCACGCAGCGGCGCGCCCGGCTTTCTCTATGCGGCAAAACTTCTACCCGGCCAGTTTTTCGAGACGGTCAACCAGGTCGCTGAGTACCTGGAAGGCTTCCTCTACCGGCCTGGTGGTGGTCATATCGACCCCGGCCACCTTGAGCGCATCCAGCGGGTAGAGCGAAGAGCCCGATGACAGGAACTTGCGGTAATTCTCCGCCGCGCCGGGTTCGCCCGCCAGGATGCGTCGCGAAAGCGCATTGGCCGCGGAAATGCCAGTGGCATACTGGTAGACGTAATAGTCGGCGTACAGGTGGCCAAACGTCGCCCAGGTGATCCCCACCCGGTCGGGGTCAACATGCATTTCGCTGCCGTAACCTTCGGAGAACAACTCCACCATGCGGGTGTTCATGATCTCTGCCGTCAGCCCTTCGCCTTGCTCGGCGCGCTCGTGCATTTCCAGCTCAAACCGCGCCAGGGTGGGCATGATGAAGAAATAGCGGTGGAAGTTCGACATGCCTTCTTCGATCACGCTGATCTGGAAATCGGGGTCGCTGTTGTTGGCCAGCAGATAGCCGCGCATCATCGCCTGGTGGAAATTGGACGCCACTTCGGCCACAAACAGCGAATAATCGCTGTACACGGCGGGCTGCGTCTTCCAGGTCAGGTACGAATGCATCGAATGGCCCAGTTCATGCGCCAGCGTGCTGGCTGAGAAGATAGTGTCATCGTAGTTGAGGAAAATGAACGGGAACGTGCCGTACCAGCCCGCGGAGAACTGCGCCGAAGCCTTGCCCTGCGAGGGGTACACGTCGATCCAGCGGTCATGCAGTACGCCCTGCCGCAGCGCGGCCACGTAATCCTCGCCCAGCGGTTTCACCGCGGCGCTGACCCATTCAAATGCTTGCTGGAACGGCACTTTGAGCGGCTGTTTGGTCAGCGGCGCCCAGATGTCATACGGGTGCAGCGTTTCCACGCCCAGCAGCTTGCGCCGCACGGCCCAGTAGCGGTGCCAGGTGGGCAGGTTCTTCTTAAAGGTTTCGATCAGGTTAAAAAATACTTCCTTCGGGATGTTGTTCTCTGCCAGGCTGGCCTCCAGCGTGCTGCCGTAGCGCCGGGCGCGGGTGCGAAACACCATCTGGTTAATCGATGTGGACAGGTTGCTGGACAGCGTATTGCGGAAATTCAGGAACGTGTCCATGTAGCTTTCCCAGGCAGTGCGCCGCGCTTCGCGGTCGCTGCCAGAGAGGATTTCATCCAGCGTGCCCTGGGTAACCGGCAGTTTGGTGCCGTCGCTGGCGGTGGCCGGTTCAAAACGGAAATCGGCATCGGTGAGCATGGTGGCCGTGGTGTTGGTGCCGCTAAAGGGCGAGGTGAGCATGCCCAGCAGTTCTTCTACTTCGGCGGAGCGCACATGCTCCTGCTTGCGGAATAAGTTGTCAAAATAATGCGCGTAGGTTTGCAGTTTGGGTTCCTGCATCATCCACGCATTGAGGGTTTCCTGGCCGATGGCGATCAGTTCGGGGTCAATAAACGCGACTGCGGCGGCAAACTGCCCCAGCAGCGCGTAGGCCATGCCTTCCATCTGCGCCCCTTCCGGGTTAGCCGTGTCGGTAGCAGCCGACAGCGTGCCGTACACCAGCAGCTTGCCCGCGCGCGTAAACAGTATTTCCATCAATTGGACCGCTTCAAGCAGCACGCCCGGACCTTCGCTCAGCCTTCCCTGAAAGCTTTGCATCGCCGGAATCTCCTCGCTGATGACTTTTAACTCCGCTTTCCACGCATCCAGATTCTCAAACAGGCTGGGCGCATTCCAGGTGTATTCAACCGGTATTTCACTGCGCTGTCGAACCACGGTTGTGGCCATATTTCCCTCCGTTTATGCTTTTGTTTACGCTCCTGTTATGCCAGGGCGTTAAGATACATCCAACGACAACAAATTATAGTACATTTTGAGGAGACCTGAGATGACCTGGACGATTGACAATGCTCATTCTGAGATAAATTTCACTGTGCGCCACATGATGATTTCCAACGTGCGCGGCCAGTTTGAACGCTTTACCGGAACGGTTGACTTCAATGAGGCTGAACCGGCCAAATCCAGCGTGGATGTACAGATCGACGCTGCCAGCATTAACACCAAAGAAGAAAAACGCGACGCGCACCTGCGCTCCAACGATTTCCTGGCTGCTGACCAGTATCCGTACCTGACCTTCAAGAGCCAGCGCGTCGAAGCCATCGACGAGAACCACGGCAAGATTTTCGGCGACCTGACCATCCGCGGCATTGCCCGCCCGGTAGTGCTCGACGTGGAATACAACGGCATGGCCAAGAGCCCCTGGGGCACGCTGAGCGCCGGTTTCACCGCCGCCACGAAGATCAGCCGCAAAGAATGGGGCCTGGAGTGGAACGCGGCCCTCGAAACCGGCGGCGTGCTCGTCGGCGATGAAATCAAGATCAGCATCGAGCTAGAAATTGTCAAGCAGCCCGAAGCTGAAGCTGTCGCCTGACGCCAATTCCCAGGGTGCGCTGAGTGCATGCGGAGCGTAGGTTTTCTACCGGTTTGTATATTGCGCGAAAAACCGTAGAATAGAGTGACGAAGATTAACGGTTGAATTGGAGAGAGACAAATGACCATTAGAGGCATTCACCATATTACGCTCGTAAGCACAGACGCTCAGCGCACCCTGGATTTCTACACCCGCGTCCTCGGACTGCGGCTGGTGAAGAAAACCGTCAATTTTGACGATCCCGGCAGCTACCACCTCTATTTTGGTGGTGAGGCCGGCCAGCCAGGCAGCGTGATCACCTTCTTCGAGTGGCAAGACCTGCCGCAGGGCAGCCCCGGCATTGGCGGTACGCATCACTTCGCCATGCAGGTGGCCGACCAGCCCGGCCTGTTGATGTGGAAGCGCCGCCTGACCGACCTGGGCTTGAACGTTGCCGGGCCGTACAACCGCCGCTACTTCCGCTCGATTTATTTCCGCGATCCCGACGGCGTGATTTTGGAGATCGCCACCAACGGCCCCGGCTTCGCCGTGGACGAACTGCCGCACCAGTTGGGCCAGTCATACCAGCCCCCGGCGGCCGATACACACGATATCCAGCATCTGACCTGGGAAGAACCGGTCGAATTGATCGCCCCTGAAATGTCGCTGCGCTCGGGCATCCATCACATCAGCGCCATCAGCAGCGATATTCACCGCACGGATGCCTTCTATCAGGGCTTTCTGGGGATGCAAATGCTGAAAAAGACCGGTAATTTTGATGCGCCCGATATGCCGCACTGGTACTGGGGCGTGGACGACGGCCGGCCTGGCAGCGTGATCACCTACTTTGAATATCCAAAGAACGGCCGCCGCGTGCGCATGGGCACCGGGCAGACGCATCACTTTGCGCTGGCCGTTAAAGACGAAGAAACTCAGCTCGAGTGGCGTGAGAAAATGATCCGCGCTGGCATTCCGGTCTCCCCGGTGATGGACCGCGTATACTTCAAGAGTATTTACAGCCGCGACCCGGATGGGCATATCGTCGAACTGGCCACCGAAGGCCCCGGGTTCCTGGTGGATGAGCCGGTCGAAAGCCTGGGGCAGACCTTGAAGTTGCCGCCCTGGCTTGAAGCCAGCCGCCAGCAGATCGAAAGGACGCTCAATCCGGTTCAATATTCGCCCGAAAAGGTATAAGTGCAAACCATTCAACTGCAAGTCAACGGCCCGCATAACGGCGCGCAGCTCTTTTTGAGCGGCGCGCCGCTGGCGCAGGCCCGCCTGGTGCTGGTGATGCTCCATGGCCGCGGCGCCAGCGCGCTGGATATGCTCTCCCTCGCCGAAGAATTGGACATCCCCGGGGCTGCCTGCCTTGCGCCCGACGCGGTGGAGTCCCAGTGGTACCCGCTGCGTTTTCTGGCGCCGGCCGCGCACAACCAGCCCTGGCTCGACTCCGCGCTGGAAGTCGTGGCCGCCAGCGTGCAGCATGCCCAGGATGCCGGCTTTGCCGATGCGCAGATTTTCTTGCTCGGCTTTTCGCAGGGCGCGTGCCTGGCGCTCGAATGGG
Source organism: Anaerolineaceae bacterium (assembly GCA_036567625.1). Lineage (GTDB taxonomy): Bacteria > Chloroflexota > Anaerolineae > Anaerolineales > Anaerolineaceae > CALDSL01. The sequence goes on along the minus strand of DATCUC010000023.1, from coordinate 1,006 downwards.
CCGCGCGCAGTGGACGCCGGTTGGGTGGGGTGTTCGGCCTCAGCGGCGGGCTGATCGGCACGGACGCCGAAGCACAAAACCATAGCGGCGATCTTGGTGGAGTACCCGTCTTCCTGGGCTGCAGCGATGTCGACCCGCACATCCCGCGCGAGCGCGTAGAACAGACCGCGCAGGTATTTGCCGCCCTGGGCGCAGATGTCACCCTGCGGCTCTACCAGGGCATGGGCCACACCATCAACATCAACGAGATTGAGTTTATTCAAAGCGTCACCGGCTAAATTGAAGGGAAGTCCGCTATAATGCCTGTATGGCGGGCGAATATGATCTCATCGTAGTCGGCGGGGGCGCGGCCGGGTTCTTTGGCGCGCTGGCTTGCGCGGCACAGCAGCCAGATGCGCGCGTGCTCATCCTGGAACGCGGCGAAGCGCTGCTGCGCAAGGTGAAGATCTCCGGCGGCGGGCGCTGCAACGTCACCAATGCCACTTTCGATCCGCGCGCTCTGACAGGCAACTATCCGCGCGGTTCGCGCGAGCTGATCGGCCCGTTCACCCGCTTCCAGCCGCGCGACACGCTGGAATGGTTCCAGCGCCGTGGCGTGGCGCTTAAAACCGAACCGGACGGGCGCGTATTCCCGGCCAGCGACTCCGCGCAAACCATCATCAACTGCCTTCTGGATGAGGCTGGCAAGCTGGGCGTGCAAATCCAGACCCGCGCCAGCGTCACGCGCATCCATGCCGCAAGCAGCTCGTTTGCGGTGGAACTGCGCGCGGGTGAAGTTTTGAACACGCGCCGCGTGCTGCTGGCTACCGGCGGCGAGCGCGGCGGCTTTGCCCTGGCGCAGCAGCTTGGTCACACCATCCTGCCGCCGGTGCCTTCACTGTTCACCTTTCGCATCCAGGACCCGCGCCTGGAGGGCCTGGCCGGCCTGGCTGTGCCCGATGCGCGCCTGTTTCTGCCGGAGTTTCACCTGGAACAGCGCGGCCCGCTGCTGGTGACGCACTGGGGC
>DATCUC010000022.1:0-29721 GCA_036567625.1 Anaerolineaceae bacterium | reverse complement strand
ATACGGCTGCTCAAGCAGGATGGGGTGCGCTTCCCGGATAACAAGGTCGTCACGTTTGGCAGGCTCGACCCGCTGCCCAACAGCATTCTGCACGCCGAGGGCGAGTGGGGTACAAACGGCAGTGCCCGCAGAGTGGCGGTCAGCTTTGGCCCGCAGTACGGCCCGCTCACCGCCAAACAGGTGGAGGAATGTTTACATGTCGCCGCCCGCAGGGGGTATGAAGACCTGGTATTTGCCGCATTCGCCATTGATGGCTCGGCGCAGGCGATTATCCAGGATGACCCCAACCCGATGGTGCGAGTGCACATGGCCAATATCCGCCCGGACGTTCAAATGGGCGACCTGCTTAAGGATACGCCCGGCAGCCAGCTATTCACCGTCTTTGGCCTGCCCAGGGTGCAGCTCACCCGCAGCGCAGGCGAAGAGTGGTGCGTCGAGATGGAGGGGGTGGATATTTACGACCCGGTCAACAACACCCTTTCGGCCACCGGCGCAGATAAAGTCGCCGCCTGGTTCCTCGACAGCGACTATGACGGTTCAACCTTCTGCATCTCGCAGGCATTCTTCCCGGATAAATCTGCGTGGGATAAGATAGCCAAGGCGCTCAAGACCACGGTTGACCCCGAGCGGTTTGCGGCCTTCAGCGGCACTACCTCGCTGCCGTTCCCGGCCGGCAAGCACCAGCGCATTGCGGTGAAAGTGATTGACCCACGGGGCAATGAAGTCATGCGTGTGATGGCGTTGGAGCAGTGAACATGACAGCGAACCCAGCAGAACAAATTCCCATCCAGCCCGTCGAGCGACCGATTCTGTCCTCTCCCTACCAGGAGCCGCCCGAGCATTGGGTCTATGACACCAGTACCGGTGAGGCAAAAAAGATGACGGGGCGCAGGCCAGCGTCCTACTGGTACAAATCACACCGAAGCTACAACAATCAGCAGATGATGCTGGCGGGTTTTGCGGAAGAAATCCGGGAAGACCTGCCGCTGGTCAACGCCCTGCGCAGAGATATCCGCCGCTGGCGTGAATCCAAGTACGAAGGCGCTACCGAAATCAGCAAAGAACTGCTGCGCTACTGGCAGCGGGAAGACCGGCAGCGCCGCCTGTTCTTCTGCCAGATTGAAGCCGTGGAAACCGTCATCTACCTGAATGAAATTTGGCTGGCCAATCGCCGCCCTCGCTTTAAATCCGCCATGGAAGGGTTGGACCTGGAAGTGCTCAAAGACACCCCGGCTGACCCGACCCTTGCTGCGCTGACCCGGCTAGGTCTCAAAATGGCGACCGGGTCAGGCAAAACCGTGGTCATGGCGATGCTTGCAGCCTGGACCTTTTGCAATCGTGCCAGGGTGCCGAGCGATGAGCGTTTCCCCTCCGCTGTACTGGTCGTCTGCCCGAACCTGACCATCAAGGAACGGCTGCAAGTGCTGCGCCCTGAAAATGAGAACAACTATTACACTGCCTTCGACCTGGCGCCGGCCCGGCTGCGGGAATCTCTTTCCAGGGGGAAGGTCTTTATCACCAACTGGCATCTGTTTGCGCCGGAAAGCGAACACGCAGAGGGCGGAAAGACTTATGCGGTGGTCAATAAGGGCGAGGAAAGCCCGGAGGCGTTCGCTAAGCGCGTACTGGGGGATTTGTCCGAGCGAGGAAAAATACTGGTCTTCAATGATGAGGCGCATCACGCCTGGCGGCCAAGACTCATGCTCGACAACGGAGAACGCAGCACAACCCAATCGGAAGAAGTCGAGGAAGCAACCGTATGGGTGAACGGCCTCGACACAATCAATAAAGCTGTGGGCATCCGCTTCTGCGTAGATTTGTCTGCCACGCCATTTTACATTGGCGGCAGCGGCTACACGGAAGGGGCGCCATTCCCGTGGCTGGTGAGTGATTTTGGGCTTGTGGATGCCATCGAATCGGGCATCGTCAAAATCCCGCGCCTGCCAGTGTCAGATACCACCGGGCAGCCCGAGGCGCAGTATTTCCGCCTGTGGAAGCACGTAAACGACCAGTTGCAGCCAGGAGAAAAGGGCAGCCGCACTCGCAGGCCAAAACCAGACGCCATCTACCGGGAAGCCGAACCCGCCCTCAACACGCTGGCCGGGCAGTGGGTGCAGCGTTTCAAGCAGGTGCAGGAAGCCAGCAATGCCCAAGACCGGACGCCCCCGGTGATGATTATCATCTGCGACAATACCGACATTGCCGAGGTTTTCTACCGGCATATCTCCGGCGAGGACGTGATTGAGGTTATCGCAGATGAACCCAACCCCGACACCTCGGACGATGAGGAAGAAGCGGAGGAAACCGAAAAACAACCTGCACGAGGGAAGAAACCCAAAACCAAAGTTGTGTACGGCACAGGCAGCGTCTTCCCGGAATACTTTTCCAACCGGCCGGGTTTCACGCCCACCATTCGGATTGACTCAAAACTGCTGGCGCAGGCCGAAAGCGAAGACCCCAACACATCCCGGCTGGAAGCGGCAAGGCTGCTGCGTGAGGTTGTTTCCACCGTGGGCAAGCAGGGACAGCCAGGCGAACAGGTGCGCTGCGTGATTTCGGTTGCCATGCTCAACGAGGGGTGGGATGCCAACAATGTCACCCACATCTTTGGGCTGCGTGCCTTCGACAGCCAGCTACTCTGCGAGCAGGTGGTTGGCCGGGGCTTGCGCCGCATGGATTACACGCCCGACCCCGCCACTCGCTGGCTCACCGAGGAATATGTTGACATCTACGGCGTTCCGTTCTCCCTTATTCCATTCAAGGGCAGAGATACCAAGCAGGCAGCGCCCGAGGACAGGATAAAGAACCACGTGCGGGCATTGCCGGAACGGTCTGCGTATGAAATCCGCTTCCCCAATGTCGAGGGGTACGTGTTTGCCCTTAAGCACAACCTGATTACCGCCGATGTGAGCAAAATCACGCCGCTGGCCATCGAACCGGAAATTGAACCAACGTCCGTGTTCGTCAAGCCGAGAGTGGGGTATAAGGTGGGCGCATCCAACCTTTCGGGTCCGGGCGAATTTGAAGAACAGAACCGGGAAGCCTACTACAACACCACCCACTTGCAGACCATCGAGTTTGAAATCGCCAGGCAGATTGTGCAGCTAATGGTGGGCGACCACCAGCAGGATATTCACCCGGCCAGCAATTCCGACCCCCGGCTGCGCCTGCAATCTCGCCACCAGCTTTTCCCGCAGGTGTTGCGGATTGTGCATGAGTACGTGAGCAGCCGTATCTCCTTCCGGGGAGTAGACCCACGGGAATTGGGACAGCAGAAATACTTCCAGCGGGTAGTCGAACGGCTGCTGACCGCAATTCGCCCCGACGATCGGCAGGGTGAGGCTCCGCTGCTACCCATACTCAACCGCTATATACCCATTTCCAGCACGGCCGGCGTGGACTTCAAAACCACAAAGCCAGTCTTTATGACACAGTTCAGCCATATCAACGCAGTAGCAGCGGATACCGCCCGGTGGGAACAATCGGCAGCGTTCCGACTTGAGCAGGCCGCCAACCAGGGCGTTGTCTCCTGCTATGCCAGGAACGACCAGATGGGCTTTACCATTCCATATGAATTCCTGGGCGGCAGCCACCAATACGAACCGGATTTTCTCGTGCGCCTCGCCAATGGCGTGACGCTGATTGTTGAAATCAAAGGTCTCGAAGATGAGCAAGACCGGGCAAAGCACGAGGCCGCAAACCGGTGGATTTCAGCGATCAACAACTGGGGCAAGCTTGGTACATGGGGCTTTCACGTGAATCGAGACCCGCAAATGCTGCGGCAGGAAATAGGATGGATTGCGCAGCAGGTTATGCAGCCCCAATAACCGTCAGGCGCGCGGCCGAGTTCGTTCAGGTGCGTGACGACGATGCGCTGGGGCTGGAGACCGAGACAGAACGTGCCATTGCCGATCATCACGATGTCGCAGGGTTGCGATGCCTGGTTCATGGAAAGTGTCCTGCTTCAATGATATGGTGAGCATGCCAACCGCGCCTCAGCACGGCAGGCAGAGGCGCGGGTTTCTGCGTGGAATGATTTACACCACCAGGGTAAGCAACCAGTAGGTTCCCGCGCCGACCAGCGCCGATGCCGGGATGGTGACGATCCAAGCGAGGATGATATCCTGGGCGACGTTCCAGCGCACTTTGTTAATGCGTTCGGCGGAGCCAACGCCCATGATCGCCGAACTGACCACCTGGGTTGTGCTGACCGGGCCGCCCAACAGCGAAGCGCCCAAAATGACCGCCGCGGAGGATAGCTGGGTAGCAAAACCATCCACCGGACGGATCTTGAAGAACTTGCCGCCCAAGGTCTTAATCAAACGCCAGCCGCCAATGGCCGTGCCGATGGCGATCATGGCGGCGCAGGCAAATATGACCCAAAATGGCACCTCGAAGCTTTTCAGGAAGCCGCCGGTGACCAGCGCCAGGGTGATGATGCCCATCGTTTTTTGCGCATCATTCGCTCCATGGCTGAGCGCAAGCGCAATGCCGGTGAACATCTGACTTTTCTTGAACAGGCCGTTAATCCTGGGCGTGGCATTCCAGGCCAGCAAAAATACCAGGCGCATCACCAGAAAACCGAACACAAACCCGATGATCGGCGAGGCAAACAGGGCGATCAAAATTTTGGCCAGGCCGTTCATGTGAATGGAGTTCCAGCCCGCCGAAATCATCACGCTGCCGATCAGGCCGCCGATGAGCGCGTGCGAAGAACTGCTGGGCAAACCCAAATACCAGGTGAGGATATTCCACACCACGGCGCTCAACAGCGCGGCCACCAGCACCTGCGTATTGATGGCTTGCGGGTCGACGATGCCCTTGCCAATGGTTTCGGCCAGGGCAACGCCAAAGATGAACGGGCCGCTGAACTCAGCCACAGCGGTTACCCCCAGGGCCACGCGCGGAGAAAAAGCGCGCGACATGATCATGGTGGCAACGATATTGCTGGAATCCTTCATCCCGTTCGTCAAATCAAAAAACAGGGCTAAAACGATGACGACGATGACCAGAATCAACATGCGCGTCCCTCGCTAAGTGGTTTTCACAACGATATCGGCAATCACGTTGGCGGCCTCGTCCCCGCGGTCCGCGGCATTGCTGAGGTGGCGGTAAACCTCACGGAATTTGAGCATCTTGACCACCTGCTTGATATCCTCGCCGCCGCTGAATAGATCCGCAAGGGCCTCGCGGTAGACGTCCTCAATCCGATTTTCCAGCGCTTTGGCACGCTGGGCATGCTCGCTGGCCACGCCGGGGTGATCATCCAATCGCTCCACTGCCAGCAGCAGTTCGGCGGCAGCGTCGCGCAGCAGGGAGGCGATGCGCTGCATATACGAAGTGGGCTTCACCTTGAGCATTTCCATCTCGACCGTGGTGCTGTAGGCGTAATCAAGCACGTCATCAATTGCGCGTGACAAGGCAAAGATATCTTCGCGATCAAAGGGCGTAACAAATGTCCGGTTCAGTTCATTGATTAAAATACGGCGCGCCTCATCGGCTTCTTTTTCTTTGGCTGCCAGGTTTTTAGAAGCTTCCGGATCCTGGCCATGCATATATGCCTTGAGCGCTTCCAGGCCTTCCAGCGTTAACACAGCCTGTTCATGGATGAGTTTAATGAAAACGTTTTGCCGTTTCTTAAATAAACCCCGCATCCTCTCCTCCTAATCACGCGAAAATTTTTGTACACAACCCATGCCGGTGAGCATCATCATACCCGCTTTTCTCATTTCCGGGGTGTTAATGGTCTGCAATTCGCATCTCCCAAATGCATTTTCCGGCAAGTAAGAGGCGATCTGCCCAAAATTGACCCTTCCCCGTCCAGGCGCAAGATGATCAGTGGCGCCGCGAATATCGTGAATATGCGTGCCCACAATCCGCATCGAAAAACGGTCCAACCATGCCATGCGCGGAACAAAACCCAGCCGGTCGAGCGCGATGGCATGGCTATAATCGAAGATTAATCCATTCTGATCAGCGCCAGCCAGGCCGAGCAAGATTTCCAACGCATCGGGAAGCGGGAACTCCAGGGAATGGTAGCGGTTCTCCAACCCGAGGCGGATGCGCTAGGGAGCAGCGTACTCCAGCAATTCGATCAGGCTCTTTTGGACAGCTTGCATACCCGCGACTGCGGCCAGCGGCGAGAAGAAGCCGGGCTTCGCGGCGGGCCAGCCGGGGTGGTTACTGGCAAGGCCATTTTTGGCTTTCACCCGGAAACGCGGCAGATGATGTTAGAATCGATCCACACCGGAACGACGCTGGATGATGTGCTGGCAAATATGGGCTTTACCCCGGCCATGCCAGAGCCTGTGCATGTGACCGGACCGCCCGACCCTGAACAACTCCGATTCATCGGCGAAGGGAATGACCCGCGCAGGATTTCCATGGGTTAGCAATCAAGGAGCGCGCGTGGTTGGCTGCGAAGTTGGCGCGATCACCGAAGGCGAAACCCCAAGCCATATATCCGTGAGCATTTGCGCTCAGCGCGGAACATGCAAGCGCAACTGCCCGATTGAAGCAATTATTTACAGCGAAGATACCAATCAAGAAAGTCCAGGATCATAACGAATGACTCTCACAGATGAGGAAGCATTAGCCTATCACTGCATGGCCGGCAGGCCAGGGAAGATTGCGGTTGTTCCCACCAAGCCGCTGAAAAACCAGCGCGACCTCAGCCTGGCATATACCCCGGGCGTTGCCGTGCCGGTGCTGGAAATTGCCCGGAATCCAGACCTGGCTTACGAATACACCGCGCGGGGCAACCTGGTGGCGGTTGTATCGAACGGCACGGCCATTCTGGGGCTGGGCAACCGCGGCGCTCTGGCGGCTAAGCCGGTGATGGAAGGCAAAGGCGTGCTGTTCAAGCGCTTTGCGGATATCGACGTGTTTGATATTGAGTTGAATACGCTCGACCCGGACATGATCATCCAGGTCGTACATGCGATGGCGCCGACGTTTGGCGGGATCAACCTGGAAGATATTCGCTCGCCGGAATGCTTTTACATCGAACGCGAGCTGCAGAGCCGCCTGGATATCCCCGTGTTTCATGATGACCAGCACGGCACGGCAATCATTCTCTCCGCGGCATTGATCAACGCGCTGGAACTGACGGGGCGGAAAGTAGATGAAATCAAAGTGGTATTCTCCGGGGCTGGGGCAGCAGGGATTGCCTGCGCCAATCAGCTCCGCAATATCGGCGTGCCGTGCGAAAACATCTGGCTGACGGACGCAGCCGGGCTGGTGTACGCGGGGCGGTGCGAAGAGATGTTCCCGGAAAAGCTGGCTTATGCCAAGGGCGATCACCCGGCCACGTTGGGTGAGGTGATCCGCGGCGCGGATGTGTTCATTGGGCTGTCGGTGGCGGATATTCTCACCCCCGAAATGGTTTGCGGCATGCGCGAGAAACCGATTCTTTTTGCCATGGCCAACCCTGACCCAGAGATCAAGTACGAACTGGCGCGCTCTTGCCGGCGCGACGCGATTGTGGCGACCGGGCGTTCGGACTACCCGAACCAGATCAACAATGTACTTGGCTTTCCATTTATCTTCCGCGGCGCGCTGGATGTGCGGGCCCGGGCGATCAACCAGGAAATGAAACGCGCCGCCGCCGAAGCGCTGGCTGCGCTGGCGAAGGAGCCGGTTCCGCAGGACGTGCTGCTGGCCTACGGGCTGGATCACCTGGAGTACGGCCCGGATTATATTGTTCCCAAACCGCTCGACAAACGGGTGTGCTTATGGGAAGCTCCGGCTGTAGCCGAAGCGGCGATGCGCAGCGGCGCGGCGCGGATCAGCGTTGACCTGGAGGAATACCGCCGGCAACTGGCAGTGCGCATGGGTGGGTAAGCGGGCTGCGGCAAATCTATGTCTACCGGGCCGGGGATTGGTATAATCATTATGGAACCCGGTTTTACACCGCGCACCAATCCGTTCCGTGGAATGAAAACCCTTATGAATGAATCGATTCGCGCGGTAGAACGCGCGTTGAATATCCTGCTGTGTTTTTCGATCAACACCCCTGAGTTGAGCATGACCCAGATTTCCGAGCAGGTTGGGCTGCATAAAAGCACCGTCCACCGGCTGCTGGGAACGCTGGAAAGGATGCGCTTTGTCGAGCGCGACCCGGTGAGCGCCATGTACCGGCCGGGGATCCGCCTGCTGCAAATGGCCTTCCTGACGCTGGAGCACAACGATCTGCGGCGAGTGGCGCTGCCCTACATGCACCGGCTGCGTGATGCACACCGTGAAACGGTTGACCTGAGCGCGATGGACGGAGCAGAGGTGATTTATGTCGAGGCGGTGGAAAGCCCGCAGCGGGTTAAGCTGGCGGCGACCACCGGTCAGCGCCTGCCGGCGTTTTGCACCGCGTCGGGTAAATCGATCATGGCGTTCTTCCCAGATGAAAAAATCCAGCAGCTTTTAGAGCAGGGTATGCCGAAGTACACGCCCTGCACGCCGCAAAATCCAGAATTTTTCATGCGAGAGATGGCCAAAATTCGAGAACAAGGGTTTGCGATTTCCGTAGAAGAGTTCGAAGAGGGGATTAATGCCGTATCTGCGCCGATTTTCGACAGCGGCCGCAGCCCGATCGCATCGCTGGCAATCGCCGGGCCGGCATACCGCCTGTCGCGCGAGCGCATGATCCAGATTAGCCCCGACCTGGTGGCTGCCTGCCAGAGCATCAGCCGCGAGCTGCAAATGTCGAACAGTGCAGCGCTGGCGCCAGTCAGCGAGATGATGGATGCGGATGAGCAGGAAGATTAGGGATTGGATTTGCGGGGTGGTCGTAGTCGAGGCCGAGAGGAAGAATTGAAGCGTGAAGGCAGGGTAGGCTTTTGCGCATTTCGCGGTCTTCTCGTACAATAGCAGTACCATGCCGCTCAGAGATTTTGTTATCCAGAGCCAGTTGGTGCCGCCTTCGCTGCGCAAGGGGCTGCGCCACCGGCCGCGCCTCACGACGCGGCTTTCGGCTGCGTATGAATATCCATTGACGATCTTGCAAGCCGGCACGGGGCACAGCAAGACGACCACTCTGGCGGCTTTTGCGCGCGGCGCAGACCCGGTTTTCTGGTTCACTATCACGGAATCTGACCGCGATCCGCTGTTGTTTCTGGCGCAGTTATTCTCGGCATTCAATCAGCAGGGCTTTGCCTACGGCGCCGATGCGCTCACCGCGCTGGAAGAACGCAGCAGCGGGGCTCCGGCGACCATCACGCTGGCGGTGCTCAACCCGCTGTTGAACGCCCTGACCGCGGGGCTTTCGCGACCGGCGCTGTTAATTTTGGATGACTACCACCTGGTGACGGACGTGCCGGAAATCAACGCGCTGGTCGAACGGCTGGTGGATTATCTTCCGCCGGCGCTGCACCTGATCCTCTCGACGCGGCAGATGCCGCAGTTTGGCGCGCTAACCCGCTGGCGCGCGAAGAACCAGGTCATGCTGCTTCAGCGCTCTGACCTGGCATTTACCCTGGAGGAAATTCAATCGCTATTTCGCGAGGAATACGGCCTGCCGGTGACGGATGCGCAGGTTTGCGCGCTGGAAGAAGAAACCGAGGGCTGGGCAATCGCGCTGCAGATGATCTGGCAGCGCTTACAAAGCAGCAGCGAGCCGGCCGCGCACATGGTCAGCCGGCTGGACGATGTGCTCAGTCACCTGCCGGAAACGCTGGAGGGGCTGTTCGATTACCTGGCTGAAGAAGTGCTCAACCGCCAGCCGGAACCGACGCGGCGGTTCTTGCTGACGACATCCGTCTTACGCGAACTAACCGGCCCGGCCTGTGATGCCCTGCTGGGAGAAACACCCGGCACCGGGGAGCAGACGCTCAACCAGCTTCACAACCAGGGGCTGTTCCTTTCGAGCATCAACAACCAGAACTACCGCTACCAGCACCTTTTCCGCGATTTTCTCACCGTTCAACTAAAACGCCGGCTGGTCGACCCGCTGGCTCTGCACCGTAAAGCCGCGGTTTTCTTTGAACAGGCCGGCCAGCCCGAAGAAACGCTGTATCACCTGCTTGAGGCGGGTGATTATCCCTCCGCGGCGCAGAAAATCATGCAGATCGGCCCGCAGTTGGTCACTCAGGGGCGCCTGGAGAGCCTGGTGGGCTGGATCCAGCGCATCCCGGCCGGCGTGGTGGAGCAAACCCCCGAACTGCAAGTGCTGCTGGGCGATGCAAACCGGCTGCGCTCGCGGTTTGACGAAGCTCTGGAATATTACACCGCCGCCGAAAAGCTGTTTTCCACGCGCGGTGAACGTCTGGGCCAGGCGCGCGCGCTGCGCGGGCAGGCGCAGATCTACCTGGATACGATCCGGCCGATCAAAGCGGATATCTTACTGCAAGCCGCGCTGCGACTGCTGGACCCGAACCTCCAGCGATTAGAAGTTGCGGACCTGCTGGAACAACTGGCGGAAAATCAGCTCAACATCGGCAATCCCGACCAGGCAGTAGCCTATCACCGCGAGGCGGCCGGGCTGCGCGCCGCCGACGCGCCTTCGGCGGCTTTCCTGGAAGAACGCGCCATGCTGCGCACCGGCCGGCTGGTGCAGGCGCGCACGCTGCTGGAAACGCGTGCCAGCCGGGAAGACGCGGAAGCCTCCGCGCGCCCGCAGCGCTTCCACCGCGAGATCCCTACGCTGCTATCGCTGATCCACTGCCTGCTGGGTGAGGCTGACCTGGGTGAAAAATATGCCCGCGAAGGCATCGCCGTTGGCGCGCGGCTGGAATCGGCCTTTGTTGAAGCGGTAGGCTATATGCGCCTGGGCCATGCCCTGTTGTTGAAAAGCCTGCGTCCCTGGCACGCCGCCCGGCGGGCAGAAGCGGTCGCGGCTTACCAGCATGCGATTGAAATCGTCAGCCCCTTCCGCGTGACGCGGGTGATTGTGGAACCATTATGGGGCCTGTGTCGCGCCTACGGGCTGGATGGTAACCTGGCCCAGGCGGAAAGCTATGCGCGGCAAGCGCTGGAAATCGCTGAGCAATCCGGTGACGGCTGGATTGCAAACCTGGTGCGGGTTTCGATGGGGGCCAGCCTGGTGCTGCAAGGCATGGATGGCGAGCCCTGGCTGGAAGAAGCCCGGCGCGGGTTTGAGGTGGTCCGCGACCCGCACAGCACTTGCGCCTCCCTGGTATGGATGGCGCTGAACCACAGTCGCCAGGAACGACCGGCCGCGGCAGGCGCGACGCTGGCGGAAGCGCTACAAATTGCGGAGACGCACGGGTATGATCACCTGCTGACGCGGATATCACACCTGGGACTGGTGGACGACCAATCTCTGCTGCCGCTGCTGCTGGCCTTACGCGCCGATCCGGCGCAAGGCGGCGCGGCGTTCCCGGTCAATCTGGGGTATATCGACCACTTGCTGGCGCAGGCTGACTGCGACCCCGGCCTGGCGCACCCGGGCTATTCGCTGGCGGTGCGCACCCTGGGGCCGTTTGCCGTGTGGCGCGGCGGCGCGCTGATCAAAGCCCAGGATTGGCAGCGCGAAAAAGCGCGGCAGTTGTTCTTGCTGCTGATCACGGAACGCGGGCGCTGGATGACCCGCGAGCAGATTGCCGACCGGCTGTGGCCGTACCTGGACGCGGGCGCAGCAGTACGCGATTTTAAATCCGCGTTGAATGCGCTCAATCATGCCCTGGAGCCGACCCGCCCGCACGGCGACCAACCCTTCTTCATCCAGCGGCGCGACGCGCTCTACGGGCTGAACCCCAAAGCGCGGATAATGATCGACCTGGATGATTTTCAAAGCCTGGTTTCTCGCGACGATCCCGCTGATATTCGCGCGGGATTAGACCTGTACGAACAGGATTACCTGCTGGAAACCTGCCTGGAAGACTGGGCGGAACCGCAGCGCGAATTGCTGCGCAGCATGTACCTGCAAGCCGCGGACCGGTTCGGCGCGGAACTGTATCGACAGCAGCACTACGAAGAAGCGCTGGCGGTTTGCCAGTCCACCCTGGCGCGGGACCGCTGCTGGGAGCCAACCTACCGCTTGATGATGCAGGTGTACGCGGCGCTGGGCAACCGCGCGCAGATCCGCGCGCTGTATAACCGGCTTTGCGCGGTGCTGCTCGAAGAGTTAGGGGTGTCGCCCTCACCGGAAACCGCCGCCCTGGCCGACCGGTTGCTAACAGCCTGAGATTCTCACTCTCCCTGGCCCGGGCTTGTAACCGGTTTGCAACTCGCATCTGCTACCATATATCTGACGGGTTCGCGCACCGGCCATATTGCACCTTGCGTCATTGCACCGTCATCCCCGCATAATCGGGAACAGGTAACGTTCCCTTACGAAAAATTGATTACCCCCCTGCCCTGTTTCTTGCGTGACTGCGCTGGATGAATTCGCGCAGCCCTCAAGCTTTTGCTCTGGAGGAGTGGACTTGCCTCACACCGATCAGCCTGTTGGCATCATAAGCGTTGGCACCTACAGCCCGAAACCCGTTATGACTGCCGCGGAAATCGCAGCGGCCAGCGGCGTATCCGAGCCGGTGGTTCGCGAAAAGTTCGGCATCACCCAAAAGCATATCCCCGGGCCAGACGATCACACCAACCAGATGGGCATCTGGGCGGCGCAGAACTGCCTGGAGAAGAGCAATATCCGCCCGGACGAGATCGACCTGGTGCTGTGCACCACGGAAGAATGGAAGGAATACCTGGTCTGGACGGCCGGAATCAAGCTGGCCTATGAGATCGGCGCGCGGCGCGCCTGGGCGATTGACGTGCAGATGCGCTGCGGCACCACCATTGCCGCGCTCAAGATGGCGCGCGATATGATGCAGTCCGACCCGGACATCAACACGGTGCTGATCGCGGGCGGTTACCGCAACGTCGACCTGATTGACTACACGAAAACCCGCTCTTCCTTCCTATTCAACCTGGCGGCCGGCGGCGGAGCCATGCTCCTGCGCCGCGGCTGGCCTGCCAACCACGTGCTCGGCGCGCACCTGATGGCGGACGGCTCGATGAGCGAACACGTGATCATCCCGGCCAGCGGCACGCGGCAGATGCCAGACGACGCCTCGCGCGCGGCCGGGCTGTGCTACCTCGACCTGGTGGAGCCGGAAGCGATGAAAGACCGGCTCAACGCGGTTTCGATGGATAACTGGATGTTCTGTATCGATGAAGCCCTGCGAAAGAGCGGCAAGACGCGCGCCGACGTGGGATACCTCAACGTGCTGCATATGAAGCGATCCGCCCACCTGGATATGCTCCAGCGCATGGGCTTGCGCGAAGAGAACAGCGTGTACCTGTCGGATTTCGGGCATGTGGGCCAGCAGGATGCCATGTTCTCGATTGAAGAAGGCCTGCGGCTGGGACGGCTCAAAGACGGCGACCTGATGGTCATCGTCGCCGCCGGGGTCGGATACGTCTGGGGGGCCGGCGTGGTTCAATGGGGGCCGCAGGCATAACCTGCCGCGGCGACTGGCAAGCTATCTTTAAGGAGGAAACAATGCGTTTGCAGGATAAGGTCTGTATCATCACCGGCGCTGCCGCCGGTATTGGGAAAGCCACCGCCGTAAAGTTCGCCGCGGAAGGCGCGGTTGTCGTTGCCTGGGATTGGGATGAAACCGCCGGGCAAGCCACTGTGGACGAGTTGGGCGGCAAAGCCTGCTTCTTCAAGGTGAACGTGGCCGACCGCCAGGCCGTGCAGGCTGCCGTGGATGAAACCGTGGCGCGCTTCGGGCGCGTGGATGTGCTGGTCAACAACGCCGGCATCACGCGCGACGCGCAGCTGGTAAAGATGAAGGACGGCCAACTGGTGAAGCAAATGGAAGAAGCCGCCTTCGACAGCGTTATTGGCGTGAACCTGAAGGGCGTGTTCAACTGCACGCAGGCGGTCACCCCGCAGATGATCAAACAGGGCGGCGGGGTTATCCTCAACGCTTCTTCGGTGGTGGGTCTGTACGGCAATTTTGGGCAGACCAACTACGTGGCCACCAAAGCCGGCGTGATCGGCATGACTAAGGTGTGGGCGCGCGAGCTGGGCAAGTTTAACATCCGCGTCAACGCTGTGGCCCCGGGTTTCATTATGACCGAAATGGTGCAGAAGATGCCCGAGAACGTGCTGGCGGATATGCGCGCGCGCACCCCGCTGGGCCGCCTGGGCCAGCCGGAAGAGATTGCCAATGTGTACCTGTGGCTGGCCAGTGATGAGTCTTCTTACATTCACGGCGCTACCATCAGCGTGGATGGCGGCATCGTCATCGGCTCATAAACCAGCCTGGCTGGACAGCACGGGAGACCTGGCATGATTGTCGGTGACTGGTTGGGACGGCGAGAACAATACACACCGGAAAAGATCGCGTTAATTGACACGATTCACGCGAATCGTGAAATTAGCTACCGCGATTGGAGCCGCTCGGTCAACCGCACCGGGCGCTTCCTGATCGACAGGCTCGGCGTCAAAAAAGGTGACCGCGTGGCGGTACTCTCCTACAACAATGTAGAGTACCTTGACCTGTGGTTCGCGTTGGGGCGCGTGGGGGGCATCTTGCAAAACCTCAACTGGCGGCTGACGCCGTTTGAGTTGGCCGGGCTGGTGGCCGACGCCGAGCCGGTCGTGCTGGTGTACGGCCCGGAATTTATCCCCGCGGTGCGCCAACTGCGCGAAAATTCCAACTCGGTGCGCCACTTTGTGGCCATGGTGGAAAAAGATCGCCCCGAAGATTTGCGGATTTCTGAGCGCGATGGCTGCGCGGATGCGCCGCTGCCGGAGATCGACCTGGGCTGGGATGACCCCTGGGTGATCTGCTACACCGGCGGAACCACCGGCCTGCCCAAAGGGGCCATCCTCACCCACCGCGCGATCACGGCCAACGCGGTCAACACCGTGGTTTCCTGGGACCTTGATTCGCATGATATCGCCGTACTCAACTCGCCGCTGTTCCACACCGGCGGGTTGAACGTCTTCACTGCGCCGATGGTCGAAATTGGCGGGACGACGATCCTGTGCAAGTCCTTCGACCCGGACCAAACCTTCGACCTGATCCGCGACATGAACGTTACGCTGTTCTTCGGCGTGCCAACGATGTTCCTGATGCTGCAGCAGCACCCGCGCTGGGCCGAGGCGGATTTCTCGAGGCTGAAGCTGGTGATCAACGGCGGCGCGGCCTGCCCGCTGCCGATCTTTGAGAAATTCTGGGAGCGCGGGATCGACTTCAAGACCGGATACGGGCTGACCGAAGCCGGGCCAAACACCTTCCTGCTTCCGCGCAAAGATGTGCGCCGCAAGCCGGGGGCGGTGGGCTTCCCCTTGCTGCACGTGGATGTGAAGCTGGTGCGCGAGGACGGCTCGCGCTGCGCGCCCAATGAAGTGGGCGAGCTGCTGATTCGCGGGCCGCATATGTTCGCCGGGTACTGGAATAAACCCGAGGAAACCGCCAAAACGGTCATCGACGGCTGGCTGCATACCGGCGATCTGGCAGTGTGCGACGAAGAAGGCTATTACACCATCATGGGCCGCCTGAAGGACATGATCATTTCCGGCGGCGAGAACGTGTACCCGGCGGAAATCGAATCGACCCTGCACGATCACCCGGCCGTGGCAGCCGCGGCGCTGATCGGCATACCGGATGCGAAATGGGGCGAGGTTGGCCGGGCGATCGTGGTGCTGCACAAGGGAAAAACTGCCAGCGCCGAAGAATTGAGCGCCTATCTGCGCACGCGGCTGGCCGGGTTCAAAGTACCCAAGTCGATTGTTTTTGTGGATGCGCTGCCGCTGACCGGCGCGGGCAAGATCGATAAGAAAGCGCTGGAAATCCGGTACGGTGCACCGCAATCAGAAGAAAAACAGATTGAGTGAAAAACCGTTCTCGGTTTCATCGTAAAGCAAGCCAGAAGAACGCATGCCGGATGAGGAGAAACAAGATGCCAACAGTACGGGCAAATGAGATCAACCTATGCTACGAAATCAGCGGCGAAGGCCGCCCGCTGGTACTGATCGCCGGGCTGGGATACGGGATGTGGTTCTGGCATAAGGTCATCCCCGGCCTGGCTGAGCATTTCCAGGTGACGGCCTATGATAACCGCGGAGCCGGCGGAAGCGATAAGCCGGCCGGGATCTACAACGTGCAGATGATGGCCGAGGACTGCGCCGGGCTGCTGGATGCGCTGAACGTGCGCGATGCGATAATTGTGGGGCATTCGATGGGCGGCTTTATCGCTCAACAGTTAGCGCTCACCCGCCCCGACCTGGTGGGCAAACTGGTGCTGGCGGCCACCAATTTTGGTGGGCCGCACCACGTACCCGTCACCCCCGAAGCCATGGCGATCATGCTCGACCGCTCCGGCGACCCGCTGGATGTGATCCGGCGCGGCATTTCCGTGGCCTGCGCGCCGGGGTTCTCCGAACGCCAGCCGGAAGTTGTGAACGAACTGATCGCCTACCGGCTGACAAACCCGGTTCCACCCGCGCAGTACCAGTCGCAGATGGGCGTGGGATTGGGACTGCTCAGCCAGGAAGCGGCTTTTGAAGGCAAACTGAAGAATATCACCGCGCCAACGTTGATTTTGTTCGGCGAGCACGACCAGGTGGTTCCCCCGGCCAACGCGAACCTGCTGCAGGCGGAAATTGCCAACAGCCAGGTGGTGATACTTCCCGGCGCGGGGCACGCCTTCCCCATCGAAATTCCCGCGCTGACCGTAGAAACCATCACCCGGTTTGGGCTGACGCAGGAGTAGAGGCAGAGCATGGTAAAGATTGCGCAAATTCTCTCCACCGGGCGCTATATCCCGGAAAAGACGCTCACCAACGCAGATGTGGGGCAAATTCTCGGCCAGGATGTGAATGACTGGCTGGTGGAAAACGTGGGCATCCGGGAACGGCACGTGATGGCGGACGATGAAACCACCTCGGATATGATCGTACATGCCGCGCGGCAGGCGCTGGAAAAAGCCGGGCTGCAGCCCACGGATTTGAATCTGGTTGTGGTTTCCACCGATACGCCGGATTACATCTCCCCGGCCACCGCCTCGGCGGTGCAGCATAAGCTCGGCGCCGTAAACGCCGGAACCTACGACATTAACTGCGCTTGCGCCGGGTGGGTCACCGCGCTGGACCTGGCCGCGCGCTACATTGCCACGGATGAAGACTACCGCTACATCCTGGTAGCCGGCGGCTACGGCATGACGCGCTTTGTCGACTGGTCGGATAAGTACACCTGCACCCTGTTCGCCGACGGCGCGGGAGCGGTAATCATCCAGGCGGGTAATGCGCCGGGCTTTCTGTCCGGCAAGCTCAGCGCGGTAGGCGAATACCATGATGCGCTGGGCATCTACACCGGCGGCACGTTCCAACCGGCGACTCCCGACGTGGTGCAGGAGAATGGCAAACCGGTCGTGCGGTTCGTTCGCAAATTCCCGGCCACGTTCAACAGTGACAACTGGCCGGCGCTGGTACGCGAAGTGGTCAAGAAAGCCGGGTTGACGCTGGATGAGATCGACTTCTTCCTGTTCACCCAGCTCAACCTGCGCACGATTGAATACGTGATGGAAAACCTGGGGCAGCCGATGAGCAAGACCCACTATATCATGGACAAGTGGGGCTATATCGGCTCAGCGTGTATCCCGGTGGCGCTGGACGACGCCCTGGAACGCGGCAAGGGGCCGAAGCCGGGCGATAACGTAGTCTTCTGCGCCACGGGCGGCGGCATGGCCATGGCAGCATCGGTCTGGCGCTGGACCGGGCTGGAAGGAAAGGCGTAAGATGTATATCGGCGATTACCTGGGCAGGCGCGAGATCTATTCCCCCGACCGGCTGGCCTTTATTGACGCGGGAAAGACACCCGAGCGGCGCTTCACTTACCGGCAAATGAATGAACGCGCGCGGCGCTTTGCCACCTGGCTGCGGGATGCGGCCGGGATTGGTTACGGAGACCGCGTTGCCATCGTGGCGCGCGACGGCCTGGAGCACCTGGACAGCTTTTTTGCCTGCAGCAAGCTGGGCGCAATTCATACCGCAATCAACTGGCGGCTGCACTGGCGTGAGATTGAGTACATCGTCCAGCAGACGCGGCCCAAGGTGATGATTTACTCGGATGATTTCAAAGACAGCATTGCCGAACTGGAAGCTGCCACGCGCGGCAGCGAATGGGAAATTGCCCGCTACCTGCACATCGAAGGCGAAGGAATTGGCGGCAGCCTGCATTTTGAAACCACGCTGCAAGGCTCGCCCGCGGAAACCGTAACCTGCGAACGTTTGGAAGCCGAAGACACCGCCGCGCTGATCTTCACCGGCGGCACCACCGGGCTGCCCAAAGCAGCCATGGTCAGCCACCGCATGATCGCGTGGAATACGCTCAACACGGTGATCCACGACGTGACCCACAACGACGTGTATCTAAATGTCTTCCCAATGTTCCACACCGGCGGCATGTTCGTCTATACCCTGCCGCAGGTGATTTTTGGCGGCACTACCGTGTTGATCCGGCAGTTTGAACCGGCGCGAGTGTTGGAGCTTTTGCAACGCGAGAAAGTGACCATTTTTGGCGCGGTGCCAACCATGTACCAGATGATGGCCCAGGCACCCAACTGGGATCAGGTTGATCTCTCCAGCCTGCGCTTCTGCACCAGCGGCGGCGCGCCGCTGCCCGTGCCGCTGGTGGAAAAGTACAGCCGGGAGAAGGGCGTGCGCTTCAAGCAGGGGTTCGGCATGACCGAGTTTGGTCCGGGTATCTTTGCCCTGGCCCCAGAGGATGCCATCCGCAAGGCGGGCAGCATTGGCCGCCCCAACTTCTTTGTAGATGCACGCGTGGTGGACGAAAACAACCGGCCGCTCGGTCCAAACGAAGTAGGCGAACTGGTGCTCAAAGGCCCATCTTTCTGCTCGGGGTATTACAACGACGAGGATGCCACGCGCAACGCCTGCGACATTGACGGCTGGTTCCACACCGGCGACCTGGCCCGCCACGATGAAGAATGGTACTTCTACATAATTGACCGCAAAAAGGATATGTTCATTTCGGGCGGCGAGAATGTCTACCCGGTTGAAATTGAAGCGGCTCTCTACAAGCACCCGGCGGTGCACATGTGCGCTGTCGTCGGTTTGCCTGATCCGAAATGGGGCGAAATCGGACTGGCCTGTATCGTACTGAAGAAAGACGCTCAGGCCAGTGAACAGGAAATGATCGACTTTGCCCGCCAGTACCTGGCCGGGTACAAAGTGCCGCGGCGGGTGGTTTTCCTCAAGGAAATTCCCATTTCGGCGGCGGGAAAGATTCTCAAGCGCGAGCTGCGCGAGCAGTTTCTGGCGGAGCAAAACAGCGCAGCCTCCGCCTGACCGGCTGATTCTATCCAAAGATCCACGTAGATCGTGAAGGAGGACAAAATGGAAGGAATACAACTCCCCGAAGGCGTTGCCAGCCAGATGGTGCAAACCGGCCGGCTGAATTTTCACGTGCTGACCAGCGGCCCGCAAGATGGCATCCCGGTGGTGTTCTTGCACGGCAACTTTAGCGCGGCGCATTTCTGGGTGGATACGATGCTGGCGCTGCCAGCGGGCTACCGCGCCATCGCCCCGGATATGCGCGGCTACG
This sequence comes from Anaerolineaceae bacterium, assembly GCA_036567625.1. GTDB lineage: Bacteria > Chloroflexota > Anaerolineae > Anaerolineales > Anaerolineaceae > CALDSL01. The sequence goes on along the minus strand of DATCUC010000022.1, from coordinate 10,192 downwards.
GCTGGACTGAAGCTAAACCGATCGACGCCACGCGCGGTTACCGCGACTGGAGCGACGACCTGGCAGCGCTGTTCCAGGCGATGGGGATCGAAAAGGCGCACCTGATGGGCTGGTCACTGGGCGGCGGGATGATTTACCGCTTCCTGGTCGACTATCCGCAACACGTGCTTTCGGCCGGGTTTGTCTGCCCGGTTTCCCCCTACGGCTTTGGCGGCACCAAAGGCGCGGACGGCGTGCCGTGCTATGACGATTTTGCCGGTTCGGGCGGCGGCACAGTCAACCCTGAGTTTGTGCGCCGCATAAAAGAAAATGACCGCAGCACCGACGACGCCAATTCGCCATTGAACGTGATGCGCGCTTTCTACTATGTACCGCCGTTCATCCCCGCGCGCGAACAGGAATTCCTCACCGCTGCGCTGCGCGAAGTGATCGGGGATGATTTCTACCCCGGCGACTTCACCCCCTCGGCGAACTGGCCCAATGTGGCCCCCGGCAAAGGCGGCGTGATCAACGCAGGCGCGCCCAAGTACGTGTGCGACGATGTGCCCGCGCTGCTGGCCGCGCCGGACAAGGTTCCGTTCTTCTGGGCGCACGGCGACAAAGACATGATCGTCGGCGATCTATCGATGTTCGACTTTGGCACGCTGGGGCAGCTAGGCTTTGTCCCCGGCTGGCCGGGCGCGGACATATACCCGCCGCAGCCGATGGTTACACAAACCCGCGCCGTTTTTGAAAAGTACGCACAAATGGGCGGCAAACTATACGAAGAACACGTCATTGAGAATGCCGGCCACGGCCCGCACATCGAAAAGCCGGAAGAATTCAATGCGCTTTATCATGCTTTCCTGAAGAAAGCAGCCTAAGGAGAATCGTGCCCATGAAACAGCACAAGCTAGGACGCGGTGTCGCCGTTGTCGGAGCAGGGATGACCCGGTTTGGCAGCTTCCCGGGCCTGACCAGCCGCGATCTATTCGTCGACGCCATGCAGGAACTGTTCAAGTCGGTCGACCGCGGGTTCAATCCGCAGGATATCGAAGCCCTGTTCATTGGAAATTTCAGCAGCGATCTGTTTGAAAAACAGGGGCATACCGCCCCGATCTTCACCGATTGGGCCGGGCTGCTGCCGCGCCCCGCGGTGCGCGTGGAAGATGCATGCGCCAGCGGTGGAGTGGCGCTGCGCCAGGGGATCCAGGCGATTGCATCGGGTTTGTACGATATCGTGCTGGTGGGCGGCGTGGAAAAAATGACCGACCTGCCTACCGAAAAGGTGACCGATGCGCTCTCCACCGCGGCAGACGTGGCCTACGAAGTCATCCCCGGCGGGTTTACCTTCCCGGGGTTCTATGCCACCATGGCGACCGCCTATATGAACCGGTACGGCGCAACGCCCGAAGCGCTGATGCGGGTGACGATCAAGAACCATGATAACGGAGCGCTCAACCCCAAAGCGCAGTTTGGCCAGCGGATCAGCGATACGATGCAGGCCAAGAAGGCATCGATGCTGAAAAAAGGGCTGCCCGAACCGACCTGGCAAAACGAAATGGATTTCTTGCACGATGACCGCGCCAACCCGATGATCGCCTGGCCGCTGCGGCTGTTCGACTGCTCGCCGGTCTCTGACGGGGCAGCGGTGCTGCTGCTGGTGAGCGAAGAACTGGCGCAGTCTTTCACCGAAAAGCCGCTGCACATCATTGGCACGGGGCAGGCCAGCGACGGAGCGCTGCACGAACGCGCCGAACTGACGTGCATCCCGGCGGCGCAGCACGCGGCGCAAACCGCCTATGCCATGGCGGGGATTGGACCAGAGCACGTGCGCGTGGCTGAAGTGCACGACTGCTTTACGATTGCCGAAGTGATGGCCAGCGAAGACCTGGGCTTTTTCAAGCATGGCGAAGGGGCCGCGGCAGCCGAAGAAGGGCTGACCGCGCGGCACGGACCGCGCCCGATCAATACGTCGGGCGGGCTAAAGTCGAAAGGTCACCCGGTTGGGGCTTCAGGCGTGGGGCAGGCCGTGGAAATCTGGAAGCAGCTGCGCGGCGAGGCGGGCGACCGCCAGGCGCCAAACGATCCTAACATCGGGCTGGTGCACAATGTAGGCGGCAGCGGCCAGACCTGCGCTGTCACCATCTTTGAACGGAGATAGGCGATGAGCGAACCATCCTTCACCAAGGCATCCTATAACGAATATCTCAGCCAGCACCGGCTGATGGGGTCGCGCTGCGCGAAAGACGGCAGCGTATACCTGCCCCCGCGGGCGATGTGCGCGCAGGATTTCGGCGCAGAAATGGAATGGATCGAGTTCAGCGGGCGCGGGAAACTGGCGGCATTCAGCATTATCTACATTGGCCCCAGCCAGATGATTGAGGCCGGGTACGACCGCAAGAATCCCTACTGCGCAGCGATTATCGAACTGGATGAAGGGCCGAAGATCAGCGCGCAACTGCTGGGCGTAGATGTTTTGCACCCGCAGACAATCCAGATTGGCATGGCGGTTCAGGCCGAATACGTGGAGCGCGGCCCCGAGGATCAGAAGCAGACCTTCCTGGCATTTCGCCCGGCGTAAAGGAGCGTTATGCCCTTTCAAAATGCAAACGGTGTAAAACTCTACTACGAACTGCACGGCCCAGTTGACGGCGAGGTGCTGGTACTCTCCAACGGCATCCTGATGAGTACGGCCAGTTGGGCGATGCAGTTGGAAACGCTGGCGCGGCATTTTCGCGTGCTGCTGTACGACTGCCGCGGCATGTGGCAGTCGGAGCACCCGGCGCGGCCGTACTCCATCGAAGAGCACGCAGACGATCTGGCGGGATTGCTGACCAGCCTGGATATCCACCGCGCGCATATCGCCGGAATCTCTTACGGCGGGGAGATCAGCCTGGCTTTTGCCCTGCGTTACCCGGCGATGACGCGCAGCCTGATCGTTTCCTCGGCGGTCAGCCACGTGGACGCGCCAATGCGCGAGCGGGTGCGCGCCTGGGGCGATGCCTCGCGCGCGCATGACGCCGACCGGCTTTTTGATGTCACCGCGCCGCTGAACTTCTCAACGGGCTGGATGGAGGCGCACGCGCCGCTGCTGGATGCTGCCCGTAAGCGTTACCACAGCCTGGATTTTGACGCATTCACCGGCCTGGTGGAGAGCTTCGAACGGTTGGATCTGACCGGCCAGCTATCCGCGATCCGCGCGCCAGCGCTGGTGATGGTGGGCGAGTGCGACATTCTCAAGCCGCGCGCTTACGCGGAGTTGATGGCGCAGGCGATCCCGGGCGCGGAACTGGCGGTGCTGCCGGGCGCCGCGCACGCGGCCAACTGGGAAGCGCCGGGCCTGTGGAACACCCTCACGTTGGGTTTTGCGACCAAACACACGGAGTCATGATGCCTTTGCCAGCCGCCCCACGCACTTTTGAGATCGGCGATTCCAGCCGGTTTTCCAAGACGATCACCGAATCGGATGTCAGCACGTATGCCGGGCTGGTTGGCGATTTTCACCCGCTGCACGTGGATGCGGAGTACGCGCGTAAGTCGCGTTATGGCCGGCGCACCGCCCCGGCGATGCTGGTGGCCGGGCTGATCGGCACGGTGCTGCACAATCACCTGCCCGGACAGTGCAGCGTGGAGTTAAGCCAGCGCATCGAATGCCTGGCGCCGGTTTTTATTGGCGACACCGTCACCGCGCGGGTTGAGGTGATCAACTGGCAGCCCGAAAAGCGGCTGCTGACCCTGCAAACCGAGTGCTTCAACCAGGAGAACTTGCAGGTGATCACCGGCCAGGCGGCGTTCATGATTGTTGATGATGAAATTTCTGCCGAGAACGAAAGAAAATGAAAGGGAGGTGATTGTCTTCCGCAAAGATTAAATGGCACGTTGACTTGCCCGCGAGGTTTACCCTCTGACGATCGACCCCGATCACCGAATCAAACTCAAGACTTGGGAGAAGAAGGTTGAAAATGAAAACGAGTTATAAAGTTCTTTGCCTGTTTGTCGTTTTTGTCATGGCGCTGAGTGGCTGCGTGCAGCAGACAACGCCCGCCCCGGCTACCGAAGCCCCAGTTGCCCCGGCGGCCACGGAAGTTCCGGCTGCCCCAGCGGCTACGGAAGTTCCGGCTGCCCCCGCGGCTACCGAAGCCCCGGCCGCGACGGAAGCCCCGGTTGTGACCGGCGAAGTATTGAAAATCGGCCAGATTGGCATGCTCTCGGGCGCAATGGCTCTGTACGGCCAGCAGCAGACCCGTGGGTTTGAACTGGGCCTGGAATATGCCTCTGGCGGCGTGAAAGACGACCAGGGCCGCTGGGTAATCGCCGGCCGCCCCGTGGAAGTCATCGTGCGCGATGATGAAGGCAACGCCGAAAAGGCTGTGTCGATCGCCCGCGAACTGATCGAAAAAGATGGCGTTGAAATCCTGCAGGGCCCGGTTTCCTCAGCTTCCGCGGTAGCACTGACCACCGTCGCCGAAGAATATAAGACGATCCTGATGATCGACCCCGCCGCCTCGGCCTTCCCGACCGGCCCGAATTTCAACCCGTACGTGTTCCGCACCTCGCGCACCAACTATGACGACACCCTGGTGATCGCCAAGTACCTGGTGGAAAACGTCGGCAAGAAATTCGCCCATATCGGCGTAGATAACGCTTTCGGCCAGGGCTCTGGCGCTGCGCTGAAGTACTCGGTTGAAAAGTTCGGCGGCGAAGTTGTGGCTGACATCTACGCTCCATTCGACACGCAGGACTTCTCGCCCTATATCCAGCAGGCGCTGGATTCCGGCGCGGACTGCCTGTTCCTGACCTGGTCGGGCACCGGCTACGTGACCCTGTTCCAGAACCTGACGGACCTGGGCGCGCTGGATCAGATGCGCGTTGCCACCGGCTACGGCGACAATGCTTCCTTCGCCGCGGTCTACGGCTCAGCCCTCGACCAGATCGGTCTGAATGTGTATCATTACACTGCTGCCGATACCGAGATCAACAAATGGCTGACCGAGCGCCACTTTGAACTGTTCAACGAGCCCCCAGATCTGTTCACCGCCGGCGGCATGGCCTCGGCGCTGGCCCTGGCGGCTGCCCTGGAAAAGACTGGCGGCGACGCCAGCGGTGATGCGCTGATCCCCGCGCTGGAAGACCTGACCTTCGAAGGCCCGAAGGGCACCTACCACATCCGCCCCGAAGATCATGTATGCGAACAGCCCATGAACATCCTCAAGCTGGTCAACCTGGATCCTGACAAGAATGACGACGGGACGAACGAATACGAGTTCTTTGAAACCGTCTACGTCAGCAAGTTTGACGAACTGGGTATCCCCTGCACGCTGACCGGCGACTACGCCTCGCGCTGCGGCGATCTGCCCAAGATTCCGTAAAACGAGCGACCGAGACACCGATTAGTCACGATGGTAGGGGCAGCATGCCTGCCCCTACCTGATCTGGTTAATTCGCTGCCCAATGCATGAGTGAGGAAAAGGGCATGGAACAAGAAAAAGCTATCATTCTAGAAGCACAAAACGTACGCAAAGCGTTTGGCGGGCTGGTTGCGGTGGACGACGTGAGCATCCAGATCTACGCCCAAACGCTGCACTCTATCATTGGGCCAAACGGCGCAGGAAAGACGACGCTGTTCAACCTGCTGAGTGGGGAACTGCAGCCCAACCACGGCAAGGTGTTCTTCAAAGGTCGCGACATCACCCACGTACCGCCGCACCGCATGGCGCACCTGGGAATTGGCCGCTCGTACCAGATTACGAATATCTTCTCGAACCTGACGGTGCTGGAAAATGTGCGGCTGGCGGCCCAGGCGCAGGGGAAAGACAACTTCCGCCTGCTGGCGCGCGCCGACAGCCTGCGACCTTACCTGGAAAAGGCCCGGTCGGTTCTGGAGCAGGTGGGCCTCAGCGGGCGCGAAGAGGTGCTGGCGCGCAATCTCTCGCATGGCGGAAAGCGCAAGCTGGAGTTGGGAATCATGCTGGCCGGCGATCCCGAAATTATGCTGCTGGACGAACCCACCGCGGGCATGTCATCCGAACAGGTGCCGGAGCTGCTGGAAATCATCCATGCCATCCAGGCCAACGGCCAGCGCACGATTGTTCTGGTGGAACACCGCATGGATATGGTAATGAGCATTTCCGACCGCATCACGGTGATGCACCAGGGGCAAATCCTGGCCGAAGGCAAACCCTACGAAATCGCCGCCAACCAGCGCGTGCAGCAAGCCTACCTGGGGGCGCTGTACGGTGACCTGGGGGCGCAGCTCGCTGAACAAGAAAACGGATCCAACGCAGAGGTACGCGATGACTAATATTCTGGAAGTGCAGGGCATCCATACCTTCATCGGCCAGTTCCACATCCTGGAAGACGTTTCACTGGTGGTTCCGGAGGGCAGCATCACCGTACTGCTGGGACGCAACGGCGCGGGCAAGACCACCACGCTCAAATCGATCCTCGGGCTGACCCCACCGCGTCACGGCAGCGTGACTTTCGACGGCAAAGAGATCCAGGGCAAGCAAGCCTATGACATCGCCAGCATGGGCGTGGGCTACGTACCCGAACATCGCGCCATTTTCCGCGCGTTGAGCGTGGCCGAGAATTTAAAGATCGCCGAACGCAAAAAAGGCGACCTGGACCGCAAAGCGGATTTTATCTTTGGATTATTCCCGGATCTGAAGCGTTTATACCGCCTCTCGGGCAACCAGCTATCGGGCGGGCAGCAGCAAATGCTGGCCGTGGCCCGCGCGCTGGTGGCCGATAACAAGCTGCTGCTGATCGACGAGCCCAGCGAAGGGCTGGCGCCGGTGCTGATCGAGCAAATGATGGAAGCCATCCGCCAGTTGAGCAGCCATACTACGGTGCTGCTGGTAGAACAGAACTTTATCATGGCCAGCCAGTTAGGCCAGTATTACTACATTATCGATGACGGCAAAACCGTGCATGCGGGCAAAATGGCTGACCTGGTGCAGGACGCCGAACTTGTTCACCGCTACCTGGGTGCGGCGATTGGTGGCAGCGGAGGGAAGCGATGAGTATCAAAGATTTTGTTCGAGAGAATCGCGCTGTGGGGGTGATTTTGCTGCTCTTGATTGCCCTGGGCGTGCTGGGCTTTACTGGCATGGGCCAGCAGGCATTCGTGCGCACCACGCTCTCCGGGCTGACCCTGGGCGCGTTGTATTTTATGGTTGCCGCAGGCCTCACTTTGATCTTTGGGCTAATGGATGTGCTGAATTTTGCGCACGGCGCAATGTTCATGGTCGGCGGATATATGGGCTGGCAGTTCTACACCAACCCAACCTTTCTGTTTGGGATTGCGCCGCTGATCAGCGCTTTTGCGGCCGGGGTGATTACCAGTGAACTATGGAAACCACTCAGCGTGCGGTTGAAGATTTCCGAGAACCTGCAAAAACCACTGCGTACCGGGCTGATTTTCGCGGCGCTGGGGGTGGCTCTGCTGGCCGTGTGGGGGCTGGATATCCTGGGGCTGGCCAACACCGCCATGGTGGCGACGATGGTTGCCAGCGATCCGTTGGGCGAACTCAGCGCGCAAGAACCGCTGCTGGCGTACCTCTACCGGCCGCTGCTGCTGGTGGTCAGCGGAACGCTGCTGGCCCTGGCAAACGCAAACCCGGGCGACAGCACGCAGATGGTGCATAAAGACCAGCAGCGCAAGCAGTGGGGCGTTTTCGCCGGTTTGCTGGCGCTGACGATTGTGCTGATGCTGGTACGCGAAAGCGGCCCCAAGGCGGTGCTGCTGATGAATGCCGACCTGCGCTTTTTACTGGCGCTGGTGGTCGGCGCGCTGGCCGGCGGTGGGCTGGGACTGGTGGTTGAGGTTTCGCTGATCCGCCCGCTGTACGTGCGGCCGTTCTTCCAGGTTTTGGTGACGATGGGTTTAGGTTTTGTGCTGCGCGAAGTCATCCAGGTGTTGTGGTCGCCGCTGGCATACCAGATGGCGCGGCCGCCGCTGTTCTCGCAGCCGGGCAAGGCCCCTAACCTGCTGGCCTGGTTCAGCGGGCATAACACCACCGTGGATATTTTCGGCGTCACCTTCCCCAGCTACCGGTTGTTCATCATTTTCCTGGGCGTGGTGATGATCGTGGCCCTGCTGCTGCTGATGAAGACTTCGCGGCTGGGAATGATCATCCGCGCGGGCGTGCAGGACAGTCAGATGGTGCAGGCATTGGGGATCAATGTGCGGCGCGTCTTTACGATTGTATTCCTGCTGGGCGTGTCGCTGGCAGCGTTGGGCGGCATTGGTTCCGCGCCGTTTATGCCGGTGCAGCCGGGGATGGGCGATGCCTTCCAGATCCAGGCTTTTATTGTGGTGGTGATCGGCGGCATGGGCAGCTATGTGGGCGCGGCGATTGGCGCGCTGCTGCTGGGCCTGGCGCGCGCGTTTGGGGATTACCTGGCGCTGAGCTATGACCTGTCCACGTCGATCGCCGAAGCCTCGACCGTAATCATCATGGCGATTGTGCTGCTGGTGCGCCCGTCCGGGCTGTTCGGGAAGAAGGAGTAAAGATGGCCACATTGCAAGAACATCCCACCCGTTCTGCCAAACCGGCGTCAGCGCCGCTGCTCACCCGCGTGGGCCGCGCCTTGCGCAAAGAAAGCGGCATGTTGATCATCTTTGTCCTGTTGGGGCTGTTTCCGTTTATCTTTGGCGTGCTCAGCGGGGAAGGCGCGCAATCTGGCCCGGCGCGTTTCTGGCAGGGGCAGTTGATCGCTTTCTTCATTATGGGCGTCTATGCCATGAGCTACGATCTGCTGTTTGGCTACACGGGCATCCTCTCGTTTGGCCAGGCAGCTTTCTTTGGCGTTGGCGCGTACACCATGGCGTTATTCTTCAAACATGCCGCGCCAGCGATTGCCAGCCAGTACCAGGTGTTTCTACCCGGCGGCGTGAATATCACCGACGCGGTGCTGATGATCATGGCGGTGCTGCTGGTGATGGTGGTGGGCGTGCTGATGGGCCTGCTCTTCTCGGCCGTGTCGCTGCGCGTGCGCGGCGTGTACTACACCATGATCACCCTGGCGATGGCCGAGGCGTTCTATATCCTGTCAAAAACCACGGACCTGATCCAATGGACCGGCGCGGATGAAGGCTTGCACGGGGTGGACTTCCCGGCATGGATCAACCCGACGCAGAACCGGCTGTTGTTTTACTATGTGGCCTTTGTGTTCCTGCTGTTGAGCTTCCTGTTCCTGCGGCGGATTGTCAGTTCGCCCACGGGGCGAGTATTTATTGCCCTGCGCGAAAACGAAAACCGGGTGCGCCGCATTGGATACAATCCTTCGGTGTACCGCGGGCTGGCGTTCGTGATCTCAGCGCTGGCCGCGTCGCTGGCCGGCGCCCTGTATTCGATCTGGAATATTGGGGCCACGCCGTCGATGGTCAGCACAACCACGACGGTCAATGCGCTGATCATGGTCATCATGGGCGGGATGGGCACGTTGAGCGGGCCGATCCTCGGAGCCGGGTTGATGCAGGTGTTGGGGCAGTTCCTGTACCAGTGGTTCGGCCAGCGCTGGCCGCTGGTGTTCGGCCTGTTCTTCATCGCACTGGTGATGTTCTTGCCGTATGGGATTATCGGCACGCTGCGCCAGCGCAGTTCCAGCGCCGGCCGGGGCTGGAAGCAGTTGGTGGGCATGGTAAGCGGGAAGAAGGAAGAATAAGCGAAGGTACATGCGACCAGTTCGGGTGAAGCATCCGGAGATGGGTTTCTTTGATTAGGAGAAGCCAGACCGGATGCTTCACCCCTTAGAGGGGGTGTATCGATCCACGGCGCGTGGTTGGATTTTGATGTAACCCAGCACAGGTTGTTGAACCAGGTGAAAATCTACTATTTAGGGAAGGATAAGGGTGTCCTTCGTCTTTAAAAAATGTTATGATGGTTGGTATGTTCTTGGAGTACGGATCTGATCAGCTATTGGTAGAAGGGAGATGTTATGTCTGAATTCGAAGCCGGCCGTGTGGCGATCAACGATTTGCTGGCAGACGTGGCGCAGCGCGCGACGCAATATCTGGACAGCGTAGACGATCGCCCGGTGTTCCCCACCCCGGAAGCGCTCGCCGGATTGGCAGCATTTGATGAACCATTGCCTGAGCAGCCGCAGGATGCGGCGCAAACTCTGGCGCTGCTGGATGAAGCCGGCTCGCCGGCTACGGTGGCCTCCGCCGGTGGGCGCTACTATGGCTTTGTGATCGGCGGTTCGC
>DATCUC010000021.1:0-10638 GCA_036567625.1 Anaerolineaceae bacterium | reverse complement strand
TGCCCCCGGCGGATGGGAGCACGCCGACCGTGCCCGCACCCGCCACCGGAGATCAGCCCACGCCAACGGGACCGGCTGCGGTGGAAACCAGCACCAACGCGCCGCAGCCCACGCCCACGGTGCTCGGCGGCGGGCATTCAGAAATTGCGTTTGTTTCCAACCGCACCTTAAGCTATCAAATCTGGTTGATGGATGCCGCGGCGGTCAAGCAGTGGCAGTTGACATATATTGAAGGCGGCGCGTGCCAGCCGGCCTGGTCGCCGGATGGGAACACGCTGGCCTTTATTGCTCCCTGCACCGGGCGGCGCGATACCTACCCCGGCGCGAAGATTTACTTGAAGGATATGGAAACTGGCGCTGAAACCCTGCTGCCGGTCAAGCCCGGCGGTCACGGAGATTTCGACCCCGCGTTTTCGCCGGATGGCGAGCGGATTGCGTTCACCTCCCTGCGCAACGGCCGGCCGCAAATCTTCGTCTATGATTTTACGACCCAGCTCCTGACCGAGCTTTCGAAGACGTTTCTGCCGGAAAAACACCCGGCCTGGAACCCCAGCGGGCTGCAGATCGCCTATGTCCGCGAAGCGCCGAACGGTCAGGTATGGGTGATGGGACGCGACGGCTCGCTGCCCGCTCAGTTTAGCCCGGCGGGCGGCATCAACAACGTCTGGCCGGTGTGGAGCCGGGATGGTGAAATGGTGCTGTACAGCCAGACCACCGTGGATGTCTTCAACCCCTGGCTGATCGCCCTGCGATACGAAGATCGTAATACGGCGCGCGAGTTTCGCATCCCGGCGGATACCAACCGCGATATTGGCCCGATTGCCGAAGTGGATATTTCGCCAGATGGTGAGTGGCTGGCCTTTGAAAGCTGGCCGATTGGCAACAATCACGATATTTATGTGATGAAGATCGGCGGCACCGACCTGGCCCGCCTGACGACCGACCGTGATTTCGACATCAGCCCGGCCTGGCGGCCGTAGTACTTGGTTAAGAAATCCACTCTTGAGGGTGCGGACCACAGGGGAACGCACCCTCTGCTTTTATAACGAAACAGACTGCTGGGTCTGGCGATTGCCGCGGCGGCGCATCCAGTCCAGGATACGCGGTAAGGTTTGGGTGTACAGACGGTACAGCCCCGGCCGGGCGGCGTAATCCCACGCGCCCAGGGTGCGCACTACCTCACCGCCCAGGCCTTCTTTGAAACGGTACACGCCCCACAGGCTGTCCGTTTCGTTGAACGCCTCTGGCGCGCCCCACAGGTCGTAATTCAGGCAGCCGGCGGCTTTGGCGGCGCGCATGGCCTCCCACTGTAGTAGATAATTGGGCATCTTCTCGCGGTGTTCCGGGCGCGACATGCCGAAAAGATACCAGGCCCGCCCGGCGAAAAGGAACAGCAGTACCGCGCTCACCGGCTGGCCTTCCACCTCGGCGATCAGAGCCTGGGCCAGCCCCTGCTGCATGAACTGCCCCCACAGCGCGCGGTAATAGGCTTCGGAGCGAATCGTGAAGTGATCGCGCACCGCGGTTTCCGCGTACATGTGATAGAGCAGGCCCAGATCGGCCTGGGTTGCGCTGCGAACGGTCACGCCTTTCTTCTGCGCCAGCCGCAGGTTATAGCGCGCTTTCTGCTTCATCCGCGCCAGCCACACATCTTCGGGCGGGTTCAAATCGAGCCAAACCGTATTGCGAAACTGGATCTGATCGCTGGAATAGGCCCAGCCGCGCGCCGCCAGGCTGGCGGTCACCTGCTGGCCGGCGGCGGTTTCAACGGCATCTTCCGCGCCGGGAACACCCGTGCCGAGGACTACCTCCGGGTCAATCTTGATGAAGATCGCCCCGCGCTGGCGGGCCAGGGCTTGCAGGTCATCCAACACGCGCTCGCGCATGCCGGCGTCGCTCCAATCCAGGAGCGGGCCGCGCGGAACGTACAGCACGCGCAGCCGGGCGGCAAACCCGCCCAGGGTTACCGTGCGCTGCAGTACCAGCGCGGCGGCCTGCGTGCGCCCGTGCGCATCCGTCCAGGTGCGGTGGATTGGTTCCCAACCAAACTGGGCCTTAAACTGCCCCCACTGCCAGCTTTGCAGCACGTGCGCGCCGGGCAGCGCCGCGATTGCCTGATTCCAGGTCTGGGCATCCATGCTCAACCGCCTTCCGCGCGTCGCGCCGCGTAGAACCGGTACAGGCGGTGGAGCAGTGGGTTGTAGACCTTCTCCCACGCCCCGGCGGAGCGGCGCACTTCTCCGCCAAATCCACGCTTGAAGCGGTACACGCCCCACAAACCATCTGACCGGTTGGCAAATTCGCCTTCTAAGGCGTTCTCTTCCACGTCAGGAATTCCCCACAAGTCATACTCCTGGCAGCCGCGCGCCGCGGCCCAACGCATGGCCTCAAATTGCAGCAGATAGGTGGGCATACGGTTGCGTTCTTCGTCCGAGCTGGCGCCGTAGAAGTACCACGCGCGGCTGCCCCGAGCGAAAACCATCAGCATCGCCAGCGGGCGGCCTTCAAATGCAGCGCACAGCAGTTCGCACTGCCCGTGAGGATGAAACAGCTCGTAGGCGCGGCGGTAGTAGTCCGCGGAATGCACGCCAAAGCCGTCGCGTTGGCCGGTACGCAGCATTAATTGGTGAAAGCCATCCAGGTCCGCGCTGGGCGTCACGCTGATTTCTTTCTTCTGCGCCAGGCGCACGTTGTAGCGCGTTTTTTGCTTCATGCGCTCCAGCCAATCTTGCGGCTGGCCTTCCAGCGAAATCAGGATGGTGCGCTGCGGCTGTACCGGGCGGCTCGAGTGGAACCCCGGCAGCCGCGCGGCAATGCTCTCCGCCTCTTCTTCCCAGGCATCCGGTTCGATGCGCAGAAAAATAGCGCGGCGCTGGCGGCAGACGCGGTCCAGTTCGGGCAGTAAGGCCGGCCAACCGGAGCCGACCGGGCCTTTGGGCAGGTAAGCTACGCTAAAACCCAGCGGCAGGCGGCGAAAGAGCACCTGCGCGCCGCACTCACCCGCGCGCAAATATACCGGCGCCCAGCCGAAATCATCCTTCAGCGCGCCCCACGCGTTGCTTTGCAGCAGGTGCGCATTCGGGTGATGTTGCAAAAAAGCTTCCCATTCGGCAGCGGAGATGGCTGGCATGGCGAGTTACAGGCCCTTGAGCCCCACCGCCTGGCCCACAGTGCGCAGCAAGATCGAAATATCCAGCAGCAGGTTGCGGTGTTTGATGTAATACAGGTCGTACTCCAGCTTTACCGCGGTATCTTCTACCGACGAAGCATATTTAAAATTGATCTGCGCCCAACCCGTCAACCCCGGTTTGACGAATAAACGCGCGCGGTAGAAGGGAATTTGCTGCTGGAGTTCCTCCACCAGTTCCGGGCGTTCTGGGCGCGGCCCGATCAGGCTCATTTCACCGCGCAGTACGTTGAAGAACTGCGGCAGCTCGTCCAGGTGGCTGCGGCGCAGAATCTTACCAAACCGGGTCACGCGGTCATCGCGCTGCTGCGCCAGCCGGGCGACGCCGTCTTTCTCAGCGTCCTTAATCATCGTGCGGAATTTGATGATCCGATATTCTTTTCCACTTTCGCCCATGCGCTTCTGGGTGAAAAAGATCGGCCAGCCGCTGTCGATCAGGATGCCCAGCGAGATAATCGGCATCAGCGGCAGCAGGATCAGCAGCCCAACCCCGGCACCGATCACGTCCATCAGACGCTTGGCAAAGGCGTAGAACTCGCCGGTGTGCGCCTGGTCGACAAACGAGCGCAGCAGCCAATCCGACTGGAGTAAGAAGATCGGCACGCGCCCGAGGGTATCTTCGTAGACTTTGGGCATGGTGTTGACTTCGATGCCCTTCTCTTCGGCCTCGAGCAGAGATTCCAGCGTCCGGTCGCTCATCGTACCGGTGATCGCAAAAACCAGATCGGAGATATTTTCGCGTTCTACCAGATCGAGCAGTTGGGTGCTGTCGCCCATCACCGGGTAGCCTTCCACCACGTGACCAATCTTCAATTGATCGTCATCCACCAGCCCGACCAGGTGGAACGGCGGCGGCCAGGTCTCTTTGACGATGCGCACCAGCGTGCAGCCTGCGCGCCCCGCGCCGACGATCAACACACGGCGCATAAACTGCGGCGCGGTGAACACATTAATGTAAGTCATGCGCCAGAGGATGGTGAGCACCGATGCCGCGATTACAAAACCAAACACGCCGCGGCGGGGTAGAGTATCTGGCAGCGAGAAGAACAGGATCAGGTAAAAGCCAAACCCTACCAACGCGGCGATGGCCACCCCGCGGATAGTATCTACCCGCCGCGATGCGCGGCGCACGTCGTACAACTCAATCAACAGCACGATCCAGAAAAAGGGCAGCAGGTAAAACCAGCCAACCACGCGCTCTTGCAAAAACTGCGTGGAAAAGCGGAACCACTGGTCACCCAGCGACCAGAAATATAATGCAACGAGTAATGCCAGCAGGGTCACCGCCAGGTCGCCGGCAATGAGGATCATGCGGCGCTCTTCGGGTTTTAACCGCCACCGGACGGGTTTCTGGGCTGTTCGAAATGCACTCATTCGTTACGTGAATCGTCCTGTGTGTGCCTGAGACCGGCAAGGCTCCAGAGGAACCCGCTGCCCCAGGATATGTGCATGGTTGCGATGGCTGCCGGTATGCCCAGCAGCAGGCGGGGATCTTTGTGCTGGCGCAGCACACTGGGGGCGCTGCCGACCAGTAATGCCAGAAAGTATAACAGAACTTCGGCCAGCAGCAGCCAGCGCGCCACATTCCACCACGGCGCCAGCAGAATGAGACCCGCCAGGCTGAGCACAAACAGCGGTGGAACGGCCTGGCGCCAGCGCAGCGTGCTGGGGAAGCTGCGCAGCATGCGCCGCTTCCAATACCCGTAGCGGAAATACTGGCGCGCCAGGGCTTTCAGGGTAGGGCGGGCAAAGTAGACCGAGCGGATCGCCGGGTCGAGCCACACGCGCCCACCGGTCTGCCGCAACCGCGCGTTGAATTCGTAATCTTCGTTTGTTAACAGGTTCTCGTTAAAACCGCCCAGCTTCTCGAACGTCACCCGGCGGAACGCGCCAAACGGCACGGTGTCAACCAGCGCGGCGCGGGTGGTGAAGCGGTAGAGCGCATCACCTACCCCCAGCGGGTGCGCGGCCGCCGCGGCAATTGCTTCGGCCAGCCAGCCCGGCGCTCCAGGGCGGATTTCCCACACCCCGCCCACGTTGTCGCCGGAATGAGCGCGCAATGCGCTGACGCAGCGTTCAACGTAATCCGGCGCGGGCATCGAATGTGCATCCAGCCGGACGATATACTCACCGGTAGCGGCAGCCAGGGCGCAGTTGAGGCCGGCCGGGATGATGCGGCGCGGATTGTTGATCACACGCAGCGCCAGTTCCGGGTGGCTTTGTTGAAACTGCGCAATGCGCTCACGGGTGCGATCGGTGGACAGGCCATCGGCCAGGATCACTTCCATGTTATGCCGGGGAAATGTCTGCCGGTAGACAGCTTCCAGCAGCAGTTGGACGGTATTTTCCTCATTGTAACATGGCACAACAACAGAAACGAGGGGCATTGCACGGAACTCCGCAAAACAGGGGGGCAGCGCTGCGTTCCGGCTGGGGTACCCCCTGCGCCGGAAAACCGACGGCAGCAGGGGCAGTTTTACCATAAAAACCTGCCCCTGTCTACGCGCCGCCTTTCAATTGGACTGGCTTACTTGCAGTCGCAGTCGCAGTCTTCGTCTAACAGGGCAACACATTCAATTTCGACCGCGGCGCCTTTGGGCAGCCCGGCCGCCTGGACTGCCGAGCGAGCGGGCGGATTTTCGGTGAAGAACTGGCCGTAAATGCCGTTCATCGTAGCAAAATCTGCCATGTCGCGCAGGAAGACGGTAGTTTTCACCACACGCGCCAGGCTGGTGCCTGCCGCTTCGAGCACGTGCGAGAGATTGGTCAGCGCCTGGCGCGTTTCCGCCTCAACGCCGCCATCGATGATCGCTCCAGTTTCGGGGATCAACCCGATTTGCCCGGACGTGAAGACAAATTGCCCGGCTTTGATCGCCACCGAGTACGGGCCGATTGCCTTAGGGGCTTGATCCGTCGACACCACCGTTCGTTCATTACAGCAGCTCATTAGTCAACCTCGTAGATTGGGATATATGTTGATTCTACGCCAACTTCCCATTTCGGGATAGAGAAACGGTCTAGTAATGCAGCGATTCGCCTTTTTCGTTCAGGCGGCGGCGGAAGATGTAATACGTCCAGCCCTGGTAGGCCAGCACTACCGGCACAAAGATCAGCGCCACAATCGACATGACGCGTAAGGTATAGGCGCTGGACGAGGCATTATAGATCGTCAGGTTGAAGGCCGGATCGAGGCTGGAAATCATAACGTTGGGGAAAAGCTGGAAGAAAATGGTGGCCGTGGCAAAGGCAATGGTGAGGATGTTCATGATGAATGCCCAGCCGGTGCGCCGGGTGCGCAGGAAGTACCCCGCCAGCAGCAGAGTGATGATGGCCGTGATGGGGATAATGCCCGGGTTAACGCCCAGCTTGCCCACCACGTCCAGCTCGAAGTATGAGAAGACCGTGTACGCCACACCTACCACCACAGTCACAATCCACAACTTGAACGCCCACTGCCGCGCAGTTTCGCTCAGGTTTTGAGTAGTTTTCAGGCTGAGGAAGGTAGCGCCGTGCATCAGGAAGGCGAAAAGTGTCATCAGGCCGCCGAGCAGGGCAAACGGATTGAGCAGGTTCCAGAAGCCGCCCGCGTAGTTGAAGTTCGCGTCGATGGGCACGCCGCGAACCAGGTTGGCAAAGGCCACGCCGAACAGCAGCGCCGGGATGAAGCTGCCGATGCAGATGGCCCAGTCCCACATCGCGCGCCAGCGCGGGTTTTCATCCTTACTGCGGAATTCGAAGGCAATACCGCGCAGGATCAGGCCAATCAAGATCAAGAACAGTGGCAGGTAAAACCCGGAGAAGAGCGTGGCGTACCAGCCAGGGAAGGCGGCAAACGTTGCGCCGCCTGCGGTGAGCAGCCAGACTTCGTTGCCATCCCAGTGCGGCCCCACCGTATTGAGGATCACCCGGCGGCCGTTATCGTCTTTGCGCAGGAAGGGCATCAACATGCCCACGCCGAAGTCAAAGCCTTCGAGCACGAAGAAGCCGGTATACAGAACGCCGATCAGGATAAACCAGAGTGTATTGAGGTCCATCGTCCGTCTCCTATTCCCAGTAACTTTCTTCTTCCGTAGTACGCGCGGCGCGCTTCTTGCCAAGACCGCTTACCTTCTCCGGCCCGGCGACGGCATACTTGCGCAGAAGATAGAGGTCGGCCACCATCAGAACGCCGTAAAGCAGGGTGAAAAGTACAAGCGTGGTCAGTACCTGGCCCGCGCTGAGCGATTTCGAGTAGGCGTTTTCGGTCTTGAGCAGCCCAAAGACGATCCACGGCTGGCGGCCTAACTCGGTGAGCATCCACCCGGCGGTGTTTGCCAGGTAGGGTAGGGCAATCGCCAGCGGGAACAGGTTGAGGAATTTGATTTTGCCCAGCGACTTGCCCTGCATGACAAAGAACAGCGCGTAGAAGGCAATGGCAATCATCGCCATGCCCGCGCCGACCATGATGCGGAAAGTCCAGTAACTGACCGCGATGGGCGGCACGTAGTTACCTGGGCCGTAGGTGGCTTCGTATTCTTGCTGCAGGTTGAGAATGCCCTTCACCTCGCCATTTAAACGGTTATAGGCCAGCAGGCTGAGCAGGTTGGGAATGCGGATGGCAAAGACATCCCGCCGTTCGGCTTCGTTGCCGATGGTCAGCAGCGAAAATGAAGCCGGGTCGGCGGTTTCCCACAGCGCTTCAGCGGCGGCCATCTTCATCGGCTGGGTGCGCACCATGTGCTGCGCCTGGCTGTGGCCGATGAGCAGTACCAACAGCACTGCAATGGCGCCGGTGACGGTGGCGATGCGGAATGATCGCTGGAAGAAATCTTCCTGGTGCTTGCGTACCAGGTGATACGCGCTGATGCCGAGCACGAAGAAAGAGGCGGTGGTCAGCGCCGAGGCAATCACGTGCGGGAACTGCACCCACACGTTGGCGTTGCTGAGCAGCGCGCCAAAGTCCTGCATCACCGCCCGGCCGTTCTCAATGCTGTAGCCCACCGGCTGCTGCATAAACGAGTTGGCAATCAGAATCCACAGCGCGGAGATATTCGATCCCAGCGCTACCAGCCAGATGGCTGCCAGGTGCACGCCTTTTGAGAGTTTATCCCAGCCAAAAATCCATACTCCCAGGAACGTTGATTCGAGGAAGAAGGCCAACAGAGCCTCAATGGCCAGCGGCGCGCCAAAGATATCGCCAACATAGCGCGAATATTCGGCCCAGTTCATGCCGAACTGGAATTCCATCACAATACCAGTGACCACGCCCATGGCGAAGTTGATCAGGAACAGCTTGCCCCAAAATTTCGTCATTGCCTTGTAAACCGGGTTACCGGTGCGCACGTACTGCGTTTCCATAATCGCCACCAGCACCGAAAGGCCCAGGGTGAGGGGCACAAAGAAAAAGTGGTAGACGCAGGTGATAGCGAACTGCCATTGTGACAATGACTGCACGTTCATAAAGCGTTTCCTCCTGGCTTAGGATAAACTGCTTGTAACTGCCGGATTGATTCGTGGTAGTAAGGGAAATCGACTTCCAGCGCCACTGGTGTCTTTGTGAATAATATCATTATTTCGCCCAATTTGCGAAGAATTGCACAATCTTCCCGCCGCTGATTATAGAGCCCGCGGACGCGGGGCTGAAAATCGAACGGTTAACTGGTATAATTCCCGGCGTAATCACTCAAAGATTTCCCCCGGCGGGGTTGATAGGAAGTCGCGGTATATGTCTGAGATGCTGGAAAAAGTAACCGGAATTGAAGAGCATTACGAAGCGCTTGGCAAGCAGTTAGAAGAAGCAGTTGACGATTATCAGCGCGCGGCTGAGCTGGCCAAAGAGCGCTCTGACCTGGAAGAAGTAGTCGGCGCGGCGCGCGAATACCGCAGCGTGCTCGAGCGCATCGAACAGGCGCGCGAGCTGCAGTCTACAGATGATGAAGAAATGCGCCTGCTGGCCCAGGCCGAACTGGAAGAGTTAGAACCGCAGGTAGCCAGCATGGAAGCTCGCTTGAAGAGCCTGCTGATCCCCAAAGACCCGCGCGACGAACGCAACGTTATCGTCGAAATTCGCGCCGGGACAGGCGGCGACGAAGCCGCGCTGTTTGCCGCGGATCTGGTGCGCATCTACACCCGCTACGCCGAACGCCGCGGCTGGAAGATTGAAGTCCTTTCGCAAAATGAAACTGGCATCGGCGGCTTCAAAGAAATCGTCATGCTGATCAAGGGCAAGGGCGCGTACTCCAAGCTGAAATATGAATCGGGCGTGCACCGCGTGCAGCGCGTGCCTGCCACCGAGGCGCAGGGCCGCATCCACACGTCCACCATTACCGTGGCGGTGCTGGCCGAGGTGGAAGAAGTGGACGTGCAGATCCCCGAAAGCGATATCCGCATGGATGTCTTTCGCTCTTCGGGTGCGGGCGGACAAAACGTGCAGAAGAACGCCACCGCCATTCGCATTACGCATCTGCCCACCGGCATTGTTGTCGCCTGCCAGGACGAGCGTTCGCAGTTGCAGAACCGGCTGCGCGCGATGAGTATTTTGCGCGCCCGGCTGTTCGAGATCGAGCAGGAAAGGCGACAGCAGGAACAGACCGAAGCTCGCCGCTCACAGGTGGGTACGGGCGAACGCTCTGAAAAGATTCGCACCTACAACTTCCCGCAGTCGCGAGTCACGGATCACCGCATCAACGTTTCATCCTTCAATATCAGCGCTGTGCTGGACGGCGATCTGGACGTGTTTATCGAGGAACTCTCGCTGCGTGATGAATCCGAACGCCTCTCTGCGGCCGGTGTCGAAGACGAAGACGAATAACGCCGGGGAATGGCTGGCCGCGGCCCGGCAACAACTGGCCTCAGTGACGGATACCCCACTGCAAGAAGCCCAATCGCTGCTGGGCTATGTTCTGGGACAGCCGCGTGCATTTCTGCTGGCGCACCCCGAAACCAGCCTCTCTGCTGCACAGCAAAACCAGGCGGATGGGCTGTTGCAGCGCCGCGCCGCGGGTGAACCGCTGCCGTACCTGCTGGAGGAGTGGGCGTTTTACGGATTGGCATTTCACGTTGGCCCGGCCGTACTGATTCCGCGTCCAGAAACCGAGCTGCTGGTGGAAGCCGCGCTCGAATGGCTGCGGCAGGCCCCCGGGCGGCGGCGGGTGACGGATGTGGGCACGGGCAGCGGTTGTATCGCCGCGGCGCTCGCGGTGAACTGCCCGGATGCGCATGTGCTAGCCGTGGACGTCTCGCTCGCTGCGCTGCGCATAGCCATGAGTAACTTCAAGCGGCATGGGCTGGAACTGCGAACCGCCCTGGCGCAGATGGATTTGCTCAGCGCCGCGCGCGGCCCGTTCGACCTGGTGTGCGCCAATTTGCCGTACATCCCTTCCGCCACGGTCGATACGCTGCCGGTGACCCGTTACGAGCCGCGTCTGGCCCTGGATGGCGGCGTGGATGGCCTGCGGTTGGTGAGGCGGCTG
>DATCUC010000020.1:0-14352 GCA_036567625.1 Anaerolineaceae bacterium | reverse complement strand
CCGCGGCCCGCCTTCCCGGTGATAACTTACTGCGATTACTGCGCGGATTGGCCTTCCATGCCTTCCAGAAGTTGCGGCAGATACCAGACCTGGAAATCGGTCGCGGTTTCGCCCTCCTTCAGGTAAGCGGTGCTGTCCTGCAGGTTCAACGGGCCAGTAAACAGGTTCAAACCACCGGCCAGTTCTTTGATGAATGCATCCACGTTGGTGGTGGCGTCAGCCGAAAGGGCAGCGCCCTTCTCGAAACCGATCATGCTGGTGTCGGGATTGTTAATGTTGGTCCAATCCGGGCCAAGCCATTTCCAATCGACGGCAAAGTTACCAGCCATAGCGTTCTTGATCGCTTCGGCGTATGCCGGGCCCCAGTTGAAATACGGGACGCCCAGGCAGACCTTCTCGCCTTCCTTGCAAGCGTTCACGAAATCGTAGGGGATGGCGTGCACAACTTTGCCAGCATCAGTCATCTTGCCGGCTTCGATCACCGCTTCGGTGGTGTCGATGCCAGAGATAACCACATCGTAGCCGCT
Source organism: Anaerolineaceae bacterium (assembly GCA_036567625.1). Lineage (GTDB taxonomy): Bacteria > Chloroflexota > Anaerolineae > Anaerolineales > Anaerolineaceae > CALDSL01. The sequence continues at coordinate 13,825 of DATCUC010000020.1, read as the reverse complement.
GTTAAAGAAATCGTCGGCAACCTGAGTCGGGTCAGAGGTAACGCCGGGGATGTTGAACCAGAAACCAATCCAGGTGACCTTGAAATCGAGGTCAGCGGGGTCTTTGCCAGCGTACTTTTCCCAGCAGTGTTTTGCGCCGAGGTAAGCCGAGGAGGCCAGGCGGCGGGTTTCGTCATTGATTAGCGGGCCCAGGTAGCCGATCTGGCCGGTTTCGGTCGTCAGGGCAGCCGCGCAGCCAGCGATCATCTTGCCGTATTCCATGCGGCCCATGATGTTGGCCATGTTCGGCAGGTTCTTATATTCCTTGCCATCTTTCCAGGCGCTGTCGCCGGAAGCGTGGATCACCATAATGTCGGGGTGATTCTGGGCGAATTCAATGGCGCTGTCTTTCATATCATCCGAGTTGAAGATGACAAGTTTGGCGCCCTTGGAAACCAGATCTTCCGCAAGCTGCGCCGGGGTGGTGCCGGGGCGGTCAGCGGTGTTGACCTTGTCAACATAGATCATCTTCGCGCCGGGAACCTTCTGTTCCACGTACAGGCCGCCGTTGTAATGGGCTTCGCTGTAACCGTGATCATTATAGGGGCCGACCATCAGCATACCGAACGTGAACTCTTCAACAGCCGCGGGAGCTTCCGTCGCAGCGGGAGCAGGGGTGGCGGCGGGGGTGCAGGCGCTCAGCAGAATGACGAGCGCAAGCAGCAGGGCGAATGCTTTGAATTTCATGAGATTATCCTCCTGGTCGAACGGTGAACGCTAGAAACGTTTTCGAATGCACACGGCTTCCGGTTACGATCAACTCTTATGGCGTCCGATCTCACCTCCTTCCAGGCCAGATCACACACAACGCTCGCGCGCGCCAGCCTGGTGTCAAGAGTAACTGTTCAATTTACCAAGGAGCAAGGAACAACTTGTATTGTAACGTAAGAACCGGTAAAGAACCTTGTAATTTCGTTAATGCCAGACAACAAGTGACGATTGTCAAGGAAATTGATTACCCCCTGGAACAGGTGGATATCCAGGGGGTAACTCGCGTTTTATCAGGGAACGATCCAGGTGCCGGTTTCGCCGCGCAGCGCGCGTCCAATGTTTTCCGGGTTGGTGATGAGGGCCATCTTGCCGCCGTTATCCAGGAAGCGCAGGATGGCCTGGATCTTGGGCAGCATCGAGCCTTTGGCGAAATGGCCTTCGGCCATGTACTGCCGCGCTTCGGCGGCGGTCATGCGGTCGATCCATTTCATGTCCGGCTTGTTATAGTTGATGGCGACCTTCTCCACCGCGGTGCTGATGACAAACAGGTCGGCGCTGATCAGGGTGGCAAGCAGTGAGGAACCAAAATCCTTGTCAATCACAGCTTCGACGCCGTTCAGCGTACCATCAGCATTCTGCACCACCGGAATGCCGCCGCCGCCCACGCCAACCACCACAAAGCCGTTTTCGACCAGTGTGCGGATAGCCGGAGCTTCGACGATCTTGACCGGGATGGGCGACGCCACCACGCGCCGCCAGCCGCGGCCCGCGTCTTCTACGACTGACCAGCCTTCTTTGGCGGCGCGCTCCCTGGCCGTAGCCTCGTTCATGAACGAGCCAATCGGCTTGGTGGGGTGCTGGAAGGCCTGATCTTCACGGTCGACGATGGTCTGGGTGACAACTGCTACCGACTTTTTGTCCAGCCCGCGGTTGAGGAATTCATTATCCAGCGCCATGGTGAACATGTAGCCGATCGCGCCCTGCGTATCCGCCCCGCAAAAATCCAGCGGAACTTCGTGCAGTTCGTGCGCCGAAAGCTCGGAGCGGCGGTGAATAAAGCCAACCTGCGGCCCGTTTCCGTGCGTGACCACCACTTCCCACCCCTGTTCAATCATATCGACGATATGGCGCATTGATTCCTTACCGGCTTCGTACTGATCCGGCACGGTTTTATGCTGCTCATCCTTGATCAAAGAATTGCCGCCAACGGCTACAACAGCTACACCCTTTTTTTCCATAGATCTTGCTCCCATTTAATCCTGTTCGGCGGTCCGCGCCGCGCATCGGGCTGGGCCCTGAGGCTGCGGCGCGGAACCCGCCGGGTATTTCTAGCTCATGGTGAGGGCCATGACGGCCTTCTGCACGTGCAATCGGTTTTCGGCCTCGTCGTATACCACCGAGTTCGGGCCGTCAATGACGGCATCCGTCACTTCGATGTTGCGGTCGGCAGGCAGCGGGTGCATATAGATCGCATCCGGCTTGGCCAGCGCCATGCGGCGTTCGTCGGTGATCCAGTCCTTGTACTGATCGATAATCTTGGCGCTGGCAGCGGCGTCGGCGGTGTACACCAGCGGGCCCCACGACTTGGGGTAAACCACGTCGGCGTCCTTGAAGGCCTCATCCATATCTTCGACCACCTCAAAACCGGTGCCGTACTTGCGCGCCTGCTCGCGCGCCATGTCCATGATTTCGGGCATGAGCTTGAACTCCGGCGGGTGCGCCAGGACAACATCCATGCCAAAGCGCGGCATCTGCAGGATCAGGCTCTGGGGAACCGAGAGGGGTTTCTGATAGGAAGACGCATAGGCCCAGGAAACGACCATCTTCTTGCGGCGCAGGTCGCGGCCCTTCTTCTCGATGACCGTCATCAGGTCGGCCAGGATCTGGAAGGGATGGTAGACCTCGCATTGCATATTGAGGACTGGCGAGCGCGAATACTTGGCGACCTCATTAATGTACGCGTTGCCCGCGCACCAATCGCAGTGACGGATGGCAATTCCGTCGAAATAGCGGCCCAGGATCTCGCCGATCTCTTTGGCGGTGTCGCCGTGTGAGATCTGCGTGGTCTTGGAATCAATGAACGCGCCGTGACCACCCAACTGGGCCATGCCGGCCTCGAAGGAAGCGCGGGTGCGCGTGCTGCTGAAGAAGAACAGCAGCGCCAGGGCCTTATCCCGCAGGTAGGCGTGGGGCTCGTTGAGCGCGCGCTTGCGCTTCAGGTCAAAGGCCACGTCCAATACGGTTTCAATTTCTTCTTTGCTAAAATCCAGATCGCCGATGAAATCCCGGCCGTGCAGATACGTTTGCATGATCTTTCTCCTCGTTTGATGATTTCTCTACAGCAGCTATCCAGCCGCGCCCTGCGCCTTGAGTATGCCGGGCAGCAGCGCGTAAAATTCCGTGGCTTTAACCACATCTTCGAGCGGTACGCACTCCAGCACGGCATGCGCCACGCGCTCATCGCCCGGGCCGAAGCCAATACTGTCAATGCCAGCCTTCCCTGCCCAATACGTCCCGTTGGTGCTGAAATCCCATTTGCCGCTTGGCGCGGCGGGCAGGCCAATCAGCTCGCGGGTTTTTTGCCCAGCAGTGACCAGCGGGTGATTCTCATCCAGCGCCCAGGGCGGGAAGTACTTATCCACCGGAAAGACAAATCCAGTGTAAGACGGCTCATCGTAGAACAGCTCCTCCACGGTGATGCTGCCGCGATCTTTTTCGGGGATCAGCGCGCGTACCTGCTCGACGGCTTCTTCTTTGGTCTCGCCAAAGGTCATGCGCCGGTCGATGTAGATGACGGCTTCATCCGGCACCGCGTTGATGCTGGCGGTGCTGACCTTGAGGTCGCTGAGCGTGATCTTGCCGTGGCCCAGGAAGGGATGATCGCCCAGTTTGGGCTCCAGGTCGCGCAGCCCCTCGATCACCGGCAGCAGCTTGTAGACCGCATTGTCGCCCAGGTGATTGCTGGCAGCGTGCGCGCTCTTGCCCTTGGCGGTGACCTTCAATTCGATGCGGCCTTTGTGTCCGCGGTAGACGTTCATGCGCGTCGGCTCGCCAATGACCACGAAATCCGGGCGCACTCTGGGGTCGACTTCCACAAAGCTGTTGGGGGCGATACCGTCGCACCATTCTTCCATGTTACCGAAATAGTAGGCCGTCCAGCCGTCCAGCAGGCCCAAATCACGGGCAAACGCCAGTCCGTAGATCATGCCCGGGGTGCTGCCTTTTTCGTCGCACGCGCCGCGCGCGTACAGCAGGCCGTCTTCCACCTTGCCCTCGAATGGATCCCACTGCCAGGAAGCCGGGTCGCCCACGCCGACGGTATCAATATGCGAATCGTAGACGAGCACTTTCGGCCCGCTGCCAATGCGCCCGAGGATATTGCCCATCTTATCGAAGCGGACTTCGTCAAAACCGAGCGCGCGCATCTCCGCGGCAATCCGCTCACCCACCGGACCAATTTGCGATACCATGCTGGGGATGGCGCAGATCTCGCGCATGAAGCGAATGATCTGCTCGCGCGATTGGGCCACACGCCCCTGAATGACTGTCGTTACCTCATTGGTTGTCATGTTCTCCTTATCCCTCCACTTTATTTCCAAAAACCGGTTCGCCAACTTTTCGCAGCACCCGGAAATTGAAATATCCGGGTAGGAAATAACTGAATGAATAATCCACCACGCGGTTTTCAGCCGTGTAAAGCTGGGCTACAAACTGCAGCAGCACATCACCGCGTTGAATTTCCAGCGCGCGCGGCACCTCGCCGCCCGCGGCTACCGCGCGGATCTCGGCCACGGAATGGGTGAGCACCGGGTTGCCGCGGCGCAGCAAGAAATCCAGCACAGAGCCGGTAAAACCGTTTTGCAGTTCTTCTGGCGAGAGAATGTCCAGCGGCAGCATATCGATCAGGTAGGCCACCGGGCGGCCGTCGGCCAGGATCACGCGCGAGACTTTTACCACGCAGCTATCCGGCTCAACCTGCAGCCCGGCTGCCTGGGCTGCGTCGGCCTGGATCTGCTTAATCTCCAGGTCGCCCATCGAAACCGTGAGGCCGCTTTTATGTGCCAGGGTTTCAATACTTTCCAGCACTTCCAGCCCGGTGTCGATCACATGCGCGTGGCCGACGACGAAGGTTCCTACCCCCTGGCGGCGGCGGATAAGCCCCTGGCCTTCAAAGGAGCGCATGGCCTCGCGCAGCGTGGCGCGCGAAACGCCCAGGCTGCGCGCCAGGTCTGGTTCAGCGGGCAGCCGATTACCCGGCGGCGTGGCGGCGATCAATCCGGCCAGTTCCACCTGCAGCCGTTGAAACGGGTGAACGCTGTTGGTTTGTGGTTTGCGCGATGGGCTCATGAAGCATTCTCCACAGATGGGCTATTCCAGTACAGGGATGAAAGTAAATTGATTGACGTCTACCAACCCCAGGTCGGAGATACGCAGCGATGGAATGACCACCAGGCCCAGCAGGCTGAGCTGCATGTTGGGGTTGTTCAGGTTGCAGCCGCAGGCGCGGAAGCCGGAAAGCACGCTGCCCGCCTTGCGCGCGACCTCATCGGCGGGTTCGTTGGACATGATTCCGCCGATTGGCAGGTTGACCTTGCCGATTTCCTGACCGCGGCAGAAAACTACCTGCCCGCCGCCGCATTCGACCAGCGCGTTGGCGGCCAGCGCCATGTTCTCATCATCCGTGCCGACGACGATCATTTGATGGCTGTCGTGCGCCATGGTAGTCGCAATGGCGCAGGGCTCGTTCAACCCAAAGCCAGATACCAAACCAAGCTGGATCGTACCCGTGCCGCGGTGGCGTTCCACCAGGGCCACTTTGGCCAGGTCGCGCCCGGTATCGGCGCAAATTTCCCCATTCACGGCGGTCAGTGGCAGGCGCAGGTGGCGCGTGGGCGCCTGATTTTCGATGACGCCGATTACGTTAGCCGTTACCTGCTCCTTTTCCGCCGCCAGCCGGAAATCTGCGGCGGTCAGCGGGCGTTTTAGGTGTACGGAGTTCAACACCCATTCCGGGTAGGTGACCTGCGGCAGTTCACTGCGCATATGGCCGTACTCGGCAATCACCTTGCCCTGAGCGATCACCACCTCGACATAAAAAGCGGCCAGGTCATCCACCAGCAGAACATCCGCGAACCGACCGGGCGCGATCATGCCCATGTGTCGCGAGACACCAAAATGCTCGGCGGTATTGATCGTCGCCATTTGCAGCGCAGTCATGGGGCGCAGCCCCTGGGCAATGGCGTGGCGCAGCACGCGGTCGACGTGGCCCTGAGTGACCAGGGTTTCCGAATGAACATCATCGGTGCAGAGGATGAAACGGCGCGGGTCCATGCCCATCTCAGTAACTGCCTTGACCTGCGTGGCCACATCGTGCCAGGCGGAGCTATAGCGCATCATCACCTTCATGCCCAGGCGGGCTCGCATCACCGCGTCTTCCAGGCACGTGCCCTCGTGATCGTCCTCGGGGCCGCCCGCGGCATAGCCGTAAAACGGCAGACCCAGGTCTGGCGAGGCGTAATGCCCGCCGATAACCTTGCCCGCCGCGCGGGTGGCGTCCATTTCCGCGTGAACTTTATCACCGGAAGAATACACGCCGGGAAAATCCATCATCTCACCCAGGCCAATGATGCCTTCCCACTGCATGGCTTCGGCCACTTCTTGCGGGCCAATTTCGGCCCCGGGCGTCTCCAGCCCTGGCGCAGACGGAATGCAGGAAGGCATTTGCACAAAGACATGCACCGGTTGGAGTTTGGCTTCATCCAGCATCATGCGCACGCCTTTGAGGCCAAAAATATTAGCGATCTCATGCGGGTCGACAAACATGGCAGTAGTGCCATGGGGGGCCACCGCGCGCACAAACTCGGTCACGGTCAGCATGCCCGATTCCACATGCATGTGCCCGTCCAGCAGCCCAGGAACCAGGTAGCGGTTAGCGGCATCCACGATCACCGTGTTCGCGCCGACGGTGTGGGTGGCGTCCGGGCCAACGTAGGCAATTCGGTCGCCCTTGACGGCAATATCGGTGTTGGGGATGATTTCACCGGTTTGCACACAAACCCAGCGGCCGTTGCGGATGACCATATCCGCCGCGGCGCGCCCCATGGCGCAGTCAACCAATGCTTTGCTGTCAACCTTGTTGAGATTCATGCTTGCTGTAATCCCTTCTGGAATGAGCAGTTACGTAGATTGAATTGGATCTTTGGTTGGGCTGAAGTTCCGTTAGCCCTGGAGCAGCCGCTTTGCGGCGCGGTTGTGCTTTTGCGACAAGGCATTTTCGTCAATATGCACCAGTTGACCGCCCCGCACCACCGGCCGCCCGTGGACCACGTTCCAATCCACGCGCCCGGGGTGGCAGAAGACGATTGCGGCTAGCGGGTCATGCAGCGCCCCGGCATACTCCAGCCGGTTGAGGTTGATGGCAATAAAATCGGCGCATTTCCCCGGCTCGAGCGAGCCGATATCCGCGCGGCCCAACACCGCTGCCCCACCCACCGTCGCCAGTTCCAGCGCCTGCCGCGCGGTGAGGATGGGCGCGCCGCCGCTGCCGGAGAGCGATGCGCCTTCGATACCGGCGCGCAGCCGCGCCAGCAGCATGGCCTGGCGCACTTCGGCCAACAGATGTGAGCTGTCGTTACTGGCCGAGCCGTCGACGCCCAATCCGACTTTGACGCCGGCAGCCATCATTTCCCACAGCGGGGCGATGCCCGAGGCCAGGCGCATGTTGGAAGATGGGCAGTGGGCCACACCGCAGCCGGTGCGCGCGTAAACCTGCACTTCTTCCTTGTTGGCCCATACCGAATGCGCGAACCAGACATCCTCGCCAACCCAATCCAGCGACTGCATGTAGGCCACCGGGCGGTGACCGAACGTATCCAGGCAGAACTGCTGCTCGTCTTCGGTTTCAGCCAGGTGGGTGTGCAGATGCACGCCGTACTGCCGCGCCAGCTTCGCACTCTCGCGCATCAATCCGCCGGTGACGCTGAACGGCGAGCACGGCGCGAGAACGATCTGCAGCATGGAGCCCGGGTTGGGATCGTGATACTGCTCAATCAGGCGCGCGCTGTCGGCCAAAATATGCTCTTCGGTGTCGACCACGCTATCGGGCGGCAAACCGCCCTGGCTTTCGCCCAGGCTCATCGAGCCGCGCGAGGCGTGCAGCCGCAACCCCACTTCGCGCGCGCCGGCAATCTCATCATCCAGCCGCGAGCCGTTGGGAAACAGGTACAGATGGTCAGAGGCCGTGGTGCAGCCCGAAAGGGCCAGCTCGGCCAGCGCGGTTTGCGTTGAGGTAAAGATATCTTCGGGGGTCATGCGCGCCCACACCGGGTAGAGCGTCTTCAACCAGTTGAACAGGTTGGCATTCTGCGCGGCGGGCACGGCACGGGTGAGCGTCTGATAAAAGTGATGGTGCGTGTTTACCAGACCCGGCAAAACCAGGTGACCGTCCATGTCCAGCACTTCATCCGCTGTTTGCGGCAAATCGGATGTTGGACCGACCTGCTCGATGAAACCGTCGCGGGCAAATATGCCGCCCGAGACAATTTCTCGGCGCTGTGTATCCATCGTAACCAGCAGGCTTGCATTGCGTACAAGTAGGGTTGCCATATCGTTTTGGAGATCACTCAAGGAAGAAGAAGGATAGGGCTGGCCGCGCCAGTTGTCTGATATCAGTTTAAGAAAATTATGACAAAAAGTCAATTGTCAGACAAGAGCCAAATGTCACTATTTGTCTGACAAAGCGAAAACCGGCATGAATCAAACAGCGCGGACGCTCGGCGAGCATCCGCGCTGAAAGTACCGGAAACGCTGAAGATTAATCCCCCAGTTGGGCAGCGCGCAGGGTACTGCGCAGCAGCATGGCGATGGTCATCAGGCCCACCCCACCTGGCACAGGCGTGATCGCGCCAGCGACTTCCTTCACTTCGTCGAAAGCCACATCACCGACCAGGCGGTAGCCCTTGGGGCGGCTGGGATCATCGATGCGGTTGATGCCCACGTCGATCACCGTCGCGCCGGGCTTTACCCAATTGCCGCGCACCATTTCGGCGCGGCCGACTGCTGCCACCAGCACGTCGGCGCTGCGCACCACATCGGGCAGGTTTTTAGTGCGCGAATGACAGATGGTGACGGTGGCATTGGCGCGCACCAGCAACAGCGCCACCGGCATGCCGACGATATTGGAGCGCCCCAACACCACTGCGTTGACCCCTTCAAGGCTGGGCGCGAACTCGTTCAGGAGATACATCACTCCCGCCGGGGTGCAGGGCACGAACAGCGGATCGCGGCCTTTTTGCGCCAGCCGGCCAATATTGGTCGGGTGGAAACCATCCACGTCTTTCTCAATGCTGATCGCGCTCAATACGCCTTCTTCATCCAGGCCGGAAGGCAGCGGAAGCTGCACCAGAATGCCGTGTACGCGCGAGTCGGCATTCAATTCCTTCACCAGCCCTTCCACCTGCGACTGGGTAGCAGTGGCGGGCAGTTCAAACCCAAACGATTGGATCCCGGCTTCCGCGCAGGCTTTCTGCTTTGAACGCACGTACACCTGCGAGGCAGAATTATCTCCTACCAGCACGGTGGCGAGCCCCGGGACGGATTTGCCTTCCGCTACGCGGGCCGCTACCGCTTCTTTTACTTCCTGGCGGATGCGTTCAGCTATGATACGGCCATCAATAATTTGAGCAGTCATCGAGCCATCTCCCTAACACTTTTGAAGTTGTCGAGCACGGGAATAATCCGGTATAATCGTCATGCAGTACGAATGGCGATCCCCTGTATTATACCGCGCTCTACTGCTCGCGGCTCTGTCCAGGAACGCTGTTCGCGGGGGATTGGAAGGATGTTCTTCACTTATTTTGCGCAACCGCATAACAAACGGGACAGTTTGACGTTTTCCAAGAAGATGCTGCTTTCTCGAATATAAAATGCTGTAGGAGGATCGTTTCATGAGCAAACTTTGCGTGATTGGAACCGGGTATGTTGGCCTGGTCACTGGCACCTGCTTCGCCGACCTCGGCAACCAGGTTACCTGCCTGGACGTGGATGACACGCGCATCTCCAAGCTCAAGCAGGGCATCATGCCCATTTACGAGCCCGGGTTGGAGCAGGTGGTGGCCCAAAATGTGCGCGCCGGGCGGCTCACCTTTACCACGGACTATCAGGATGCCCTGAAAGGCGCGGATTTTGCCTTTATTGCCGTGGGCACGCCCTCGGGCGTGGACGGCGAAGCTGACTTGCAGTACGTACGCCAGGCCGCGGAAGCAATTGCTGACCTGGTGGATACCCCCATCGTGGTGGTTAACAAATCGACCGTGCCGGTTGGCACCGGCGACTGGGTGGCCGACATTATCAAGCGCCGCCGCGCCGGAAAGCCGCTGCAGTTCAGCGTGGTTTCGAACCCGGAATTCCTGCGTGAAGGCTCTGCGATCAACGACTTTATGGACCCAGACCGGGTGGTGCTAGGCTCAACGGACCGCGAAGCGGCCAGCAAAGTGGCCCAGTTATACCAGACCCTGCGCTGCCCGATCCTGATCACCGATCTGCGCACCGCGGAAATGATCAAGTACGCTTCCAACGCCTTCCTCGCCACGCGCATCTCGTTCATTAATGAGATCGCCAATATGTGCGAAGAAATGGGCGCCGACGTGCGTGAAGTAGCACAGGGCATGGGCATGGACAAGCGCATCGGCCCGGCGTTCCTGGATGCCGGCCTGGGCTGGGGCGGAAGCTGCTTCCCCAAAGACGTGAAGGCCCTGGCGCACATGGCTGTGCTGCACGGCACGCACCCGCAGTTGTTGCAGGCAGTGATGGAGATCAACCGCAACCAGCGCCGCCGCGTGATCCTCAAACTGCGCAAAGTGCTGGGCAGCCTGGACGACCGCACCATCGGCGTGCTGGGCATTTCATTCAAGCCCAATACGGATGATATTCGCGACGCGCCCGCGTTGGAAGTGATCCACCTGCTGCAAAATGAAGGCGCGCACATCAAGGCTTACGATCCGCAGGCGATGGAAAATGCCGCTGCGCAGCTCAAACGCGTTGAATTGTGCGAAAATCCCTACGCTGTGGCCGAGGGCGCAGATGCCCTGGTGGTGGCCACCGATTGGAACGAGTTCAAGCAGCTCGATTTTGAGCGCATCCGCAACCTGATGCGCAAGCCGGTCATCATCGACGGCCGCAACCTGTGGGATGCAGAAAAACTGCGTTCGCTGGGCTTTACCTACATAGGCATTGGCCGCGCCACCCGCACCAACGGCGGCAGCCAGGAGTAACCCCCACCCCCAAGAAAACGCGCAAAGATCGCCTGACGGATTGCCGGGCGATCTTTGTTTTTGCGCATTTCTCAATCCGCGAAATGTCTGAATTGACGAATAACTTTACAATTTCTATATTCTTGTCGCTTAAACCTGATCAATGGTGATAAAATCAGCATAGAATTATGGTTATGTAGAGAATCTTGATAGGACAATTGAAAGTAAAAGAGGCCCACCGATTATTTTTCTTCGTACCCTGACCCCGTAATTCACTTACCCTGCAAACAATTGACCGATTCACTGGATTACAACAAAACCTGGCTCTTCACTTGCTGAAGGAGTTTCTTCCATGTTAAAAATCATGGTTTTCATTGATGGAACCTGGTTATATATCAACAAATCCCGCCTTTCCGAAGTCTATGGAGACGAAAGCTTTCATGTCGATTTTGGGAAACTGCCAAATGTGCTGGCGCAAGAAGTCAGCCAGCAGTTGGGTGATGTGGATGTAGATATCGTGCGCACCTGCTTGTTTGGCAGCTATGCGATCAACTTTGACATTCGCGACGAAGAAATCGTCAACCGCCGCCGCGAGTTTTTTGACATGCTCAAAGAGGAGCATCATTACGAAGTCGAAATATACCCGATCAACTTCCGCGGGCGGCGCATCCGCAAAACCGACCGCGATGCGCGCGACACCTTCGAACCCAAAGAAAAATACGTAGATATTTCTCTGGCGGCGTCTGCGCTGTACTACGCCGCCATCCCCAACGTATACGATATCGCTATCGTCGTTATTGGCGACCGCGATTTTATTCCTATGCTTCAGGCCGTGCGCCGGTTGGGCAAGCGCGTGGCGATTGCCAGCATCAAAAACAGCTGCGCTCCCGACCTGGCCGATCCGCGGGATGCGTCCCGGGTCAAAGATTTTGACCTGATCTGGCTGGATGGGCTGCTGGAAAAGCTGGAACTGCGCTACGAGCGCCGCCTGCAGCACTGTGAGTCCCCCATTCATCACGGCAACCCCATGGTGTGGACCACCTTCCGGCCCAAGCGCGGTCAAAAATTCTTCTGCGATGAATGCCGGGCTGAATTCCAACGCCAGAAGCGTGAAGTGATTTCGGAATTTATCGAAACGCCGGAAGATGAACAAGCCGAAGCCCTTGAAGGCGAGAACAGCAGCGAGAACGAATATTTCTCTCCGCGACTGACGGGCAGCATCAAGCGCCTGTTCCCGCAAAAGGCATTTGGTTTTATCACCGGTTCGGATGGGAAAGACTACTTCTTCCATCTCACCGATCTACAGGGCGTGGAATTTGCGAACCTGAGTGATGGAGATCGGGTAGAATTCGAGATAGAAAAACCTGCCAGCGAATCAAAAGCTGGCTCCGCTCAAAGCGTACGCCCCTTCAAGGAAGTGGATGAGGACGAAGAGGCAGAGGAATATCTCGAAGAATAGGAAGTTTTCCAATGACCACAACCCCGTCTGAGCGCAAGAAGGTGACCACGGTCACTTTCCGCCAGAAGAAATCGCGCGGCGAGCCCGTGACGATGATGACTGCCTACGATTACCCCACCGCGCTGCTGGTGGAAAAAGCCGGTCTGGACTGCATCCTGGTCGGCGATTCGTTGGGCATGGTTGTTCTGGGATACGACAACACCCTGCCAGTAACGATGGAAGACATGCTCCATCACTGCAAGGCAGTGGCGCGAGGCGCGCAAACGCCGCTCCTGGTGGGGGATATGCCCTTCCTGTCGTATCAGGTTTCCGTCAGCGAGGCGGTCCACAACGCCGGGCGATTCCTCAAAGAAGGCGGGATGGATGCGGTCAAGCTGGAAGGCGGGCGCGAGCGCAAAGGCACGGTGCGCGCCATCGTCGAGGCCGGCATCCCGGTGATGGGGCATATTGGGTTGACGCCGCAGAGCGTGCATCAGTTGGGCGGGTTTCGGATGCAGGGGGGCAAAGCCCCCGCAGCGCAGCGCCTGCTGGAAGATGCGCTGCTGCTGGAAGAGTCCGGCTGTTTCAGCCTGGTGCTCGAATCGGTTCCGGCGCGGCTGGCAGCGCTCATCTCGCAGCGCCTGACGATTCCCACCATTGGGATTGGCGCAGGGAATCAGACCGACGGGCAGGTGCTGGTGGTTCACGATCTGCTCGGGTTGTTTGACCGCTTCAAGCCGCGTTTTGTAAAAACATACGCCAACCTGCACGACACCGTTCTCCAGGCACTGGAAGCCTACAAGAGTGATGTGGACACGCGGGCTTTTCCCGCCGATGAACACACGTTTGAAATGCCCGACGCGGAATGGGAAGCGCTGCAGAAACTGCTGGAAGCGTAGCCCCGCAGCGCAGCGTGCTCATCCTGGGCAGCGGAGCCATGGCCTGCCTGTTTGCGGCGCGGCTGGCTGCAGCCGGAGCAGCGGTCACCTTGCTGGGAAGCTGGCCCGCCGGGCTGGACGCGCTGCGCCGCAATGGGGTGTGCGTGGAAGAAAACGGCGCGGAGCACTGCTACCCGGTGCAGGCGACGGACGAAACCGCGGCATGCTCGGGAGCAGAACTGGCGCTGGTGCTGGTCAAAAGCTGGCAAAGCCCGCGCGCCGCGCAGCAGTTGGCGCAAGTGCTGGCCCCAACTGGCGTGGCGCTGACTTTGCAAAACGGCCTGCGCGCGCGCGAAACGCTGGCGCAATACCTGGGCGAAGAACGCGCCGCGGCCGGGGTAACCACCCTGGGGGCTACGCTGCTGGCCCCAGGGCGCGTGCGCCCTACCGCCGGCGGTGACATCCTGCTAGGCGCGCACCCGGGGTTAAGCCCGCTGCTGGCGCTATTT
>DATCUC010000019.1:0-2087 GCA_036567625.1 Anaerolineaceae bacterium | reverse complement strand
GCACCTCGCGCAGCACGCGGCGCAGCGCGGGAACCAGCCGCAGCCCATTCCAGCGGGTGACCGGGTGCTGTCCGCCCAACCAGGCCACCTGAGTCACTTCGGGCGGCAGCGGGCGATCTTCGCGCTGCATCCCGCGCCGTTCCAGCCGCAGCGAATAGATGGCGTGCGGCGTGGCGGCCAGCGCCGAAAGAAAGCGGTGGTCGTGCGGGGTGTAGTCGCGGGTGAAGTACAGAACGCGCAAAGCAATCTCCAAATATTATTCGCCCAGGTCGGTCCAGCGCAGTTCTTTGCCAGAGGGAATATCGCGCAGCACGCGCGTGCCGATGGCCTGCTCGATCTCATACGGCAGGATCGCGCCGGGGGTGGCCGGGCGCAGTACGCTCAGCATCTCGCGAGTGACGGTTTCTCCGGCTTTCAGGTCGCGGGCGGTACGCACGCAGCGGCGCTGCACCACCACCGTCTGCTGCTCATTTCCGGCCACGAATTTATCCGCGCTGCCAAGGGCGCGTTCCAACTGGCGCGTGTTCTCCACCATCGCGGCCCATGAATCCGGGTTCATGGCGAACTTGTGATCCGGGCCTACGCGGTTGTTATCATCCGTATAGTGCTTCTCAATCACCCGCGCGCCCAGCGCCACTGCGCCCAGCACCGTGGCATGCCCGGGGGTATGATCCGACAATCCCAGCACCACGTCGGGAAACATCAGGCCATAGGTCTTGAGCACGTTCAGATGAATGTGGTCAAAGTTTTCCAGGCTGGCAGTGTAATTCGTATTGCACTGCATCAGCACCAGTTCGCGGTTGTGCTCGAGGATGATATGCACCGCGCGCTGCACGTCGCCAATCGTCGACGCGCCGGTTGCCAGCAGCACTGGCTTGCCCTTCCGCGCCATGCGCACCAGCGATTCCGGCCAGGTGATATCCCCCGAGCCAACCTTGTAGGCCGGGACCCATTCATCCAGCATGTCGATGGCTTCAAAATCGTAAGGCGCGGAGAAATAATCGATCCCGGCTTCGTCGCAGGCGGCTTTCAGTTCCGGCGTCCATTCAAAGGGGATCGATGCGTCTTTGTAGACCTCAAAAACTGATTTCTTCCAGCTTGACTGGTGCGACTGCTGCCCGCCCAGCGCCTTGAAGCCGTAATCGGAGACAATTTCCGGGGCGCGGAAATTCTGAAACTTGGCGGCATTGGCCCCGCCCTGTGCCGCCAGGCGGATTAACTGCTTGGCGCGCTCCAGGCTGCCGTCATGGTTGGCGGCGATATCGGCGATGAAATACGTCGGCTGGTGCGGCCCGATCTTGTGCGAACCAATGTGGAATTCCATCTATCCCTCCGAAGGCAAACAAATCCGAATGACAATCTCAGGCGGGCGCGGCCATCTGGCGCACCCGGCCAGCGTACCCATCCAAAACCTGCGCGTGCAGGCGCTGCAAGCCATCTTTCAGGCCCGGCAGCGGCGCGCCCAGCGCGGCGGCAGCTTTCTCCGAGCGCAGTTCCAGGCGCGGCGAACGTGGCGCTTTTAGCGCGCTGTCCATCACCGAAGTCGGCTGCACCAGGCCGGGGTCAAAGCCAAACTCGCGCGCCAGCGCCACGCCAAAATCATACTTGCTCAGGCAGTCCGGGCTGACCACGTGATACAGCCCGCTCAGGCCCAGGCCGGCCATGCGCGCCAGCGTCCGCGCCAAATCATTGACCTGCAGCGGGCAAAAGTACACGTCGGTGAAGCCGGCAGCCGGCTGCCCTGCCGCGAGCTTGTTGTAAAAGAACTCGCACAAACTGCGCCGGCCGTTGAGGCTCCAGCCGTAGAACACCACCCGCGCGATGAGCGCATCCGGGTTGGCGGCGGCTACTGCCTGTTCTCCGGCCAGCTTGGTGCGCGAATAGATGCTCAGCGGATTCGGCGCGTCGTTCTCCGTATAGCCTCCGCGCTGGCCGTCAAATACCGAGTCGGTGGAAATATGCACCAGGCGCGCGCCGCGCGCGCGGCAGGCTGCCGCCAGTTCACCCGGCATCTGCGCGTTGACTCGCTCAGCCAGCGCCGGGTTGGCCTCGCATTCATCCAGAATCGCCATCGCGGCGCAGTTGAT
>DATCUC010000018.1:0-10509 GCA_036567625.1 Anaerolineaceae bacterium | reverse complement strand
AGTGCAGCGCGAGCCGGTTTTTCGCGGGTACCCCAGATTACAAAAGTGACAGTCTTCCTGAATTTGACATATCTCTTGCGAAATGCATTGTATCTTTCCGATTCTTTTGTATAATAATTCTATGCGCATCGTTACCCGTTTATCCTGGGTGGTTCTCATCGCGGCCGTCATGCTCTCCGCGTTTGCGCCATCGGTGATTGCCCAAACGCCAGTGCCCCCCCAGGGAAGCGAATTTGACATCCTCGAACCCTTCGCAAGCTTCTATTCCGCCATGCCCGACCCGAACGTGATGCTGGGTTACCCGATCAGCCCGGCATTTTACGATTCGACGATCAGCCGCATGGTGCAGTACTTCCAGCGCGGGCGGTTAGAGGTTGCCGTAGATGAAAATGGCAAAGAAGAAGTGCTCATGAGCCGGATTGGCGCAATCATGTACACGCCGGGCAAAGACAGGGCTCCAGTGCGCAACAGCGGGCCCACCTGCCGCAGCTTTTCCACCGGCTACAACGTGTGCTACGGCTTTTTGCAGTTCTACGACTTTTACCAGGGCGCTACCTACTTCGGCAACCCGATTTCCGATGTCGAATTGGATAATGGGCGCATGGTGCAATACTTTGAAAACGTGCGCCTCGAATGGCGCGGTGAAATCGTCAACGGTCGCCACGTTGGGTTGAGCCACCTGGGTCGCATGCAGTACGACATGCTCTACCAGGGCCGCCCCAAACCGACCCCATCGACGCCACAAGGCCCGTTTTTAGGCCCGGCCACGCAGGCCACCAGCGGCGGCCTCAATGTGCGCGCTTTTGTCAAGCACTCGCTGCTGCCCGCCAACGGCGAGCAAACGCTGTACATCGTGGTGCAAGACCAATCCTTCCAGCCGGTGCCGAACGCGGCCATCAGTGTGATCGTTACGAAGCCAAACGGCCTGGGGCAGCAGTCATACCGCCCGGATGATACCGACGCGAACGGCATTAGCGTGCTCACCTTCCAGGTTGGCGACGTGCCGGTCAAGGAAATCGTCAGCATACAAGTGACCGCCAGCCTGCCGCAGCAGCAGATCGAACAGAGCACAACCACCTGGTTCCGCATCTGGTGGTAGGATTTTCCGCGTAAAAAAGGTACCGGGCCGTGGAGTCTGCTCCCGCCCGGAGAACGGAATCCACAGCCCGGCAGAAACGGCTGGTTCAGCCGTTCTTTAGCTGCGTCAGCGCGGCGCGGTAGTCCTCGACGTTTGGCGGGTTGAGGGCGATGATGCTTTCCATGATCGCCAGCGCGCCGGTTTTGTTTTTCATCACCAGCAGCCCATCGGCGATAGCGTCGAGCTGCTCCACGGCTTTTTCGGTCTGGCCGGCGCGCACAAAAAGATCCGCCAGCCGCTTGCGCAGATCCAGGCGCTCCGGCCGCTCGTTGACCAGCCCCTGCAAAAAGGCAATCGCGCGGGCGCGGTTATTTTGCGTTTCCATCAAGCCCAGGTAGCCGTCCACCTCGGCCAGGGCGGTGTCATCCTGACCGAGCCGGATGCTCAGGCTCACCAGTTGGGCGCGGGTGGATGGATCGTCGGGCTGCAGGTTGCGGATCTGCTCAAACACGCTGCGCGCCGCGCGCAAATCCAGCCGCTGCAGGTCAATATCCGCGGCTTTTTGCAGAATGCGCACGCACAGCCCGCGGCTGGCCTGGGCTGCCTGTGGCAGTTTGAGCGCGGTCATGTACGCGCCGCGCGCGCGGTCGAGGTCCGACATCTGGTAGTAAAAATCGCCCAGGTCGTTATACTGCTGCATCGCCTCGTCGATGCGTCCCTGCGCGATGAGCAGGTCGATCAGCGCGGTGCGCACGGTCACGTCCAGCGGAGCCATTTGCATCACGCGCATCAGCAGGCGAACGGCCTGCCCGGCCTCGCCGCGCAGATTGTATAGCTGCGCCACCGCCAGAAATTTGCTCACCGCGGCCTGGATATGCCCTTCGGCCAGCAATAGCTCGCCGATTTGGACGTGCAGCGGCAAATAGGTCGGCGCGAACTGCAGCGCGTAGAAAGCCTCTTCCATGGCCGTGCGGTACTTGTTTTGCGCGGTCAGCCGCCGCACTTTGGAGAGCAGTTCCACCACCTGGCTGCTGCGCGATTCAAGCAGCATTTCGGCCAGCGGCGCCGGCGCGCCTTCAGCGCTCTGGCCAGGAAGCTGCTGGCGCGCCACCAGCAGAAAAGCGCGCCAGTCCGGCCGCAGAAGCTGGCCGGTGATCGTCTGGTTGATATTCTTCAGCCCTTGCTCATCCACCTGCTGGGTTTGATTTTCGATCAACCCCTCGTACAACTGGTCCAACTCTTCGCGCTGGGGTTCCGGCATCGACTCAACGTCGGCGCGGCGCAGGGCTTCGAGGAAAGCGGCGGCCGCCGGGCGCATCTGGCCCTGGGCTTCGTAATTCTGGCCCATCAACAGGTACGAGGCCAGTGAAAATGCCGGGTGCTTGACCGATTCTTGCAGGCAGCGCAGCGCCTTGAGCCGGTCGGTGTTATTGTTGAGCATGCCCAACAGGAACATGCTGGCCGGGTGGCTGAGACCGGCCTCATGGGCGCGGTCGAGCTCGGCGGCAGCCTGCGCCCCCTGCCCGTGGCTGAGCGAGTCGATGGCCTGGCTGAGGTGCAACAGCACGCGAGTGCGCTTGCTCGAATCGTCGTTGAGACTACCCAACCCGCGCGCCAGCGCTGAAATGCCGCGCCCCGGCGCCTGCTGCGGCGCGGTGTCGTCCCCCTGGTCAAACAGGATGCCGGCCAGTTGGGTCAGCGCGTCCTGGCGCGCTTCCGACACCGGGTCCATGCCTTCTTCCACCGGCGGCTCGGACTTGGGCGCTTCGAGGGCGGCGGGCGCAACCGGGCCGGTAGATTTGGGCTTGCCCGGGCGGGGCAGCATTTGCCCGGCTTTCAACATATTCATGGCGCGGCGGGTTTCCATGTTTTCGGGCATCAACTGCTGGGCATAGCCCGCAAGCTGCGCGGCTTTGGCCGCGTCGCCGCTGTGCTGGATAATGCTGGCCGCGGCCAGGTATTCGGCGACGGCCTCACTCTTGCGCCCGGTGCGGTCGTAGACCATGCCCAGCCGGGTGCGCGCCATCAGGTTTTCGGGCTGCAGGCGCAGCACCGCTTTCCAGTTTTCCACGGCTTTCTGCACATCCTGGGCTTTCCACTGTAATTCGGCGGCCTGCAGCCCGGTTTGCACGGCTTCGGCAGTACGCCCCTGGCGCTCGTAAATGCGCGCGATGCGCTCCACCGGCACAGGGTCGTTGGGCGCAGCGCGCGAGGCGCGCCGGTAACAATCCAGCGCCTGGTCAAACTGCGATTGCTCGAACAGCGCCAGGCCCAGGCTGGTGAGCGCGGCCGGGTGTTCGGGGATCTGCTCCAGCGCAGCGCGGTAAAACTCCGCGGCGCGCGGCCACTGCTGATCCCAGGCTGCCGAATGGCCCTGGTTCATTGCTTGTTGGAATGCTTCCTGAGAATCAGACATCGCTTGTATCCATCCGTCTTTATGGGTTTATCCGTCAACCTGGAGCGGCTGCTGCTCGCCCCATTTTTCGCCGTATTTGGCCTCGGCCACCAGCGGAATAGACAGCGGGTAAGCCGCTTCCATGACGCGCTTCACTACCCGCGCGGTGGCATCCAGTTCTTCGCGCGGGCATTCCACCACCAGTTCATCGTGCACCTGCAGCAGCAGCTTGCCGTGCAGCCCGGCAGCTTCCAGCGCGGGAGGCACGCCCAGCATGGCAATTTTCATAATATCCGCGGCAGTGCCCTGGATCGGCGCGTTGATCGCTTCACGCTCTTCGCGGGCGCGCATGGCCGGGTTTGACTGGCTCTTGAGGTTCGGGAAGTAGCGCCGCCGCCCGAGCAAGGTTTCCACGTAGCCCTGGCTGGCTGCCAACTTGCGGATACCGTCCAGGTAGCGTTTGACTCCGGGGAACTGCTGGAAATAGGCTTTGACAAAATTCTCTGATTCGCCCAGGGTCAGCCCGGAATAGCGGCTTAAACCGAAGGCGCTCATGCCGTACACCAGCCCAAAGTTGATCGACTTGGCATTACGGCGCATATCCCGCGTCACGGCGTCGATCGGCACGCTGTAGATGGCCGCCGCGGTGGCCGCGTGAATATCCTGCCCGGCGCGGAAAGCGGCCAACATGGACTCATCGCCGGACATGTGGGCTACGATTCGCAGCTCGATCTGCGAATAATCCACCGAAAGCAGCACCTGCCCGGGATCGGCAATAAAGCCGTTGCGCACTTTGCGGCCCAATTCGGTGCGCGCGGGAATATTCTGCAAATTCGGTTCCGAAGAAGCCAGCCGCCCGGTTACCGAGCCGGTCTGGCTGAACGAAGTGTGCACGCGCCCGGTGCGCGGGTTGATCTGTCCTGGCAGCGCTTCGAGGTAGGTGGAACGCAGCTTGCTCAATTCGCGGTATTCCATCAGCAAGTCGAGGATGGGGTGCTGGCCGCGCAGTTCTTCGAGCACATCGGCCGAGGTGGAGTAATGCCCGCTGGCGGTTTTCTTGCGCGGGTCCGGCGGCTTGAGGTTGAGCGTGCCAAACAAGACCTTGGATAGCTGCTGCGTAGAATTGATGTTGAAGCGGTCGCCGGCCATGGTGTAGATTTGCATTTCCAGGTCGCCCATGCGCGTGCCAATTTCTTTGGACATGATCTCAAAGAAGCGCGGGTCCAGCGCCACACCGGCGCGTTCCATGCCCGCCAGCACCGCGATCAACGGCATTTCCATCTCGTCAAACAACTTCTTGCAGTTGAATTCGCCCAGGCGCGCTTCGAGCAGCGGCACCAGCCGCAGCGCCACTTCGGCATCCGCTGCGGCGTAGGGGGCTGCCTTCTCTACCGCAACCTGGTCCATGGTGGTCTGCGTTTTGCCGCGGCCAATTAATTCCTGGATGTGCGTCATGCGCGCGTTGAGGTAGATCTCGGCCATATCTTTGAGGCCCAGGTTGCGCGAGGCCGGGTTGCTCAGCCATTCAGCGATCATCGTATCGAAGGTCAGCGGCTTGACATCCAACCCCACCTGGCGCAGCGCCAACAGATCGTACTTGAGGTTCTGTCCGACCTTTCCCTTGGCCGGGTCGTTAAGCGCCGGGCGCAAGGCTTCGATGACCTGTTCCAGCGGGAGCTGCGGCTCGCCGGTCTTGTGCCCCACGGGGATGTAATAGCCCTGGCCCTCGCGCACCGCCAGCGAAATGCCCACCAGGTCGGCGCGCAGCGGGTCGGTGCTGGTGGTTTCGGTATCGAAGCTGATGGTTTGCGCCGCGGCCAGTTCATTAACCAGCCCGGCCAGCTTTTCCGGCGTATCGACCACGACGGTCGAAATTGTGTAGCCTTCCGGTTCGCCTACGCGGGTCACTTCCTGTCCGAACAGCGAAAGCTGCTCACCGGGGCGGGCTTCATCCGGGGTTTTGAGCAAGTTGTTTAAGCGCGCGGTCAGCGTGCGAAATTCCAACTGGCGGAACAGGTCTTCTACGGCGGCGTAGTTGATGCGGTCGGTGCGGGCCTGCTCCAGGTCGATGCTCACCTTCACATCACAGCGGATCGTTGCCAGGTCGCGGCTGAGATAAGCCGATTCTTTTCCGGCTTCCAGGCGCGTGCGCACGCGGTTGGGCAGGCTGTCAATCGCGGCGTAGATCGCGTCGAGGTTGGGGTATTCGGCCAGCAGCGAAACGGCGGTCTTCTCACCGATCCCGGCTACGCCGGGGATGTTATCCGACACGTCGCCGACGAGCGCTTTGTAGTCCACCACCTGCCCAGGGCGCACGCCCAGGTGAGCGATGACGTCCGGGATCATGTAATCTTTGGCGTCCGAAAGGCGCATGCCCGACAGGTTGACAATAATCCGTTCATCCACCAGCTGCAGCAGGTCGCGGTCGCCGGTAATGATCTTGACCCCAAAACCTTTTTCAACGGCCTGCCGGGCGATGCTACCCAGCACGTCATCGGCCTCAAAGCCTTCCACCTCCAGCCGTGGAAAATGGAAGGCGTCAATCATCTGGCGGATGCGCCCGATCTGGATCGAAAGATCGTCGGGCATTTTGGCCCGCGTGGCCTTATAGGCCGGGAAGATCGCGTCGCGGAAGGTTTTACCGGTGTCAAAGGCTACGGCCAGGTATTCGGGGCGCTCCTGTTCGAGGATGCGCAGCAGCACGCTGGCAAAGCCGTATACCCCGGCAGTAGGCTCGCCGCTGCTGGTTGAAAGGCGCTCGCCGCCCCCGGCTGCGGTCAGGGCAAAGTAAGTGCGGTACGCCAGGGCGTGACCGTCAATCAAATACAGAATGGGCGTCATCAGTTTCGCTCCATTAAATGCATGTTACGCAGTTGAATCATGCGCAGAAACACCCTGGCCGCGCGTTTGCGCGATAAACTGCTGCAGGGTTTCTACCGCTATTGGGGCGCTGCCCGCCACTTCGAGAAGCCTGGGGGACCAAAAAAGATCTTCGCCCGCCGCGCGAAGCTGCGGATAGCGCTTAAAGATGCGTTCGGACAGAGTCTGGCTCACCCCGGCAAACCCTTGCGGATCGAGGCCGCCCGGGCCAGTGAGCACGCTAAACTGTAAATACTCAGGCTGGATGGAAAGCCCGGTCAGTTTCCAGCCGTAGGGCGTGCAGCACTGCCGCACCCACTGTCCCAGCCGGCTGATCAGCTCGCCGGTGAGTGGTTGGTCGGCGCGGGCGGGAAGCATAACGCACGAGAAGCAGTTCTCTTCGGGCATTTCCGCGGGCGTTTCCAGCAAACTGCGCCAGTCAGGCTCTGGGCCGGATTCCCAGGGGAAGATCACCGGGCTGCGGGCGGGTTCGATCTCGTCATCATGCAGCCATTCCAGGGGGGATGCGCCCGGTACAGGGTCTGGCGAAGGCATATCCGCCAGGATGGCGGAGAGATCAAAGGCGGCCTCAAGGTCATCCAGGTCTTCATTTTCTTCAGCATCCGCGCCGGGGACCAGCGGCGATGCCAGGCGGCCCAATTCTTCCACCAGGTGGGCCGATTGCGCCCGCGCGCGGGTGAGCGAGCTGCCGCCCGGGTAAACCAGGGCCAGCACCAACTGGTCGAGCAGCGCGGAGCAATACACCAGGGTTTCGCTGCCGGTAGAGCACAGGCGCAGGTAGCGCGCCAGATCGAGCTTTTGCCCGCTTTGCCACCAGTCGCCCAGGCCGCTGGCTACTTCGCTCACGCAGGCCGCCGAAAGCTGGCCCGCCGAAGCCCACAACTTGCCTTCAAAGGCGATCAGCACCGCGCTGGCATCGGTATGTACCACCAGCCGCGCCAGAATCTGCCCGGCCCGCTGCGGATCTTCCGTCCAGCTCAGCCCCTCGGCGCCCAGGGCGCTTTTCACCAGCAGCGGCTCGGAGCGCAGCCCGCTGCCCGCCGACAGCACAGTGGCCACGCCGTCCAGCAAGTCGGGCAAGAAGAACGGGTTGAACACGTAGGCGTGCGGCGTCAGCCCGGTGAGGCGCGCGTGGCGCGGATTGTTATCCGGCGGCACGATCATGATCTTGAGATTGGGGCAGGCAGCGGTAAGGCCCATGACCAGCGGCGCAAACGGCTCGCCGGGCAGTTCGGCATCCAGGATGGCCAGGTCGCAGGCACACGAAGCCGCCAGTGACAGCAGTTCACTGCCGCTGGCCGCCAGGGTAACGCTGTACCGGCCACTATCCATCAAGCCGGTGCGCAGCAATTCTCCATACGCCGGATCGGATGTGGCAACCAGGATCGTTTCAGGCACGATAAAAGTGTATCACGGGCGATTATGAGAAGCAAGCGCGCCCGGCTCGGTGGACTTTGGGATTACTTTACAGTTTTTGAGAGCTGCCCCTTCGCGCCCCCGCGGGTGACCCTTAACAGACTCTTACAACTATGGCATAATTGACGCGTTCAAAACCCCGCACCATTGAGGAGTGCCCTGTGAACTTCGAAAAAATCTGTGTCCTCGGATTGGGATACATTGGACTGCCAACCGCGAGCACCTTTGCCACCCACGGCATCAAGGTCGTCGGCGTCGACGTCAACCCGCAGATCGTGGCCGGACTGCAAAACGGCGAGATGCATATCTACGAGCCAGGCCTGCGCACGCTGGTACAGGCGGCGCGTAAGTCCAATAACCTGGTGGTGTGTGAGAAACCCGAGCACGCCGATGCCTTCCTGATCGCCGTGCCTACCCCCTTTTACGACGACAAACGTGCGGATATGCGCGCCGTCATCTCCGCCGCCGAGGCAGTGGTGCCGGTGCTGCAGCGCGGTAACCTGGTGGTGCTCGAATCCACCTCGCCGCCGCGCACCACGGTTGACCTGCTCATCCCGATCCTGGAACGTTCCGGCATGAAGGCCGGCGAAGATTTCCACGTGGTCTACTCTCCCGAACGGGTGCTGCCCGGGCAGATCCTGCGCGAACTGATCGAAAATGCGCGCGTGATCGGCGGCTTCAGTCCGGCCTGCGCGGAAGCCGGGCGCGACCTGTACGCCACCTTCGTGCGCGGCGAGATCATTCTCACCGACGCCACCACCGCCGAGATGGTCAAGCTGATGGAAAACACCTACCGGGATGTCAACATCGCCATTGCCAATGAGTTCTCCCGGCTGGCCAACCGCTTCGGCGTGGACGCCTGGGAAGCGATCCGGCTGGCCAACCTGCACCCGCGCGTGCGCATCCTCAACCCCGGGCCGGGGGTGGGCGGGCACTGCATCAGCGTGGACCCGTGGTTCCTGGTGGAAGCCGCGCCGGACCTGACCCCCCTGATCCTCACCGCGCGCAAAGTGAACGACAGCCAGCCGCATTTCGTGGTTGACCTGGTGCGCCGTGCCCTGGGCGACAACCTGGAAGGCAAGCGCATCGCCGCGCTGGGCCTGGCCTACAAGCCGGATGTGGACGACTTGCGCGAAAGCCCCGCCGTAGAAGTGGCGCACCTGCTCACCCAGGCTGGAGCCACCGTCATGGCATACGAACCGTACAAACCCAACGCCGTCATCCCGGGCCTGACTCTGGTAGACCCGCTGGCCGCCGCGATTGAAGACGCCGACCTGCTGCTGCTGCTGGTCAACCATGCCCCGCTGCGCGAGCTGGATCCGTTTGTGATTAACCAGCTCACCAAGGCCCGCGTGGTGGTCGACACGGTCAACGCCTGGCCGGCCACCTGGCAGCAGGCCGGGTTCCGCGTGTTCCGCCTGGGCGTGGGCAAGCCGGTTCAATAAACCCGGAATGGCAGCGCTGCGCGTCTTATCCATCTTCGGCACGCGCCCCGAGGCGGTAAAAATGGCCCCGGTGGTGCTGGAACTTGCCCGCACGCCAGGGATCGAATCCCTGGTGTGTATCACCGCGCAGCACCGCGAAATGCTCGACCAGGTGCTGGGATTGTTTGACATCCGCCCGGATATCGACCTGAACCTGATGCGCCCTAACCAGAGCCTGCCGCAGCTTACCGCCGGCATCCTGATCCACCTTGACCCGGTGCTGGCCAGCCTGCGCCCGGATTGGCTGCTGGTGCAGGGCGACACCACCACAGTGATGGCCGCGGCGATGCTGGGCTATTATCACCGCATCAACGTGGGCCACGTGGAAGCCGGGCTGCGCACTGGCGATAAATGGCAGCCCTTCCCCGAAGAGATCAACCGGCGCATCGCCAGCGTGGTGGCCGACCTGCATTTTGCCCCCACCGAGCACAGCCGCCAGAACCTGCTGGCCGAAGGCGTGCCCGACTGGCGCATCGCTGTCACCGGCAACCCGGTGATCGACGCGCTGCAAAGCATCACCCAGCGGCCGGCGCCGGCTGAAGCCACAGAACTGCTGGCGCGGCTGAACGTTGCCAGCGGCCAGCGCGAATTGGTGCTGGTCACCGCGCACCGCCGCGAGAACTTTGGCAAGCCGCTGGAGGAGATCTGCGCCGCGCTGCGCATTTTGGCCGAAAGCTACCCCGACCGGCTGCAGATCGTCTACCCGGTGCATCTCAACCCCAACGTGCAGGAACCCGTCTACCGGCTGCTGGGCGATGTTCCCAATATCACCCTGCTGCCCCCGCTGGATTACCTGCCCATGGTGCACCTGCTGCGCTGCGCGCGCGTGGTGCTGACCGATTCGGGCGGGATTCAAGAAGAAGCTACCGCGCTGAACAAGCCTACCCTGGTGCTTCGCGAAGTCACCGAGCGCCCGGAGGGGGTGGAGGCCGGCGTGCTGCGGCTGGTGGGCACGCATACGCAAACTATCGTGCGCGAAACGCGCCGCCTGCTTGACGACCCGCTGGCATACGACAGCATGGCCCAGGCTGCCAACCCGTTTGGCGACGGGCATGCCGCGCAGGCCATCGTCCGGGCGGTGCTGGAGTACGCGCCCCGTGGATGAGCGCGGCAGCATCTGCATTTTGCCGCGGCTGCGCGGCGTGGGCGGCCCGGCTTCTTTTTCGGGCCGGCTGATCAGCGGATTGGAAGCGCGCGGCGTGCGCGCGCACCACGACCCGGATGATCCCACCACCAGCGCGGTGCTGATGATCGGC
>DATCUC010000017.1:0-3105 GCA_036567625.1 Anaerolineaceae bacterium | reverse complement strand
TCCACCGGGTGACCGAGCACCAGCGGCGCGGAGCCTTCGGCCTGCACGCCCAGCACGCGCGGCAGCCCGGTGCCTTTCAACTGGTGGAACTGGTTGAAGCCCATCCAGTACGAAGAGATATTCCCGGCATTCCCCACCGGCAGGCACAGCCAGTCCGGCGCGCCGTCCAATACCTCGCAAATCTCGAAGGCGGCTGTTTTCTGCCCTTCCAGCCGGTACGGGTTGAGCGAGTTGACCAGCGCAATCGGCGTGCGTTCCGAGAGGCGCACTACCAGATCGAGCGCGTCGTCAAACGAGCCGTCGACCTGGATCACTTCCGCGCCGTAGGCCACGGCCCCGGCCAGCTTGCCCGCCGCAACTTTGCCCTGCGGGATAAGCACGATAGCGCGCATGCCGCAGCGCGCGGCATACGCTGCCGCCGAAGCCGCGGTATTGCCAGTCGACGCGCAGACCACTGCCTGTACGCCGCGCCCGGCAGCCTCGCTGATCGCCACCGTCATGCCGCGATCTTTAAACGAGCCAGTGGGGTTCACGCCTTCGAACTTGACCCACAGGTCAAACCCGCCGCCCAGTTCTTCCGCCAGCCGGGGCATGGGGATGAGCGGCGTGTTACCTTCCAGCAGGCTCACACTCGCAGTATGAGCAGGAATATCCATCAAGGCGCGGTAGCGCGCCAGAACGCCGGCGTAGGTCACAGCAGTACTCCTTGCAGATCAGGATTGGCTGCGAATGATTATAATCGCTTTCTCTGGGTGGCGCGGCGGAAAGGAAAAAAGGTGCGACCTGCATCTGCAAAAACCGCAGGTGCAGGTCGCACGGAATGTTCTCTTCGCTAAAGTTGGCGTCAGGCTTCGGGCTGGATTTCAAACGAAAAAGTGATTTCGGCTTTGCCGCGGATGGTGGCGGCGACGGAGCAGTAGCGTTCTTCCGAAAGCTGAATGGCCTGCTCGACGGCTTTTTCGGTCAAGTCTTTGCCGCGCAGGCAGTAGCGCAGGTGGATCTTACGATAGGTCCACGGCGGGTCGCTGTCTTGCTCGCCGCTGGCCGAAATTTCCATCGAGGTGAGCGTCATGCGCTTTTTGGCGAGGATCTCGACCACGTCAACGGCCGAGCAGGACGCCAGTGAAACCAGCAGCAGTTCCGAAGGTTTCATGCCGATCCCCTCATCCGAGGTCGAAAGAACAACCGAATGATTGCCCGAATCGGTGCCGACAAATTTTTTCCCACCAATCCAGCGGACAGTTGCGAAAGCCATGCCTTTATTCTCCTTGTGCGTTAAAGTCGATTATTGTGCCTTGTTGACCAGCGCCAGCAGGTTTTCTACCAGTTCTTTGCGCGTGCTGGTATCATCATTTTCCGGGTTGAGCAGGCAGTCAGTGGCAAATTCTTCCAAAAAACTGACCGAAGCGCTTTGTACTGCCGAGCGAATTGCGACCAACTGCTGCATGATCTCGCGGCAGTCGCGCTCTTCCTGGACCATGGTCTGCACGCCGCGTACCTGGCCTTCCACCCGGCGCAGCCGGGTCAGGATGGCCGTTTTCCCACTTTCGTTCTTGAGTTTCATACCACACTCTCTTCAGGCGACACGCGCCCAAACGGATAACTAGCCTCAAGTGAAGCGCCCGCCGCCGCCGGAACAACTGCTGGCATTGCTGCTTGCGCCGGTTGTACCTGCGCCGTACGAAGCAAACCGGGTGACCCGCTTTTGGGTATCGGCACTGCCGCAGGTCGGGCACTCCTGGGGCTTTTCCATATCTGAAAAGCGCACCATGCGCTCAAAATCTTCCTCGCACTGCGGGCAGTGATAGACATAAATTGGCATACGCGCTCACCTCGGGGAATAGATGGATTATACTATACCCCAGTATACTATAGGCGCGAGAGAATCGCAAGGGGTAAACGCATTTTATCCACAGTTTTTTGAGATTTATCCACAATTTATGAAATTGGTGCTTGACTTAGAAATGATGTTCTGCTAGAATACATATAGTACATTTGAACGATACCACCCTCCGGCAAAGGAGCCCAAGATGGCACGAAGAAGTGAAGGCCTTAGCGATCGATTAAAACGGATCATGTACTTTTTGACCTCGTTTTCTAAAGATAATGGGTACGCGCCAAATATCCGTGAGATCGGGGACAGCATTTCGGTCAGCTCGACCTCGCTGATCGATTATTACCTCAACCAGCTTGAGGAACAGGGCTATATTGCCCGCGATAAGCACATCGCGCGCAGTATCCGCGTCCTCAAGCCCCTGTACGCCGATGGCGGCAACATCATCGAGGCGATCAACGATATGCTGCGCATCCCGATCATGGGCCGCATTGTTGCCAGCGAGCCGCTGCCGATGCCCACTTCGGACCTGAACTACTTCGACCCGGAAAGCAGCGTCGAAATCGCCCGCAGCCTGCTCCCCATTCGCAATAAGGGCGATGAGCTGTATGCGCTGGAAGTCGACGGCGTTTCGATGATCGACGCGATGGTCAATGACGGCGACATCGTCATCATGAAGCGCGCCACCGAAGCCAGTAACGGCGAAATGGTGGCCGTCTGGCTGGACGACGAAAACTCGACCACGCTCAAGTACTTCTACAAAGAGAACGGCGGCATTCGCCTGCAGCCCGCCAACCCCACCATGGAGCCAATCCTGGTCAAGAACCCGGATTCGCTGCGCATCATGGGTAAAGTGGTCATGGTGATCCGCCAGTTCAAGACCATCTAATCCGATCCGCAAAGATAAAAACGGCCCACCCACCCTGGGCCGTTTATTCATTAATATATCGATTCTACCTGGCCGCGTCCAGACCGGCCAAAAGCAAAAAGAGAGCCCTCGCGAGCTCTCTCTTTGTTTTCAGCGTGTATCGTGATTACGCAACTTCGACGGCGGCGCCGGCAGCTTCGAGCTTGCCCTTGGCGTCGTCGGCAACCTGCTTGCTCACCGCCGAGAGGACCTTCGAGCCAGCGGTTTCGGCCATCGTCTTGGCTTCCACCAGACCCAGGTTGGTCAACTGGCGGATGACTTTGATGGTCTCGATCTTCTTGGGGCCGGCATCCTTCAGGACAACATCGAACTCGGTCTTTTCTTCCACGGGTTCGGCGGCAGC
>DATCUC010000016.1:0-3620 GCA_036567625.1 Anaerolineaceae bacterium | reverse complement strand
CGGCGCGCCGCTGGTCTGCAGCGAGCCTTCGCGCGCCAGGTTGCGCATGCGCATTTCCACCGGGTCCAGGCCCAGCTTTTCGGCCAGTTTATTCACCTGCATTTCCGCGATATACGCGCCCTGCGGCCCGCCAAACCCGCGGAACGCCCCGCGCGGCACGTTGTTGGTATAAATGTCGTACGCGTCGACGCTCACGTTGGGGATTTCATATGGTCCCAGCGCGTTAAGCACCGCGTTGCTGGTGACGATGCTGGTGGTAAATTTATACGCGCCGCCGTCGGCCAGCATTTTCACTTCGGCCGCCGTGATCTTGCCGTCTTTGGTTGCTCCCCAGCGCGTGTAGATGCGGAAGGGGTGGCGCTTGCAGTGCGCCAGGATCGACTCTTCGCGCGACCAGACGATCTTCACCGGCCGCGGCCGGCCCTGCTGGTGCAGCCGCATCGCCGCCAGCCCCACAACAATCTGCACCGAAATATCCTCGCGCCCGCCAAACGCGCCGCCGGTCATCGGGTAGATCACCCGCACCTGCTCCTCGGCCAGCCCCAGCGCGTGCGCGATCTGCTTGCGGTCTTTTGCCCCCCACTGCCCGGTGGTGACGATTGCCACGCGGCCGTCGTCGTCCACGTAGGCCAGCCCGGCCTCGGTCTGCAGATAGGCGTGTTCTTGCGCCGGGGTATTGTACACCGCTTCAACGATCACATCCGCGGCGCGAAATCCGTCTTCCAGGCTGCCGTTGCGCAAGAAATGATGCCCAAACTGGTTGGTACCCAACTCCGGGTGCAGCAGCGGCGCATCCGGCTCCAGCGCGGCTTCCATATCGCACACGGTTGGCAGGTCTTCGTACTCCACGTCGATCAGCCCCAGCGCCTGCGCGGCAACTGCCTCACTCTCCGCCACCACCGCGGCCACCCGGTCGCCCACATAGCGCACGCGGTCGGTATACGGCTTTGGCCCCGGCCCGCACAGCACCGGCTGGTCATAGCTGTAATAGCCGAACTCATTGCAGGGCACGTCGGCGGCGGTCAGCACCAGCAGCACGCCTTCCAGCGCCGCGGCGCGGGCTGTGTCTACCCGGCGCACAACGGCATGCGCCCGGTGCGCCATCAGCACCTTCATGTATACCTGCCCCGGCAGGGTCATATCTGAGGCAAACACGGCCTCGCCCTTCACTTTGGCAAGCGCATCCACGCGCGGCACGGATTTTCCGACGTAGTTCATAAAAGCCTCCAGCAGCGGGTTCGGGAGTTGGTGCTTGTATTATAAAACGAAGCGCCGGAACATGCCGTCACCATTCCAGCATGAAGAATGGCGGCTTAATCGCCCGGCTCGCGCTCCGCTTCCAACTCGCGGATCGTACCGCGCGGGGCAAACAGCACACTGATCAGCCCCAGCAGCGCCGCCGTGAAGGAAATCACGAACAGGAAGGCTATCGCATTCCCCAGCACGCCGCGCACCGAAGCGTCCAGCGCGGCCGTATCGGCCCCGGTGCCTTCGATCAGCCGTTCCAGCACCACGCTCGCCGGGTCAATCCCCGCGCGCTGCAGCAGCGCCGCCAGCCGCGTCGTTAGCGTGACGCCAAGCACGCTCACCCCAATCGTGCCGCCAATGCTGCGGCTGAACTGCACCGCCGAAGTCGCTGCGCCCAGGTCGCGGCGCGGCACCCGGCTCTGCACCGCGATCAGGAAGGCGGGCATGGCAAAACCCATGCCCAGGCCCATCAACCCGGTGAAGATCATCACCGACAGCAGCGTGCTTTCGGGGCTGATGCGCGACATAAGGAACGCGCCCAGGGTAACCAGGGTCATGCCCACCAGCGTCAGGCTGCGGTAGCCCACGCGCAGCAAGAACTGCGCCCCAATGATGCTGGACACGCTCCAGGCCAGCGACTGCGGGGTTAACGCCAGCCCGGCCTGGGTGGCGCTGGTTTGCAGCACGCCCTGCGCGAAGAGCGGCACATAATTGAGGCTGCCGAACATGGCCCAGCCCACCAAAATACCGTGGATCAGCGTGACCACAAACAGCCGGTCGCCAAACAGGTGCAGCGGCAAAATCGGGTCGGCTACGCGCCGGTCAACCCACACCAGGGCAGCGAACAGCGCCGCCGCGCTGGCAAGCAGGATGGCCCCCAGCGGCTGGCCCAGGTACTCCAGCCCCAACAGCAGGGCCAGCACGCCCAGGGTAAGCAGCGCCGCCCCGGCAAAATCGACCCGCGGGCGCTCGTGCTTGCTCGGCGCGGGTTTATTCCACGCAAACCAGACCAGGGCGCAGGCCATCAAGCCCGGAATGAGATTGATATAGAACACCCACTGCCATGAAATCTGATCGACCAGGAAACCGCCGATCAGCGGCCCGACGACGGAAGAAACGCCCCATACGCCCGAGATTAAGCCCTGCATGCGCGCGCGCTGCTCCACAGAGAACAATTCGCCGATGACGGTAAAGGCCATCGGCAGCACGCCGCCCGCCCCCAGCCCCTGCACCACGCGGAACAGCACCAACTGCTGCATGGTGCGCGCCTGCCCGCACAGCAATGACCCGGCCAGGAAGAGCAGCATGGCAAACAGGTACACTCGCTTGCGCCCCAGCACGTCAGAGATTTTGCCGTATAACGGCCCGCTGGTAGTAGAGGCCAGCATGTATACCGAAAAGACCCAGCTATAAATCGAAAGCCCGCCTAACTGCGCGGCAATCGTCGGCATGGCGGTAGCCACCACCGTACCCTCTACTGAGGCCAAAACCAGGCTGAGCAGCACGCCCAGCATAATGATTCGCACGCGTCGTTTTGTCAAAACATCCTCACCGGCAAAAAGATCAAACAGCCCGCGGGCTGCAACCCCCACAGGCTGTATTATAAGCGCACTCGTCCCGCGCTACGGACCAATTTCGACCAGCAGCGCCGGGTGATCGGACAGCGGCAGTTTGAGATACTCCGCGGAACGCACCGCCGTGCCTGGCGAAACAAACATGTGATCAATGCGCCGCGCCGGGTTCAGCCCCTCGGTGGGGGGTTCACCGGCCAGCACGTAGGCGTCCCGCAGCAGCGCGGTGGTCAGCGCGTACTGCTCGGTATCCGGCCGGAAGTTGAAATCGCCCATAGCAATCACATTTTCCTTCCCGGCAAGCTGCTTCAATATCTGCTCCTGCTGGATTACCGGCCCGCCGTTGCCCAGGTGCGTCACCAGGATGTGGTACCTGACCCCGTCTACGCTGACATCGGCTTCAATCGCCGCCGTCTGTTCGCCTGCGCTGTACATGAAGAAGGTGCGTGGGTTTTCCAGCGGGTAGCGCGAGAGCAGCGCAATGCCAAACGTGCCGGTCACCGTGCGCGGGCCGTAATAGGCGTGCATCCCCAGCCCTTCGGCGATCACGCGCACCAGGTCGGAGTTTCCGCCCGAGAAGCGCGCCGTGTCCGTCTCCTGCAGACCGATAATATCCGGCGCCAGGTCGCGGATGCCCTGCATCTGCTGCTCGTGAGCGCGGTTTCCATCCACGTCATAACCCTGCTGGATGTTGTACGTCAGCACGCGCAGCCCCGCGCTCTGGTCGGGGATCGGGTCAAACCGGCCGCTGAACGCCGCCGCAAGCACCGCGCCCACCAGCAGCGCCAGAATGGCCGGCAG
>DATCUC010000015.1:0-5601 GCA_036567625.1 Anaerolineaceae bacterium | reverse complement strand
CAGCTCGCGCCGCGCGGATTCGGGGTCGCCCAGGCCGGCGTAGCGCTCTAAATCCGCGCCGTTCGGCGCAATGCGGATCTCATCGGGAGCAAAGGTGTGCTCAAAGCTGCGCTCGAGCGCGCGCTGCAGCGCCCCGGTGATGACCAGGGTGCGCTTGCGTCCTGCCTGCTTGAGGAACTGGCGGTAAAGCCGCGGGCCAATTTTCCCGGTGGGGCGGTCATGCAGTTCGAGCACCACCGGCAGCCCCTGCCAGGCTGCCAGCAGCGCCGCCTGGATCAGCCATGTGTAGATGATGTCCGCGCCCCAGGCGCGCGCCTGGCGCAGCGCGGCCAGGGTGAAATCGTACCGCTTGAACAGGCGCAGCGCGGGAATCCACTGCATCTCAAACGGCGTATGGAGCCCGTAATGCGCGGCCAGGTCATCCCAACCAACCGGCACGCGGCCCGGCGCCCAGACGCCCACCGCCCCGCCCACCTGCGCCAGTGACTGAGCCACCTTCATCACCTGAATGCTGTTGGCCGTGCTGGACGGGATCTGCGAAGTGGTGATACAGGCGATTTTCATGCGGCGGCGGCTCCCGAGTGCTGCTCACCCGCGCGCACCAGCCCCAACCCGCGCCAGGTGGTAATGCCCACCGAGGCGGCAAAGTACAGGGTCAGCAGCGCGGCTTCCATCAAGTAGCCAAAGGTAGGCACCAGCAGCACCGTCAGCGCCACTTTGGCCAGGGCGGTTACCAGCCCTACCTGGAAGGGATAGGCCGCCTGCCCCAGCGCCAGCAGCAGAGTGCGGTTCCAGAATAGCACGTTGGCGATGCCGTAGCCCACCAGCAAGATCAGCAAGGCCGGATAGGCCGGCAAGAATTCAGCGCGGTAAATGTGGAATGTGCGGCCAAACAGATTCCAGTCCGCGAAGAGCACCGGGCGACCCACCGCCAGCAGCCCCAAACCCACCGCCAGCGTCCAGGCCGCAGCCACCAGCGTCACCCGGCGCAGCAGGCTGCGCAGCCGCGCCCACTGGCGCAGGGCCACGGTGCGGGTAATCTCGGGAAAGGTGGTGCTGATGAAAGGTGTCACCGGCATAACAATCAGGTTAATAAGAGACAGGGCCACTTTGAAATACCCGGCCTCGACTGGAGAAAAGAAATAACTGATCCAGAGCTGCTCGCTATCGCGGGCCAGCACATTAATCGTACCACTGAAATTGGTGTTGATTGCAAAGCGGGTGAGCCCGCGCCAGTCGGGGATGAGCGAGAGCGGCGCGCGCCACCAGCCCGGCCCCAGCATCTTCGGCAGCCAGTAGAGCGCCAGCGCCAGCGGCCCCAGCCCCAGGATGACCTTGCCCAGCAGGTAGATCAGCATGACGGCCCAGATGTCCGCCCCGGTCAGCGCGGCGATGACCACCAGCAGCGCCAGCAGAACGCTCTGCGCCAGGTTAATCAGCGCCTGGCCGCGGAAGTGATTGCCCACCTGCAGCACCCCGGTGGCGGCTTCCTGCCCAAAATTCGCCAGGATCGACAGCCCGTACACCAGGAACAGCGGCGTGGTCAGCGGGTCTTTGGCGATATACTGCGCAGCGAACGGCGATAACAGCGCCAGCACCAGGTAAGCAGCCAGCGAAGTCAGCCCTTCTACCATCAGCCCGGCCTTGACAATCGCCGCGGCGCGCGGGCGGTCATCGTGGGCCAGGTATTCGCCCATGTGCTTGACCACCACCTCGCCCATGCGAAACGAAAACAGCCGGTTGATGTTAGCTACCAAACTGGTGACCACGCCCAGCACGCCCACCCCGGCAACGCCCAGCAGGTTGGCGGTGAGGATGCTGAGTACCGCGCTAATCACGTTGCTGCCAAACAGGTACCCCGAATTGCGCAGCACGCGCTTGAGGAGCACGTCCTGGCTCCAGGAGCGCAGGGCAGGCAGCGGATTTTTCATTCGGTCACAATCTGGCTGGCAAACGCCCGGTTCTCCATGTACCAGTTCACCATCCGGGGAATGCCCTGTTCCAATGTCACCCGCGGCTCCCAGCCCAGCCCGGCGCGCGCCCGGGTGATATCGGCGCAGTTGGCCAGCATATCCGCGGTGTGGAATTCGTGATGTGTGATGTTGGCTTTGCGCCCCACCAACTGCTCGATAATCGCGACCAGTTGGTTCATGCTCACCACCTGGTGCCCGCCGAGGTTGAAGATGTCATATCCTACCGGCTTGAGCCCCAAAATGGTTCCGGCGGCGATGTCATCCAGGTAGGTGAACCCGCGCGACTGGTCGCCTGTGCCATTGATGTGCACGGCGCGCCCCTCGGTGATGCGCTGCGCGAGGCGGAACATGATCATGTCCGGCCGGCCGGCCGGGCCGTACACGGTAAAGTAGCGGAAGATGGTCACATCCAGGCCGTAGAGATGGTGATAGCTGTGGCACATCACCTCGGCGGCCTTTTTGCTGGCCGCGTAGGGCTGCAGCGGGCGGCTGCTGTCGGCGGTTTCAGGCGTGGGCAGCGGCGCGTTCAAGCCATAGATCGAAGAAGTGGAGGCCAGGATGAATTTTGGCACGCCGGTCTGGCGGCCCAATTCCAGCAGGTTAAGCGTGCCGGTCAGGTTGGTGGCCACATATACCCAGGGGTTGGCCACCGACTGGCGCACCCCGGCGCGCGCCGCCAGGTTGAAGATTGCGTCAAACGGCCCGCGCTCTGCCAGCGCGGCCACGCCATCGCGGTCGCTGATGTCGAGCCGCTGGAAGGAGAAGCCCTCTCGCGGCATCAGCCGGTCAAGGCGGTACTGTTTCATGCGCACATCGTAAGCGTCGTTGAGGTTGTCCACGCCCACTATGGTATGGCCGGCATCCAGCAGCATTTCCGCCACGCGCGAGGCGATAAACCCGGCCGCGCCGCTGATCAAATATCGCGCCATTAGAGCTTTACCACCTTGTTATTTCCGCGCGAGATCGTGCCCAGGGCGTTGCGCGTGTCGACAATCAATTTTGCCGCGGCCAGGATCGCCGGGTAATCATAGGAAGAATGGTTGGTGATGATCACCACGCAGTCCGCCGCGCGCACCGCGGCCATCAAATCCGGCGCGGATTCTTTTTTCCAGTCGTCATGCGCGATGAACGGAATATGCGGATCATGGTAACTGACCTGCGCGCCCTTGTTCATCAGCAGTCCAATCACGTCCAGCGCGGGGGATTCGCGCAGGTCGTCGATGTCGGCTTTGTAGGCCGCGCCCAGCACCAGCACCTGGCTGCCCTTGAGCGGCTTGCCAAAATCATTCAGCGCATCCTGCACCTTGCCCACCACAAAGCGCGGCATGTTGGTGTTGATTTCCGAAGCCAACTCGATAAACCGCGCGGTGTAATTGAGCGACTTGAGCTTCCACGACAGGTACAGCGGGTCGATCGGGATGCAGTGCCCGCCCAGGCCAGGGCCGGGAGTGAACTTCATAAAGCCGAACGGCTTGGTTGCGGCTGCGTCGATCACTTCCCACACGTCCACGCCCAGCCGGTCACACATGATCGCCAGCTCGTTCACCAGGCCAATGTTGATCATGCGGAAGGTGTTTTCCAGCAGCTTGGCCATCTCGGCCACTTCGCAGGAAGTAACCTTGACCACCTTCTCCAGAGCCTGAGCATACCAGGTGGAGCAGACTTCGGAGCAGGCTTCGGTGATGCCGCCCACCACTTTGGGGGTGTTGAGCGTGGTCCAATCCTTGCGGCCAGGGTCCACACGCTCCGGCGAAAACGCCAGGAAGACATCCTGCCCTACCACCAGGCCGCTGTTTTCCAGCAGGCGTGGCAGCACCAGCTCGCGGGTTGTGCCGGGGTAAGTGCTGGATTCGAGCACCACCACCATGCCGGCGTGGACGTACTGGGCCACAGCCTCGGTGGCCGAAACGATGAAAGACAGATCGGGGTCGCCGGTTTTGCGCAGCGGGGTAGGCACGCAAATACTGACCGCGTCGGCCTCGCGCAGCGCGGCAAAATCGGTGGTAGCGGTCAGGCAACCGTCTTTCACCAGCCGGGCGACCTGCTCGGTAGGCACATCCTGAATATAGCTTTCGCCGCGGTTGATGCTGTCTACCTTCGACTGGATCGGGTCGATGCCAATGACGTGAAAGCCGGCCTCGGCAAAGACTGCGGCCAGCGGCAGGCCAACATAACCCAACCCTAAAATGGCGATTTTGGCAGAGCGGTCTTGAAAGCTGGAAATCAGGTGATCATAGTGATTCATAGGTACCTTCACTGGTGAATAAGGATCTTTTGTGGGGATACAGCCGGAACATGGCCCATTATACCGTTTTTTTAATGCGCTTGAATTCTCATCTTCGCGCGCGCCGGCGACCCAAATTGTGCTACTGTAGAAGTATTCAGGAGAAACCGTTATGCAAGAGCCATTGGATCCCGAAATCACATTTTTCCCCGCCGTGAGCACCCGCCGCGTGCCGTTCTCAGCGGCGGTGCGCGTGGGGAACATGCTCTATCTGTCCGGGCAGATCGGCATGGACGCCGCTGGCAGCATTGTGACCGGCGGGATTGCCGCCGAAACGCGCCAGGCAATGGACAACATCCGCGCCACGCTGGAGCAGCACGGCTCGGGGCTGGATCGGGTGGTCAAAGTTACCGTGATGCTGGCGGATATGGCCGAATGGAATGCGATGAACCAGGTGTACGTCACCTATTTCGACCGGCATTTACCCGCCCGCAGCGCGTTCGGCGCCACCGGTCTGGCCCTCGGCGCGCGCGTGGAAATCGAATGCATCGCCGTGGTGAGCGGGTAAGGTTATTGAGCAAGCCTCTTTAACAGCGCCTCGTCCAGCTCGTCCAGGTTGAGCAGCAGGGCGTCTTCCATATTATCTTTATAATAGCGGGGGCGCACGCCGGCGATCTCAAAGCCAAACCGCCGGTACATTTCTTGCGCGGGGGTGTTGGAGCGGCGCACCTCGAGGAAGGCTTTGATCGCGCCTTCTTCCTGCGCAGCCAGCAGCGCCGTTGCCAGCAGCCGCCGGCCAATGCCAGACTGGCGCCATTCGGGATGCACGGCAATTGTAGCAATATGCACTTCATCAATAATGAACCACATCACCAGCATGGCCACCACCAGCCCCTGGTGGGGTTCTTCCGTCACTTCGGCCACCCACAGCCGCGCCGCGGGATTATTGGTCAACTCGTAGCGGAAAGAACGCTCCGACCATGGCAGGGTGAAGGAAATCACATCAATGCGGTGAACCTGATCAAGGTCGGCCACGGTCATCGGCCGGATGCGGACGTTCATGCGCGCCCCTTCCACCGATTAAGCCGGGATCGGCTCAGCTACGTGCAGGTAGATCGGCGCCAGCCCGATGACTTCATCCGTCTGGCCGGCCTGCCAGCGCTTCCAGGCCAGTTCGGCCAGCACCGCCGGGCGGCGCAGCGACTGCGCCGGGGAGACCAGAATCACATTCTTGCGCTTGCGCGCCAGGATTTGCCGCTCCTCGGCATTGAGTTCGCCGCACACCAGGGTGGGTTTGCGGATTTGCTGCGCCAGTTCTTCGACGCGGGCAATTTGCGCCTCGCCGTCAGATTTCCACGCGCCATGCGCCGGTTGGTACCAGCCCACCGCCAAACGCCCGCGCCC
>DATCUC010000014.1:0-3953 GCA_036567625.1 Anaerolineaceae bacterium | reverse complement strand
CGTCGATGAGTCAGGCGCGATTGCCGCCATAGCCGGGTGGCGAACTACTTTACCAATGCGGAAAGCAGCGCGCCGACGCCAATAATGATCAGGAACACCGGCCAGATCACCGACCAGGACAGGCCCAGCAGGAACACCGCCGCCACCATCGTCAGGATCAGACCGCCGATGAACGGCCCGCGCACCGCTTCGCTTACTCGCCCGCCGTTGTGCTGGTAGACGCGGTAGGCAGTTGCAAAAGAGCCAATCGCGGGAATGAGGATGAACAGCGCCCACCAGTTTTGCAGCGGAACGATGTTGTATCCCAGATTACGCAGTAAAAAGATCAGGCCCACGACCAGCAGGACGACGCCCGCAATCCAGCCTTCACCGCCCGCGCGGCGGGATTTCGGCTCTTCCGGCTGCGGCGGCGGAGTGTAACTCTCGGCTCCAGGGGGAAGATTCTCAGCCATAAAACCTCCTTGCAAACCAAACTTGATAAGAAACACTGCGAATCCGATTGTACCAAATTCCGGCAACCTGCATGCTGCCGCGTGCGCTTATGCTGGTCGTTTTCGGTATAATGTCAGGGAACTTTCGATCAACCGGGAGAAACGTATGAAAGAAGAACTTACTGGCATCGTTCGCGGCGTTTTTATTTCACCCCACGCTGACGACTTGCAATCCGTTCCACAGGCGGAATTGGAAATTCTGATGGACGGGGTAAAAGGCGACCGTCACTTTGGCGCGACACTCAAATCGAATTCGCGCAGCAAGCAGTACCCCCGCGGTGTCGAAATCCGCAACAGCCGCCAGGTTTCACTGCTCAGCGCTGAAGAACTCGACGCGCTGGCGCAGCGCCTGGGTATCCCCGAAATCAAAACCGAATGGCTGGGGAATAATCTGCTTGTCTCCGGCATCCCCGACTTTTCGCACCTGCCGCCGGGAACGCGCCTGCTCTTCCCCGGAGATGCCGCGCTGGCCGTCGAAGCGCAGAATTACCCCTGCAAGGGCCCGGCGCAGATTTTGCAATCCCACTATCCAGAAAAGCCCGGCCTGTACGCGGCCTTCCTGCGCGAAGCTATGGAACTCCGCGGCATTGTTGCCTGGGTGGAACGGCCCGGAAGGATCTGCCCCGGAGATACGTTCCGCGTGCTTTTCCGCGAAGTGAAGCCTTACGCTTTTCCAGGATAAGGGTTTTTCCTACTTGAAGATAGGCCTTAGATAGAATATAATTTCTATCTATGACTGGCTACTCGATCCCTATGACCCGAACCGCTGAAACCGCCGCTCCCAGCGACACCCCCTTGCAAACGCTGGAAGGGGTGGTCGAACGCTTCACCTATCAGAACGAAGAAAACGGCTATACCGTCGCGCGGCTGATCCCCAAAGGGAAAAGTTACGAAACCACGGTGATTGGCGTGCTCAGCGGTGTAATGGTCGGCGAATCCGTGCGACTGCGCGGCGTGTGGAAATCACACCCGGAGTACGGCCGTCAGTTCGAAGTGCGCTCGTACACCGTCCAGCTTCCGGCCACCATCGAGGGCATCCGCAAGTACCTGGGCAGCGGGCTGGTCAAGGGCATCGGCCCGGTGACCGCCGGGCGTATCGTCGATCATTTTGGCCTGGAAACACTCGAAGTGATTGAAGAAACCCCTGAGCGCCTGATGGAAGTCCACGGCATGGGCGCCATGCGCGTCGACCGGGTGCGCGCCGCCTGGCAGGAACAGAAACAGATCAAAGAGATCATGATCTTCTTGCAGAGTCACGGCGTCAGTTCCGGGCTGGCGGTGAAAATTTTTAAGCACTATGCCAACCTGTCGCTTAACGTGGTCAAGAACGACCCATACCGGCTGGCGCAGGATATTTACGGCATTGGCTTCAAGACCGCGGACCGCATTGCGCAATCGATGGGTATTCCCCACGATTCACCCCAGCGCATCCGCGCCGGCTTGCAGTACGTGCTGGGCACCTTCAGCGATGACGGCCACTGCTTTGCCACCCAATCCCAACTGCTGCAAAAATCGGAGCAGCTTCTGGAAGTGCCTTCCGCCAATTGCGCGGAACAGCTCACCTGGCTGGTGCAGCAGGAAATTCTCAATCAGGAAGATGATGCGGTTTTCCTGCCGCCCTTCCGCCAGGCGGAAATCTCGGTAGCGCGCAAGCTGCACCAGTTGATGACCTGCTCTGGCGACCGGCTGGCGCAGTTCAAAGGCGTGGACTGGGAAAAAGCCTTCGCCTGGATTGACCGGCAGAGTACGATTCAACTGGCCGATTCGCAAAAAGAAGCGATTCGCATGGCCCTCACCAGCCGGGTTAGCGTGCTTACCGGCGGCCCTGGAACGGGCAAGAGCACCATCGTTGGCAGCCTGATCCGCCTGCTGGAGGCAAAGAATGGCACGGTACTGCTTGCCGCGCCCACCGGCCGCGCCGCTAAACGCCTGAGCGAAACTACCGGGCGCGAGGCCAAGACGATTCACCGCTTGCTGGAGTTCAGCCCGGCGGGCGGCAGCATGCAGTTCATGCGCGACCGCGAAAACCCGTTGGATTCTGACCTGATCATCGTCGATGAATCCTCGATGATCGATATTCTCCTGATGAATCACCTGCTGAAAGCCGTGGAAAACGGCAGCCACCTGTTGGTCGTCGGTGATGTCGACCAGCTTCCCTCTGTCGGCCCGGGGAACGTGCTGCGCGACCTGATCGGCAGTAAGGTGATCCCGGTTACGCGCCTGAGCACCATCTTCCGCCAGGCCGCCGATAGCGCCATCGTGGTCAACGCCCACCGCATCAACAAAGGCGAGGCGCCGCTGACCTCGCGCGAGATCAAAGACTTCTTTGTCTTCCAAGAAGTTGACCCGCAGAAAGCCGCGGACCTGGTACTGGACCTGGTGGTGCAGCGCATCCCGTCTCGATTTGGCCATGACCCGGCCAGCGCCATTCAAGTGCTCAGTCCCATGCATCGCGGCCCGGCCGGGGTGACGGAACTCAACCAGCGCCTGCAAGAGCGGCTCAACCCGCCCGCTCCAGGGAAAGGCCAGTACACGCACGGCTCGCGCATTTTTCGCTCCGGCGACCGGGTAATGCAAATCCGCAATAATTACGACAAAAAGGTCTTCAACGGCGACCTGGGCGTGCTTGCGCGCATCGATTTTGAAGAGCAAATGCTGTTTGTAGATTTTGATACCGGCAGCGTGGCTTATGAATTCAATCAGTTAGATGAACTGGTGCACGCATTCGCCATCAGTATTCACAAAGCCCAGGGGTCAGAATTTCCGGTGGTGGTCATCCCGCTGCTGGCGCAGCATTACATGATGCTGCAGCGTAACCTGCTCTACACTGGCATTACCCGCGCAAAGAGCCTGGTAGTGCTGGTCAGCAATCACCGCGCCATTGCCATCGCCGTCCATAACGACCGGATTGCTTTGCGGAATACCCGCCTGACCGCGCGCCTGCAAGAGCTAGTTAAAGAACCGCCAAAAGATACGGGCTACGCCGCCTAGCGTATAATACTTATAGAATGCAACCGTCGGCGGATATGCTTACGATCGGCTTGCTGGCTCCCGCGTTTGTTCTGCGCGTGGGACTGCGCGGCATGCTGGAAAGCATCCCCGGCATTCAAATTGTCTTTGACGGCGCATCTCTGGCGGACCTGGATGGCAAGCCGCGCTTTGACGTCCTGCTTTCCGCCGGCCGCGCTGTGGAAGATGCGGAAGTGATGCGTTTTCTCCGCGATGCCGACCTCGAGATTGGCATTCTACTGCTGGTAGATTCCGCTCCCGACGCCGACGCCTTCGCTCGCCTGGGCCAACGGCCGTGGGGCGTGCTTTCCATTGAAGCCAGCGCAGATGAACTGTCTGCCGCGCTCTCAGCCCTGCGCGCCGGCCTGTGCAGCGTTGACGCGGCGTTCACCGGCGCGCTGCTGAAGCCCGCCCCACTGCCCGCGGGAATGGAAAACCCCATGATCGACCTCA
>DATCUC010000013.1:0-16648 GCA_036567625.1 Anaerolineaceae bacterium | reverse complement strand
ACCGGGGCGCTGGCCGGGGCCGAAACCGCTTACGACGCGGCCTTTGCTCGGGCGGGCATCCTGCGCGCCAATACCACCGAAGAACTCTTCCAGTGGGCCAAGGCCCTGGCCTACTGCCCGCGTCCGCGCGGTCCGCGCGTTGTGGTGCTGACCAATTCGGGCGGCCCGGGCGTGGCGGCCACCGATGCGCTGGAAGCCCAGGGCCTGATGCTGGCCCGCCTGAGCGAAGAAACCCGCGCCGCGCTGCGCGCTATTCTGCCGCCGTTTGCCTCGGTCAACAACCCGGTTGATATGATCGCCTCGGCTACCGTCGACCAGTTTGCGGGCTGTCTGCAGCATGTGCTGGCCGACCCGGGCGTGGATATGGTGATGGTTATTTCTCCGCCGCCGCCGCCTACTACTACCGGCGCGGTGGTGAAGGCGATGATCCCGCTGATCCAGACGAGCGACAAGCCAGTGATCGTGACCCTGATGGGCGACCGGCTGATCGCCGAGGGGGTTGAACTGCTGCGCGCGGCGAATATCCCTGAGTACCGCTTCCCCGAGCAGAGCGCATCGGCGCTGGCGGCGCTGTGGCGGCGCGCGCAGTTATTGGAACGCATGGCTGAAGACCCGTGCGACGACTACCAGGTTGACCGGGCGCGGGCGGCGGAACTGCTGGCCGGGGCTGCGCCGGGCGAGTTCCTCTCGCAGGATGCCGCCGCGGGACTGCTGCAAGCCTACGGAATCTCGACTTTGGCCCCGGTTTTTGCGGCGAACGCGAATGAGGCCGCCACGGCGGCGGAACGCCTGGGCTTCCCGGTGGTGGTCAAGCTCGATTCACCCGATATCACACATAAGTCTGACGTGGGCGGGGTGGCGCTGAATCTGGAGACGGCGGCGGCGGTGGCCGGGGCGACCGTGACCGTGATGCGGCTCGGCCGGGAAGCGCGGCCGGATGCGCGGATTAACGGCGTGCAGGTGCAAAAAATGCTGGGCGCCGGTCAAGAGGTGATCCTGGGCATGGTGCGCGATCCGCAGTTTGGCCCGCTGATGATGTTCGGCTCGGGCGGGGTGGAAGTGGAGGGGTTGAAAGATGTGGCCTTCAGCCTGGCCCCGCTCAGCGTGCAGGAGGCCGGGCGAATGCTCGATTCGACCTGGGCCGGGCGCAAGCTGGCCGGTTTCCGCAACCTGGCTCCCGCCGACCGCAGCGCGGTGATCGACGCGCTGGTGCGACTGGCGCAACTGGCTATGGATTTTCCGCAGATTCAGGAGATTGAGGTGAATCCGCTGCGGGCGATGGGGGAGGGCGCCTGGGTTATCGACGCCCGCGCGCGCATATAAGCGGGTGGAATACCCAGGTGGGCCGTTTTAACGCGGTGATCTATTGACCGACTGCACGGCACGA
Source organism: Anaerolineaceae bacterium (assembly GCA_036567625.1). Taxonomy (GTDB): domain Bacteria; phylum Chloroflexota; class Anaerolineae; order Anaerolineales; family Anaerolineaceae; genus CALDSL01. The sequence goes on along the minus strand of DATCUC010000013.1, from coordinate 15,261 downwards.
CTCTGCCGTACCATAAAAAGAGCGGGCATTTCGGCCCGCTCTTTTTTTGATTGTTGGGTTATTTCCGGTTTCTCATCACGTAGGTGGCTGCGCCGATGATGCCGCAAACCAGACCTAAGAATGAGGCAGTGTACGAGAAGAAATTCAGGAAGAACGTCGACTCGATGTAGCCCATGATCATCCCAAGCGGCAGCAGCCAGCCGACGAGGACCAGCACGCCGCCAATGAGAAACAGCCACTTGGGCTCAATGGTAATCATGGTATTTTACTTGAAGAGCCAGCACGCAACCTTGTGCTCAAGGTGCGGCTCAAATTCCGGCGGAACTTCCACATCGCACAGGCCCGGCATGAAGTGCGAGCAGCGCGGGTGGAAACGGCATCCGGGCGGGGGAACGATGAGGTTGGGCGGCTCGCCCGGCGGAACTTCTTTGATGTGCGTGGCGTTGTTGCCATCGGGGTCTGACGTGGCGGCCAGCAGGGCGTGGGTGTAGGGGTGACCGGCGTTGTTGAGCAGGTCCATCACGCGCGCCTTTTCGACCAACTGCCCGGCGTACATCACGAAGATGCGGCGCGAGAAGTAGCGCACGGTTGAAAGGTCGTGGGTGATGTAGATGACCGCCAGGTTGTGCTTTTCTTGCAGGCCGCGCAGCAGCTTGAGGATTTCGACGCGCACCGAGGCGTCGAGCATGGAGACCGGCTCGTCGGCGACGATGAACTTGGGGTCGAGCAGCATGGCGCGGGCGATGACGATGCGCTGCTGCTGCCCGCCGGAGAGCTGGTGCGGGAACTTGGGCAGGAAATCGCTCACGGGGAAGACTTTTACTTCTTCCAGGGCGCGGTTGATGCGGTCCATGCGCTCTTTCTTGTTCTTGATGCCGTTGATGATCATCGGCTCTTCAAGAATGCGCTCAACGGTCATGAAGGGGGCCATCGCGCCGTACGGGTCTTGCTGGATATAGCCGACCTTCGAGCGGTACTTTTTGAGCTGTTCGGGGTTCATATCACCGATGGATTCGCCTTCGAACAGCACCTTGCCCTGGGTGGGCTTGTACAGGCCGAGGATGGTCTTCATCAGGCTGGATTTTCCGCAGCCCGATTCGCCTACCACGGCGATGGCTTCGCCGTTATGCAGGTCAAAGGAAACCCCATCCACGGCATGCACGTCGCCGGCCTTGCCAAAACCCATGCGGCGCAGCTCAAACCATACGCGCAGATCCTGCACCGAGAGCAGCACGCCTTTTTCGCGGCCGTCCGGCGCGGGTGTCGCTTCAGTCATTACTTCTTCTGGAATAGTCATAGGGGCTTCCTCGCTTATTCGTACAGCCAGCATTTCACCAGGCGGGTATCCACCTTGTACATGCGCGGTTCTTCGTCGCAGACGGGCATACGCCGCGGGCAGCGATCTTTGAACCGGCAGCCGGTGGGCGGGTTGAGCAGGCTGGGGGGCTGGCCGATGATGAAATCGGGCTCTTTGTCACCGCGCAGCCGCGGAACGGAATCCATCAGCTTGCGCGAGTAGGGGTGCAGCGCTTCCTGGAAGAAACGCGTGGCATCGCTGACTTCCACGATTTGGCCGGCGTACATCACCGCGACTTTATCGGCCAGCTCAGACGAGGTGGCGATATCGTGGGTGATGAGGATGTAGCTCATTTCCAGTTCTTTCTTCAAGGTTTTTAACACGTTGAAGATGTTGGCCTGGGTGAGCACGTCGAGGGCTGAGGTAGGCTCGTCGAGGATGATCAGGTCGGGCATGGTAATCAGCGACATGGCGATGGCCGCGCGCTGGCGCATGCCGCCCGAAAGCTCAAACGCGTAGCGGTTGAGGAAGCTCTCGGGCACGCCGACGTAGGAGAACATCTTTTTGGCCTGTTCCAGCGCCTCTTTTTTGGTGGCGTTGGTGTGGATGATAAACGGCTCGGTCACCTGGTCGCCGATTTTCAGGACGGGGTTGAGGGCGTTCATGGCGGCCTGCGGAACCATCGACATCATCTTCCAGCGCACGTTCTTGCGGTATTCCTCTTCGGAATAGGGCATCACGTCGGTGCCCTTTATGCACACCTTGCCGGAATAGGTTTCGACGTTCTTGGGCAGCAGCCGCAGGATGGCCTTGGCCAGCGAGCTTTTGCCGCAGCCCGATTCGCCGACGATGACCACGGCTTCGTTGTGATTCAGCGTGAAATTGACGCCGTCTACGGCGCGTACTGCGCCGCGAGCGGTACGGAAATGCAGTTTTAAGTCTTGAATGTCTAACAGCGGTGTTTCAGCCATGTTACTGCCCTCTCAAGCGGGGATTGAAGACGCGGTCCAGGGCGTAGCCGACAACGGTGAAGGCCAGGCCGGTGATCATCAACAGCGCGGATGGCTCGAGCACCCAGTAGTACCAGCCCTGGAACAAAGCCTGGTTGTTGCGGCTTTCGTCAATGATCTTGCCCCAGGTGGGCAGGGTGGGGTCGCCGAGGCCAAGCACGGCCAGCGACGCCTCGAGGAACACGTACGCCGGGATCTGCACCACAAAGGCCGGGATGAGCATGGGGATGAGGCGCGGGATCATGTACATGAAGATAATACGCGCGTTGCTGGCCCCGTACGTTTTGGCGGCTTCGATGTAGGTCGATTCTTTGACCTGCAGGAACACGGCGCGGTAGGTTTTAATTCCGGAGCCAAAGATACTCAGCAAGATGACCGCGCCGAGAATGACAAAGATACTTCTCGAGTAGAACGTGCCGATCATAATCAGCACTGGCAGGAAGGGGATGACCAGGTTGATTTCGGTGACGCGCTGGATGATGGTATCTACGATGCCACCAAACCAGGTGCTGACGCCGGCGATGATGAGCTGCGAGAGCGAGGTGCCCACGGCGGCCAGCAGCCCGAAGGTGAGGGCGATGGGCGTGCCCCACAGCAGCGCCAGGCTTAAGTCGCGGCGGCGGTGATCGGTGCCGGCCCAACCGGCCAGCTTGCCGTACATCACGTACTCGGCTTTGACTTCGGTGTTCTTATCAAAGCTGACCACTTCCATTTCCAGCGTGTACTGGCCCTTGATGGGCGTTTTCACGTCTTTCAGGTCGGTAAAGAGGCCGATTTCTGCCGGGTTGCCTTTGAGCTTGGTGGTCAGTTTCTTGTCCTGGCCCATGCGATAGCTGTACTTGCGGCCGATCGAGAAGTTGCCCAGCCGGGTTTCCTTGCCATCCGGGGCAATCCACTTCAAGCCCACGAACGGCGCCTTGGCGTCGTAGCTTGAGGTGAAGAAGATGGAAATATCATCGTAGAACGAGTCGAATTCGAAGTCGATTGGGAAGGTATAGGTGGTGATGCGGCCGTCTTTGGTTTCCTTCACCGTGCTGGTCACGGCTTCGTCGCCGGTGGTGAGAACCAGCGTTTCGGGCAGTTTCTCTTTGCGGAACCAGTTGAACCAGACGGGGGCGGCCGTCTTGGGGTTGGTGTACCAGTCGGATTCATTCCCGCGCCAGAGCAAAACTGCCTGGTTGTACGGGATGGCGATCATGGTGTAGATCGACACGCCAATCAACAGCAGGATGATCACGAAGCCGGCGACGGCGGTGGGATAGCGGAATATTTCTTTGAGGCTGCGCAGGTTCATGTTATTTGCTCCCTCCCTCGCCGATCTTGACGCGGGGGTCAACCAGGGCGTAGACAATATCGAGCATGAACACGGTGATGGCCAGCAGGTACGAGAAGATCACCGTTTCGCCGATGATGACCGGGGTGTCATAGGCCGTGACCGCCTGGTAGAGGGCGCGGCCGAGGCCCGGCCAGTTGAAGATGGTTTCCAGGATGGGAGCGCCGAGCCACATGGCGATGACCAGCAGCGCGAAGCTGGTGATGATCGTGGGCAGGGTGGGGCGCAGGATGTACTTTTGATTGACATCGCGGGCAGGCAGGCCTTTAGCGCGGGCCATGTCCACGTAATCTTCGCTGGAATAGATGAGGAAGAAGGTGCGCCAGGAGAAAATGTTGAGGAACAACTGGCTGAAGGTGATCGAGAGCACCGGCAGGGCCATGTGTTCCATCAGGCTGAGGAAGTAGCCAATCTTTGTCGGCGGGGGGGGCGAATCGACCATGCCGCCAAACGGCAGCCAGTGCAATACCGAGGCAAAGATCAGGATGAAGAAGATACCGTAGAACCAGCCTGGCGCGGATGAGATGGGCGTCAGCGCCACAAAGAATTTATCCAGCCACGAGCCGTACTGGCGCGAGAGGATCAGGGCGGTGACGATGGCGAGAAGGAACAAGACAATATCCGCGGTGGCAAACAGGATCAGCGTGGGTGGCAGGCGTTCGAGGATGATCAACCGCACGAGCGTGGAGCCGGAGCTGCTGGTCATCTGTTGGGCGCGGCCCAGGTCGAGAACAACGGCGTGCGTGAGGAAGTTGACGCTGCGGATCATGAAGGGCTGGTCGAGGCCGAGGCGCTTTTCGGCCAGGGCGATGCGTTCTTCCACCAGTTTTTGCCGTTCCTCGAGCGACAGGCGACGCATGGCCGGGTCGTTGGCGGCGCGCGTGTTCTGTTCTTCCCGGATCTGCCCTCTGCGGATGTTGTCTACGTAGCCGCCCATGTTGGCGATCAGGATGGTGAGGTACAGGCCGATAACAACGGTGATTACCATCGTGACAATACGGACACCAGTATACTTGGCCACCCGGGCAAATGTGCTGGAACCCGCTGAAGTTTTCTTCTCGGCTTCCGGCTTTGCCGGGGTGGTCGTGGAAGAGGTTGCCTCTGCCATATCAACACTCACTTTCCATCACCCGGGCGAAGGGCTTAGGGGGACTCTTCTCCGGGGTGCTGCTCATCGGGCGCCGGTGAGGGCGGCCCGCGAGAGGTTATCCTGGGAACTGACAGGGGTGGAGCGCACTTACTCCACCCCACCCCTGTCGTTACAAACTACATTGGTACAGCTTCCTGATTACACTGCGCGAATTACTTGGTGACGACGAATTCGTACGCGGTGAAGGTCGGGATGCTGACGATGTTGGAGCTAACCACGACGGACAGTTTGGCTGTGCCGTCCTGCAGGGCGGTGGTGACGTCGGCGGGCAGAACAATCTGCCACTGGCCATCGGCAACCGCTTCAGCAGCACCCGTACCGGCCTGGCTGCCATCCGCATTGAAGAGGATGTAGGTCACACCGGCGAGCTCGGAGGTGGGGTAGGGTTCGTCGTTGAAGGTAACCATGACGTCGAAGGCGGCTTCTTCACCAGCAACAACGGTGGTGGGGCCGTCAACCGACACAACAGCAACCTTGGGTTCGGCGAACAGGGAGAACTCATTGGCGGGGAAGAGGTAATCTTCGAAGCGCTTGAGGGTGATGGTGCCTTCGACCGGGAAGACCTGGTCTACATAGTAGGGGCCGGTGCCGATGAAGAGGGTGTTGTGGGCTTCGTACCAGGCAACCATGTTGTTGTAGCGCTGCACAGCTTCTTCAGCGGTGAGGTACTCACCCATGGTGGGGGCGAAGGGGATGTACTGGTCGGCGATGGCCTGATCCAGCCATTTCTTCTGAACTTCCAGCGACGGGCCAGCGACCAGGCTGGTGTATTCCACCTGCTTGTCGGTCGACTTGCTCGAAGACAGGGCCAGTTCGCCATTTTCCTCGGCCAGCATAGCGCCGACCATGGACTGGAGGTTGATCATGCCACCCTGGAAACCGTAGTAGTAGGACGGGTACCAGGAGGTGATGTTGTTTTCAGCATCCAGCGCGAACAGATCATCGTAGGTTTCGATGGTCAGCGGGTCGGTGCTGGTGATGCGAACGCCCTTGAAGTGGGTCATCAGCGCATCGTAGTCGGGGGTCAGCGATTCGTCGTAGCGCTTCGATTCGGGCTTGGCGCCGTCGAACTGCATGATCATGCCGAAGACGATGTCAGCGATGGTGAAGGGGGTGCCGTCGTGCCAGGTGGTGTCCCACAGCTCGGGGCGGTAGACGACAACCGACTTGGTCTTGGCAGTGGTGCCCTCGGGGAACTTTTCGGCAACGGTGATCCATTTCTGGTTGGCGGCGTCCCAGTCAATCCAGGCATCGCCAGGAACTTCGATGGAATCAACCTTGTTGAGGGTTACCCAGCTATCCGTTTGCTGCGCGATGGGCAGCTCATTGAGGACGGTCACGTCGGCCGATTCGATGAGCTTGGGCATGAGCAGACCGGTGTAGGGGTTGTAGACAACGCCGAAATCTTCGGTCCAGCGCTGTACGCCCGCGTCGTCAGTCCAGTTGGAGCCGGCGATGGGGTTCCAGGGCGAAACGAGGATACCAGACTGGGCGATCTTGAGTTCGCCGCCTTCCTGGCCTTCGAAGCGAGCGGTGTAGGGGAAGAGCTGGGCGCTGGCGAAGCCACCGGCCAGGTCATAGGCGCCTACGACCTTGCTGCTGAAGGGCGAGAAAGCGGTGTTGTCGGAAATCCAGATACCCCACCAGGATTCCTGCATGGAGAGATCCAGAGCTTCTTCGAAGAGCTCACCGCGTTCGGCGAAGTCGACGAAGTTGTTGGTGTAGAGTTTGTCTTCAATTTCCACCAGGCGGTCAGAGGGCTTGTATTCATTCATGGCGGGCAGGTTCTGCATGGTGCCCGTGTTGTACTGAATGAACATGTTGCCATCGTCGCGGGAAATCGCGGTGGAGATCCAGCCAGCGGTGTAGACCATGAACTGGCATTCGGAGGGCTCGGTCTGCTGCCAGATCGGGGCCGCGTCGCCGCGGGTCTTTTCCTGGCGGTCAGTGGCGAAGCCAAGTTCCTCGAGCTGATTGGCGAAGTAGTTACCAATCTCGAGGCGGGCGTCTTCGGTGCGGATCAGGACGATCACAGTCGCAACGTTGCCGTCTTTTTCCCATTTGCCATCAGCGTTCTTTGCAAAACCCTGATCGGTCATGGCGGCGTCAACAGCGGCCTTGGCCTTTTCCATATCGTAGGCGTACTTGGTTTCGATTTCGCTCATCTTGCTGGCGTAGCGGGAGTAGTCCGCGAAGGCGCTGGTCAGAGCAGTATACTTGGGGGTGGCGAGGCCATCCATGATTTCCTGCGCGATGTAGTTGCGGTCGGTGGCCCAGTTCATGGCTTCGCGGATTTCTTTGACGGCGAAGGGATTGAACTTGGCGGGATCGGCGCACTGCGTCGCGTTGAACAGCATCTGGTTGTTGGAACCGTAGATCGTCGCGTATTTGAGGTTCGGGTCAGACTTGACGTCTTCGAACGCAGCGGGATCATCGGCGCTGACGGGGTACATATCGATCACGCCAGCTTTCAACTGTTCAACAGCAGGACCGGCATCGGGAATGGCGGAGAACACAACCGTGTCCAACCAGCCACCGGTGCGGGTGGATTCAGGAGCCGCTGTAGGCTCGGCGGGGGCCTCAGTGGCAGCGGGGGCCTCAGTGGCAGCGGGCTGAGCCGGGGCTTCGGTCGCGGCGGGAGCTTCCGTGGCAACAGGAGCGGGGGCTTCGGTCACTTGCGCAGCCGGCGTGCAGGCGCCAAGGATCATGGCGAACAGCACAGCGATGCTTAACAGGCCAAACAGCTTTTGCTTCATAACTTCCGTATCTCCTCTCAGAAATTATAGGAAATGCCCGACCCCCTCGGGGCCGGACTGGACCGCCAGATACGTGCCTGACGGGTCGTCAAAAACTGCCTATAGTGAACTTTCCCCATCTACTCTATGGGGGCGGTTCGTGGGAAAGGGCATAGAACCGATAATACCATAATTTTGTCAGAAATTAATACAAATTTACCAAAATTCCCCGCGCAATAGATAGAGATGAATATGACTGTTTGCGTCACTATCTTGTGTGATGTTTATCTATTGCGAATGTGACATTTCCCGCGCGATCTTGATTCTGTTCCTGAGAGAGGGAGGAAATTCTCGGGTATATAATTCTGTTCTATTGCATCTTTGATGAAAAATCCCTATTATTGACTTATACCATCAACTTTCACCGCGGATACAAGGTGGGGAACAATACCGGTTCTTGCATGTACCTTTTATCGTTAGGGGGGAGGCAACTCCCAAGGAGAATACCATTTCCATGAACAACCGATTGCTCAAAGCAGTTCGGATTTTCCTGCTGCTGGCGCTGCTTGCCAGCTTCTCGTTTGTATCCACCCCGGCTTTTGCTGAGGGTACTGGTCCGCAAGTCAAGGTCATTGCCACGGGGCTGAACAACCCGCGCGGCATGACCTTTGGTCCCGACGGCGCGTTGTACGTGGCCGAAGCCGGCGTTGGTGGCACGGACTGCGTGGAAACCCCGCCGGAAAATGAAGGCGAAGAGCCTGGACAGATCTGCTTTGGCCTGACCGGCGCGGTGACGCGTATTGCCCGCGGCCACCAGGTGCGCATCTTCAAGAATATTCCCTCGCTGACGGGCGGCCCGGAAGGGATTTCGGCTACGGGCGCGCATGATGTGGCGTTCACCCTGGCCGGCCTGCGGGTTGTTACCGGGCTGGGCGCTGATCCCGCGGTGCGGGATACGGTCGTTCCCGCGAAGTACAAATACCTGGGCTACCTGGGCCAGATGCTATGGGGTAAAAAGTTCACCCCTGTGGTGGATGTGGCGGGCTATGAGGCGCTCAACAACCCCGAGCCCACCATGGTCGACAGCAACCCGTACGCGGTGATCAACGACGGCTCAAAGGGCATCGTGGTGGATGCGGGCGGCAACTCGCTCTTGCAGGTGGACCGCAGGGGCAAGATCAGCACGCTGGCGATCTTCCCGGCGCGCCTGGTGGATGTGCCGCCCGATTTCCCCATTCCGCTGCCGCCGCAGTTCCCGATGGAAACTGTGCCGAACAGCCTGGTGAAGGGTCCCGACGGGGCGTATTACGTCGGCTCGCTGGGCGGGTTCCCGTTCTTGCCGGGTGAATCTGACATTTACCGGGTAGTGCCGGGCCAGCCTGTCGAAGTCTTTGCCGAGGGTTTTACCTCTACGATTGATATTGCCTTTGATAAGAAGGGCAACCTGTACGTGCTCGAGATGGTCGCCAACGGCCTGCTGGCCGGAGAAATGGGCGGGGACTGGACCGGCGCGCTGTTCCGCGTCAACACGGACGGCACGCGGGACGAGATCATGACCGAGGGCCTGTGGGCGCCCACCGGCATGGCGATTGGCCGCGACGGCTACATTTATGTAGCCAACAATGGGATCTTCCCCGGCGAAGGGGAGATTCTCAAAATTCGCCCGTAGCCCTGTTTGCGCGAGAACCGGTGTGTTCGCAGAGGCTGGCGCAATCGCGCCGGCCTCTGCATTTATTCTCATCCAACCGGTGATCAGGTTTTCCCCTACACCGCTTTCTGTCTTATGCCGCGCACCAGGGCTGCCAGCCCGCGGAAAAACCGGCCGTTCATCATCATCAGTAACCCGTCCAGCGTCTCGCGGGTCAGCGCGCCATTGCTCATCATGAGCATGCTGCGCAGCGGCATCTCGGCCAGCATTGCGTCGATCAATGCGGCAATCGGGTTGTCGCTTTCGGCGTCTTTGACCATTTTCTTCACCTGGCGGCGCATCATATCGAACAGCAGCCGGCCAATCCATGAATCGCGCATATCCCCAATCGGCGTGTTGACCGTGTACTTGCCCTTGCCCGGCGCCACGTTGGCCGGCGCGGGCCGCCCCAGCAGCGCTTCAAAATCTGCCTGGCTCACCGGCTCGCCCGCCGTATACTGGCGATAGCCTGCCGGGTCTGCGCCGACGAATTGCGCCGGTTCCGCGGCGTTGATCACCAGCTCGCCGCGCAGGCGGATATCGCGCGAGGATGCGCCGACCAGGATTTCGAACTCGCCGGGTTCTACCCGCCAGTCGTGCGCGGCGCTGTCATAGAAGGCAAAGGCGCGGCGCTCCAGCCGGATGCTTACTTGCGCTTCCGCGCCGGGTTGCAGGGCGATCTTGGCAAAGCCTTTCAGCTCCTTCACTGGGCGAAAGACCGCCGATTCCACATCGCGCACGTACACTTGGGCAATCTCTTTGCCGGCCACCGCGCCGCTATTGCGGATGCGGAACGTTACTGTCACCGGCTGGTCGGCGGTTGCCGGGGTGGGGGAGATCTCGAGGTGGTTGTACTCGAACTGGGTGTAGCTTAAACCGTGACCGAACGGGAACAGCACCGCCAGATCTGCGCGGTCGTAGTGCCGGTAACCGACAAAAATGCTCTCGCGCAATTCCACGGTAGAAGGGCCGCCGGGGAAATAGGCATTCGCCGAGTTATCTTCCAACCGCAGTGGGAAGGTTTCGGCCAGCTTGCCGCAGGGGTTGGCGCGGCCGGTCAAAATTTCGGCAATCGCGCCTGCTCCGGCTTGTCCGCCAAGGTAGGCTTCCAGCACCGCTGGAACTGCGTCGATCCAGGGCATTTCCAGCGGGGCGCCGTTGCTGAGTACCACCACCACCCGCGGGTGCGCCGCGGCGATGGCCGTGATCAACGCGGCGTGAGCCGGCGGAAGTTTCATATCCGCGCGGTCGCGGCCTTCGGTTTCCAGCCCACCCACGCAGACCACCACCACATCGGCCTGCTGTGCCGTAGCCAGCGCTTCAGCGATCAGGCGTTCATCCGTCGCAGGGCTTTTTTCGGGGTAGCCTTCGGCGAACACCAGGTTCGTTTCACCGGCCAGCCGGCCCAGTTCTTCATAAAGGTTTTCCAGCCGTGTCGGGTTGGTCAACGAACTGCCGCCGCCCTGGTAGCGCGGGGTTTTGGCAAACCGCCCCACCAGCGCGATCTTCGCCCCGGGTGGCAGCGGCAGCACCGCGCCTTCATTCTTGAGCAGTACTGCGCCTTCGGCGGCTGCGCGTCGCGCCAGGGCATGGTGCGCTTCCATGTCACAGGTGAAGGTTACCGCCTGGCCTTCTCTGGCCTGTTGGATCACCTGCAACACCCGCTCCACGGCGCGGTCGACTGCGCTTTCTTGCAGCGCACCAGAACGTACCGCCGCGACGATCTGCCGCGTGTGCGCTTCTGCCGGTCCGGGCATTTCCAGGTCAACCCCGGAGCGCAGTCCGGCGCAGCGGTCATTGGTTGCGCCCCAGTCGGTGACCACCAGCCCGGGGTAGCCCCATTCGCCTTTGAGGATGTCGGTCATCAGGTACTTGTTTTCCGAGCAGTACTCGCCGTTGACCCGATTGTAAGCGCACATCACCGTCCAGGGGTGCGCTTCTTTCACTACGGTTTCAAACCCGGCCAGGTAGATCTCGCGCAGCGCGCGTTCATCCACAACCGCGTCAATCGTCATGCGCCGGTATTCCTGGTTTGCCACGGCAAAATGCTTGAGTGACGTTCCCACCCCCTGGCTCTGCACGCCCAGGATGTGACTTTTGGCGATCTCGCCCGTCAGGTAGGGGTCTTCAGAGAAGTAATCAAAGTTACGGCCGCCCAGCGGCGAGCGCTTGATGTTGATCCCCGGGCCAAGCAGCACGCTCACCTGCTGCTGGCGGCATTCCTCGCCCAGCGCCTGGCCTACCGCGGAAACCAGTTCGCGGTTCCAGGTGGCTGCCAGAGCCGGGCCAGTGGGGAAGCAGGTGGCCGGCAGGCTGTTGTTAATGCCCACAAAGTCGGTATCACCGGCCTGTTTCTGTACCCCATACGGCCCGTTGGTCACCATAATGGAAGGTATCCCCAGGCGCTCGATCCCCTTGATGTGCCACATATCCGCCCCGGAACACAGCGCGGCTTTCTCTTCCAGGGTCATTTGCGCGAGGAGCGTTGGAAGGTCTTTCATGCCTGCCCCGGCGTGGTTTGTGGGGTGGGTTGCTGCGCTGCCTGAGGCAGGTAGGCCTTCTGCAATATCCAGAACCACAGCAGGGTTTCGCCCGCGCCGAACAGCACGTCCGAAGCAAAGTGCGCACCGACCATCACCCGGCTGATTGCTCCCGCCACGCCCCACATCAGCACCAGCGCCAGCAGCGCCCGGCGCGCCGGGCTGCCCGGTTTTGCCAGCAGCATCAGCGGCAAGATCAAAAAGCACATGGCCGTATGCCCCGAGAAGAACGAGTGATGCCCGTTGGGTCCCTGCGGTAGAAACCAGGGCGTATACAGCCCCGGGTCGCCAGCTTCGAGGATATCCCGGTAGGTCCAGCGGCCCCACGGCAGTTTTACCAACCAAACCGTGGCCAGGCCGGCAAAGAAGAACATGCCCAACCCAATTTTAGCCAGCGCGTGATAGGGCGCGAGCTTCTCCCGCGGCATGCGCCGCAGGAGCACCTGGCCCACCACCAGAGCTGCCAGCGTCAGGCCGGCCAGCAGCGCCAGGTTCATGTCTTCATTTCCGGTTTGTGCGCCGGCGGCATCCGCAAAGAACCCAAATGTAGCCACCAGGGTGACCAGGACAATGCCCACCCCGGCGAGGATGCTTTTGAAATTCTTCTGCCAGGCGTGCTGGCGCAGCAAGACGCTGCCAGATACAAAGCCCAGCAGGGCGGCGGGGAGCTGCCCGTAGGCTTCCATGAAAAGCGCCCACCCGGCCTGCGGGTTATACAGCGCTTCCGAAATTTGCCAGTCGGCCGTGCCGAAAACGATGGCGAACACGACAAAAACTGCTACAGCCAGCCACAATCCTTTAGGTTTCATTGCTATCTCCTCTGCTTTCAGGCTCAGAACCGAAATTCTTGGGGTAGTTGCGCCAGGGCTTCTTCGCGGGTGATTTCTCCGTTGTTTGCCTGCGCCATAATCTGCACGTTGTTATCCCGTAGGGTGAACGTGCGCAAAAGCAGCAGGGAAAGCAGCGCCCCTACGATGGGAAAGAGGGTGTACATCAGCCAGATGCCGTTCAGCGTTTGCGGCGATTGCACCGCGCCCTCGCCGGCCACAAACCCAAAGGCGGCCAGCCCGGCCATGGCGATGGTGGCCGAGAGGCCATTCATCAACTTGGTGGCAAAAGTTTGCAGCGCAAAGGTGATGCCTTCGGCGCGCTCGCCCGTCTTGAACGTGCCGTATTCTACGCAGTCGGGGGTGAACATAAACATCAGCACGCCGGTCATCCCAAAACCGATACTGCGGATAAAGAGCAGCAAAATGAAGAGGGTGAAGTTCTGGTATCCGGCGAAATACTGCACCACGCTGAAAACGATGTACCACAAGATGCCAAAGATATACAGTTTGAACTTGCCAAAGCGCTTGCTTAGCATCGGCACCAACCCGGCGATGATCAGCATCGGAAAGACCGACACCGCGGTCAGCGTGCTCATTTGTTCTGACTTGCCCAGGTTGTTGGCCGCGAAAAACGGCCCCACCGTCATCGACGAATTGGTCAGGTAGTAAATGACCATCGAGCCATAAAAAATGAGCAGGTATTTATTGCCCTTCAGATAGCGCCAGATGTCGCCCAGCGAGGGTGCTTCGGGCTTGCGGCTGAGCACGCGCTCTTTTGCCAGCCGGGTGATGGGCAGCATGGTGGCCATGCCCACCACCGCCAGCGCGATGGCGGTGGCCAGCCAGCCAAAGTTGGGGTACAGCAACGGCACGCCGATGCCGATGATCAACGCGCCGAGCATGCCGCCCAACCGGCCAACCGACAGCAACACCGTGCGTTCCTGGATATTGTCGGTCATGGCGGTGGTCAGGGCGAATACCGGGGCGTCGCACAGGGTATAGGCCAGGTCCCACAGCAAGTAGGCCACCGCGGCCCAGGCAATCTTGAGACCCAGCGGAAAGGTGGCCGGCAGCGCGAACATTAACGTCGTGGTGATGGCAATCGGGATCACCGAGAAGCGCACCCAGGGCAAGAATTTGCCGCCTTTGGGTTTCGACCGGTCGATGATCACCCCAAACAGCGGGTCATTGACCGCGTCCCAGACTTTGGCGACCAGAAAAATCGACGCGACGGCCGCCGCCGTGACGCCCATATCGGTGAGAAAGATCTGCAAATAGTTGAGCACAATGATGTAGAACACATTTTGCCCAAAGAAATAGAAGCCATATGCGGTGCGTTCTGCCCGGCTGGTTTGGAATGCTGCGGTGGGCGTATTTTGGCTCGGCGAGGTTAATCCGGTCTGTATCTGGGTAGCCATCGAGTCCTCCTGATGTGTTGTGGAAGAATGTAGGGGAATTGATAGGCATAGTATAACCGATTTACCTACCTAGTGGTAGGTAAATTATCAGGAATCTTGTGCTACAATGGAAATATGACTGCCATAGATGACAAACGCCTTTCAAACCGCGCGCGGCGTGACCGCAAGCAGGAAATCCTTGAAAATGCCACCCGGCTTTTCGCAGATTACGGTTTTCAGGGTACATCCTTTGCCCTGGTGGCTCAGGCCGTTGGACTGACAGAGCAGGGCGTGCTGCATTACTTTCCCAGCAAGGTGCATTTGCTCCAGGCGGTGCTTGAGTACCATGAGCAGAAACTGTATGACCGCTATACCCCACTGATCGACACTGAGGTGGGAACCTACCCGCTGCTGTTTGACTTGCTCGAAGGTGTGTACGCCGAAAACGAAAAAATACCCGGCCTGATCCAGCTTTTTACGGTGCTGGTCAGCGAGAGCATCCGCGAAGATCACCCATCGCATGCGTATTTTGTCGACCGCTACCGCCGCGGGCGCGAGCTGTACACGCGGCAGTTGCGTAACATTGCCGGCGCGGCTACCCGGCCGGATGTCGATTACGACCAACTCGCCTACCTTATCATGGCGATGATGGACGGCCTGCAGATCCAATGGCTGCTCGATCCCGGCAAGGTCGACCTGGTCGGCGCGTTCCGCGTCTTCACCAAAATGGTGCTGACCTACCTGGAAGGCGAGTCCTGATCGGGCTTACCCGCCCACTTCGCCCGCCACGGGTTCGTTGCGCAAATTCAAGAACTTTTCCACCTGCTGCTCGATGAACAGGCCGGCCTCGGGGGTATCGAGGCCCTTCAGCAGCTCGAGCTTTTCGCCGCTGCGCGTGATCGCGTTGAGCGAGTAGGTGGTGGTGGCGCCGTTCTTGGTGCGGCGCGTCACTTCCTGGGTGTATAACTGGCGCAGGTCGGCGGCGGCTACGCTTTTGTTGCCGGGGTAGGGCAGGGGGGCGTGTTCAATGCTCACTTCGTCGCGGGTCAGGTCAATGTAGGTGGTGTTGACAAAGCCGCAGAGCGTGCTGTAGCTGATGGCCACGCCCAGCGCCAGGTGGATGAGGGGGAAGATGAACATGACTGCCGGGCCGTTCATGCTGAAAGCCGCGCCGTACCAGAAGAGCAAAAAGCCATCCCAGAAGAGGCAGAAAAACGCGAGGAAGATGTAGCGTGGGTGATACCAGCGCCGTTTGATGGTGACGCCCTCGGCGGTCGATTCG
>DATCUC010000012.1:0-5317 GCA_036567625.1 Anaerolineaceae bacterium | reverse complement strand
CGGCCCGCACGGTGACTTGAGCGAGGCTGACTTCACCTGGGCGCGCCAGACCTACTTCGAACGCTGCGCCGGCTGCCACGGCACGCTGCGCAAAGGCGCTACCGGCCCCGCCCTCACCCCGGATGTAACCACGCCCAAAGGCACGCTCGGCCTGGCGGCTATCATCTTCAACGGCACCACCGGCGGCATGCCCGACTGGGGCAAACAGGGCTTTCTCACGCAGGCCCAAACCGAAACGATGGCCAAATACCTGCAGATCGAGCCGCCCACCCCGCCCGAGCTTTCGCTCGAGAAGATGAAAGAATCCTGGAAGGTGCTGGTTCCCACCGCCGACCGTCCCACTCAGCCGCAAACCGCCCGTGATTGGGAAAACTACTTCATCGTCACCCTGCGCGACGCCGGCAAGGTCGCCATCATTGACGGCGACACGCACGACATCGTCGCCCTGGTCGACAGCGGCTATGCCGTCCACATCACCCGCATGTCCGCCACCGGGCGCTATGCCTACGTGATTGGCCGCGACGGCAAGCTGGCGCTGATCGACCTGTGGATGGAAATCCCCGCCAAAGTAGCCGAAGTGCAGTTGTGCTACGATGCCCGCTCCGTCGAAGTTAGCAAGTACAAGGGTGACCAGGGCGACTTTACCGACAAATACGCCGTGGTTGGCTGCTACTGGCCGCCGCATTTTGTCATCCTCAACGGCGACACGCTCGAGCCGTTCAAGGTGGTCAGCACGCGCAGCTACACCTACGACAGCGAGGAATACCACCCCGAACCGCGCGTGGCGTCGATTCTTGCTTCGCACTTCAAGCCCGAGTGGATCATCAATATTAAAGAAACCGGCCAGGTCTGGATCGTTGACTACACCGACCCGGTCAACCCGACGGTCAAAATGATCGAGGCCGAACGCTTCTTGCACGACGGCGGCTGGGATTCGACCAAGCGCTACTTCATGGTCGCCGCCAACCAGTCCAACAAAATCGCGGTGATCGATGCGCAGGAAGGCAAACTGGCCGCCCTGGTCGACACGCCCGCCATCCCGCACCCGGGCCGCGGCGCAAACTGGATCGACCCCGAGTTTGGCCCGGTGTGGAGCACTTCGCACCTGGGGGAAGGCGCCATTGTGTCCATTGGCACCGACCCGCAAGACCACGCCGCCAACGCCTGGAAAGTAGTGCGCGACACGCCCCTGCCCGGCGCGGGCAGCCTCTTTATCAAAACCCACCCCAACAGCCAGTGGATCTGGGTGGACATGACCCTCAACCCCGACCCGGTGCTCGCCCGCACGGTGTGCGTCATTGCCAAGTCCGACCCAAGTAAGGTATACAAGTGCTGGGAAGCTGCCACCTACGGCCGCGCCGTGCACTTTGAATACAACCGGCAGGGCACGCAGGTGTGGGTCAGTATTTGGGGAGATGCCAGCAAGCCCGGCGAAACCGGCGAGATCGTCATCTACGATGATAAAACCCTCGAAGAACTTAGCCGCATCAAAGACCTGGTCACCCCCACCGGCAAGTTCAACGTGTATAACACCGTGTGGGATATCTACTAAAATACCGGCAGCGTTCCCCCGCCCCTGTGCAGCAAGTCAAAACCGGCGCTCTCGCGCCGGTTTTGACTCTACCGGTAAACTACCTGTAAACGTAACCCGGGTTGTTCCCCATCCCCAATTATTCACCCGGCGCTATATCGAACCCAAAACGCAGGCAGTTCTCTGGATCGTACTTCGCCTTGACCGCTTGCAGCCGCTCAAATACGCCCGCCGCAAAACCCGCGCGTGTGCGGTCCCGCGCTTCCTGCAAACCCGTAAAATTGAGGAACACGCCGCCGGTTAGCGCCGGCTGCAGGTCGCGCAGCATCGCGTCGGTGTAAACGCGCATCGCGCTGACCAGCTCGGGCGTGGGGGTTGAGCCCACAGCGAAGAGCAGCAGGTCCGCGTCGCGGTGGCTAAAGGCGTTCAAGTCTGCCGGGGCGCGGTTCATTGCCCCGCCCACGTGGCGCACTTCCACCGCCGTCAGGCCTGGCGGAGTGGCCCGCGGCCGCGCGTACTGGACCAGCGTATCAATCGCCGCGTCGCTCAATTCGCGCATCCACGCCCCGGTGGTTTTGGATGGCGCGGGATTGATGGGGTCATTGCTGATCTTCGCCACCTGCGCGAAAGCCATCTCGCCAAAATCGTCGATCAGCGGCGCTTGCCAGTCGCGCCAGCTCTGCACCAGCGCCGCTCCGGCTTCTACCGGCCCGGCATAGCAGCCGCGCACCATCACAAATGACTTGCCGCGGAATACGTCCGGCACTTGTGGAATGGGCGGAAAGTTAATCAACATCACGGAAGTGGTCATTTCTTCCGGCAGCGCCGCAATCCAATCCCGGTAGCGGCGCATCACTTCGCGCGCCATCTCGCCCGGGTACACCAGGTTGCCCCCATATACTGTGCTCACCGGGAACAGGCGCACTTCAATCGCCGTCACGATGCCAAAACTGCCCCCGCCGCCGCGCAGCGCCCAAAACAGGTCGGCATGTTCCTCCGCGCTGGCGCGGATGATTTCACCGGTCATGGTCACCAGCTCAATACGCAGCACGCTGTCGGCGGCAATGCCGTGCTTGCGCGCCAGCCAGCCCAACCCGCCGCCCAGGCTGTAGCCCACCACGCCCACCAGCGGCGAAGAACCCAGCAAGGGCGCCAGCTTGAATCGCTGCGTTTCTGCCAGCACCTCGCCCCAGCGCAGCCCGGCGCCAATCCGCGCCGTTTGCAGCTCGGGGTCGATCTTCAAGGATTGCAGCCGGCCGGTAAGAATCAACAGCGCCCCATCTGCCGCCACAGGCACGCCGTGCCCGGTGGACTGCACCGCAATTGCCAGCCCCTGCTCGCGCGCGAAGCGTACCGCGGCAGCAATGTCCGCGGCAGTCAGGGCCGAGACAATCAGCGCCGGGCGCTGGTCAATCGAGCGATTATGCGCCAGCCGCGCTTCTTCATAACGCTCATCTTCGGGCAAAATGACCTGCCCCGCAATCTGATTCTGCAGCGCCGCGGCATCCGCATTGGCAACGCGGCTGAGAACTGTCGTTTCTTCTAACAAACCCATACCATCCTCCAAACCGGTAAATCCGTTCACTCATCCCTTTAAGGAGATAGGCCCAGTATACGCAGCCGTCATCCAAGAATCGTTACGAAAAAGTTACCGCGCCGCGCAAATTTGCCTGACGGCTCAAGAAATCCATCGCTGATCAGACCGAAGTTACCGGCCCCAAAATCTTGCGCCGCGAAAAATCATCCCAAGCAGTACCGCTTTTTCCTCTCCAAAACTGGCCGGAGAGATACAATTAGTTCTAGATGCGCAGAGGTTTGAGGCGAAAAATGACAACGCCCTCTCAAGAGCGTATATTCTTGCAGGGCACAGCCGCCAACAAACCAGCTACCACCCGCCAGGCTGGCGCCCGAACCGAGAAACTTGGGGGAACTCAAATGCATCAGCCGAGGAAATCAATGACCCTCGAACAGCGCCAGGACGTGCGTTTTCCCAAAACCAACCTGGGCGAGGGGCTCGGCAAGCTCTGCTGGTGATTCTTGTTGAGGAGAAGCGTAATGACCACACAACCTACCACGCGCGTATATCTCGTCCGTCACGGCGCTACTCAGCTCAGCGCCGAAGATCGCTTTGCCGGGGCGGTGGATGTTGAGCTTTCCGACGAAGGCATCAGCCAGGCGCAGCGGCTGGCCCTGCGGCTTTCCGATGATAACATCGCCGCGGTGTACTGCAGCCCCATGGCGCGCACCGTACATACCGCGCAGATCATCGCCGCGCCTCACGGCCTGCCGCTGGTGAAGCGCGACGCGCTGCGCGAGATCCACCACGGCCACTGGGAAGGCATGCGCCGCGCTGACGTCGAAAAACAATTCCCGGCGGAGTACGCCGCCTGGGAAGAAGACCCGTTCACCTTCGCGCCCGAGGGCGGCGAGGCCGGGGTCAACGTCATTGCCCGCGCCCTGCCCGTTATCCGCGAGATCGTCACCCAGCACCGCGGCCAGAGCGTGCTCGTCGTGTCGCACAAGGCCACCCTGCGCCTGCTGATCAGCAGTCTGCTGGGGTTTGACGCGCGCGGCTACCGCGACCGCCTGGATCAATCTCCGGCGTGCCTCAACGTGCTCGACTTCAGAGACCCCGTCCGCGCCCGCCTGATGCTCTTCAACGATGTGTCGCATTACATGGATCAGCCGTCTGCCAGTACCGGCCGCCTGTCAAAGTGGTGGGATCAGTTATAATCAACCCAACCCACGCACTCGCAGGCCCGCATGACACCTTCGCGAATTGCCAGCTACGGATTAATCTTCACCGGCGTCGTCTTACTCGCCCTCAATATTGTTTTCGGCGGCAAGCTGAACGTTGCTCTACCGCTGGTATTCATTATGCTGGGCGGCCTGTTTATTGGACTGGTGACCTACCTGGGCGGGCAGCGCTGGGCGGCGCTGCTGTATCTGCCCGGCGCGGTGCTCGCTGCTCTGGGGCTGGTCTTCCTGCTCAACGTGCTCACCGCTGATTGGACTGCCTGGGCTTATGCCTGGCTGCTGCCGGTGGCCGCGCTGGGACTGGGGCTGCTGCTGGCCGATCACCGCTTGCGCTGGCCGCGCCCGGTGCATCTCACCGCCTGGGGCCTGCTGCTCGGCGGGTTGAGCCTCTTCGTCATCTTTGGCGCCGTCACCGGCGGGCTGTTGATCCAAATCATGGCTCCCATCCTGCTCATCGCCGGCGGGCTGCTGCTCTGGCTGGCGCGCCGCAGGCCGGCCCTGGCCGCCTGGTTCAGCGCCCGCTGGAGCGGGACGGAACCCGCGCCGGTTACCGCCGTAGCGCCGCGCCCCGCGGCCAGCGACCTGGTAGAGCCCCTCAGCGCGCGCGAACTGGAAGTGCTGCGCCTGTTAGACAGCGGCCTGTCGAACCAGGAAATTGCATTCAAGCTCAACGTCGCCCCCAGCACGGTGAAGACGCACATCAACAACCTGTACGGCAAGATCGGCGCGCAAAACCGCGTCCAGGCGCTCAACCGCGCCCGCCAGTTGGGCCTGCTCGACTCAGATTCGTAAGGTTTGCCGCTCCTCCACCCGGAATCCACCCCCCAATCCACCCTGCAGGGGATGTTTTTCCATCCCGCGCTGTGCTATACCCGAGCGGTAAGTCAATTTTTCAACCAATGGGATGGAATCGATGGAGTACGATCTTACGCAAAAAATCTTTGTCGTCACCGGGGCAACGTCCGGCATCGGGCTGGCCGTGGCCGAAATGCTGGCGCGCCAGGGCGCGGCAGTGATCGGCGTGGGCCG
>DATCUC010000011.1:0-2079 GCA_036567625.1 Anaerolineaceae bacterium | reverse complement strand
ACAAAGCGTTCGGCGACCGGCATGCCCACCACGCGCATCCGGTGTGGGTCCAGTCCCAGGCGCAGACCGCGCTCGCGGGCCGCCTCGGTGGGCACGATCACCAGGTCGGCGCGGCGGTCATACCAGAAGGCGTGGGTGGTGACCATATCCGTCACCACGCTGACAAAGGGTATTTTGGGATTGCCCAGCGCGCGGCGGTGCTCAAGCGCCTGCAAGAACGGCGCGTTGGAAAGCTGGTGCACCGATACCAGCAAATCGCAGGGATGTTCCACCACCAGCTTGTTGATCGAGCGGCGCACGTACGGCCAGAGCATGCTGTTCATCATGCGCGTGCGGCGCGGCCCGTTCGACGCGCGGTAACCCAGACCCCACATCTCCGGCATGCGGGAGAGCGTGGGATAAATATCGGGGGCCAGGCCAAGCGGCGGCGGCGCGTACTGCCGGAAGATGTCCACCATTTCCGCGCGAAAGCCGCTCGGGTACTCCAGGTTGAGCGCCTCGATGATTGCCTCGCACGCACTGCGGTGACCGCCGCCCGTATCGGAGAACAGAAACACCATCTTGGGCGCGTCAGCCGGTGGGTGCAGCGGTTCCATCAATCCCTCGAGAAACAACAGTCTTCAAGCGCCGGGCCAGTTCGCGGCGCGAAAGGATCACCCGCCGCTGGCAGCCCAGGCATTCCAGGCCAATATCCGCGCCCAGGCGCACCACTTTCCAATCAAAGCTGCCGCAGGGGTGGGCTTTGCGCAGGCGCAATACATCGTTTAGCTCAAGATCGGGTAGCACGGGCAGATTATACCACCCATGATATAATCAACAAAACCGCTCCGGATTAACCCGGCGAACCGGGGAGCAAGGCTAATATCCCCGCACCTTTCCCGACGCCCCAGGTGACTTATGTTCGATCTTGACCTCCCCACGCTGATCTCCCGCATCATCATCCTGATCATCGCCTTTACCGTACACGAGTTCTCGCATGCCAAAGTGGCCGACCTATTCGGCGATATGACTCCGCGCGCCAACGGGCGGCTGACGCTCAACCCGCTGCGCCACCTTGACCCGATGGGCTCGCTGCTGCTGCTGTTCGCCGGGTTTGGTTGGGCGCGCCCCGTTCCGGTGAACCCCTACGCGCTCAGCCGCCGCGCCCCTTCGGCGCTGATGTGGGTTTCGCTGGCCGGCCCCGCGTCGAACTTCTTCCTGGCCATCCTGGGCGCCATTCCGCTGCGCGCCGGTATCCTGCCCACTAGCTTTGGCGGCGCGGCGTTCCTGCCCACCCCGGTTGATTTTATGTTCGAATTCGTGTGGGTCAACCTGGCCTTGATGCTCTTCAACCTGATCCCACTCGCCCCGCTGGATGGCAGCAAGATTGCCGAATACTTCGCCCCGCCCTCGCTGGCGCGCGTCCTCGAAACCATTGCCCCCTACGGTCCGGTGATCCTGCTGGCGGTCGTCTTCATCGGCCCGCGGCTGGGTTTGAATATTTTCGACCTGATCATGACTCAGCCGCTGATCAACCTCTATCTACTGCTGACAGGAGGGTTCTAATGACCGTCCAGATCACCGTATTGGGCCTCGGCCCGGTGGGCGCGTCGATTGGGCTGGCGCTGGCCGCGCACAAAGACAGCGTAATGCGCATGGGCAACGACCGCGAAATCAGCGTTATGCGCCAGGCCGAACGCATGGGCGCGTTTGATAAAACCGCCATCAACCTGCACGACGCCGTGGAAAACGCCGGGGTGGTGATTTTGGCCCTTCCGGTGGATGAAATCGAAGAAACGCTCAAAGTCATCGCCGACGACCTGGGGCCCGGCACGGTAGTGGTGGATACATCCCCGGTGAAAGTTGCCGTAGCCAAGATTGCCCAGCGCGTCCTCGGCGCGGAGCGCCACTTTGTCACCCTCACCTCTTCGTTAAACCCGGCCTACCTGGAAGAACTGGCTGATGGATTGGACGGCGCCCATGCCGACCTGTTCAAGAACAGCACCATGACCATCACCAGCCCGCCGGGTACGCACCCCGACGCGCTGGAACTGGCCGCCAACCTGGCCGGGCTGCTGGGCGGCAAGCCGTATTTCACCG
>DATCUC010000010.1:0-10995 GCA_036567625.1 Anaerolineaceae bacterium | reverse complement strand
GAAATGCGCGCGGTGCTGGGCACGGCCAGCCAGCAGTACCGCCGGGCCTTTTTGGGCAGCACTCAAGACGTGCTCTGGGAGGCCGTAACCCCTGAAGGGGCGGCTGGGTTCCACCTGGAAGGGCTGACCGGCAACTACCTGCGCGTGGCTGCTTCCGCGGCCGATGCGCGCTGGAATCAGATCAATTCCGTGCGTTTGACCGGCTTAACTGCCGACGGCATGACCGGAGAAATCATTGAGGAGCCAGTGCATGACTGATTCATTGAAGTGGTGGCAAACCGCGGTGTTCTACCAGATCTACCCGCGCAGTTTTGCCGACGGTAACGGCGATGGGATCGGCGATTTTGCCGGGATCACCGCCAGGCTGGATTATCTGCAAGATCTGGGCGTGGATGCGCTGTGGCTCTCGCCCCATTACCCTTCGCCCATGCGTGACTGCGGCTACGACATCTCCGACTACACCGCCGTTGCCCCGGAATACGGCGGCATGGAGGATTTTCGCCATTTCTTAGCAGAATCGCACCGGCGCAATATGCGCGTGGTGCTCGACCTGGTGCTCAATCATACTGCCGACCAGCATGCCTGGTTCCAGGAATCGCGCTCCAGCCGCGACAACCCCAAGCGCAATTGGTATGTCTGGGCTGATGGGAAAAACGGCGGCCCGCCCAACAACTGGTATTCCACTTTTGGCGGTTCCGCCTGGGAGCTTGACCCCGCCACCGGTCAGTATTATTACCATTTCTTCTTTAAAGAGCAGCCCGACCTCAACTGGCGCAATCCCGAAGTCAAAGCCGCTATGTGGGATGCAGTGCGCTTCTGGTTGGATATGGGCGTAGATGGTTTTCGCCTGGATGCCGTTGGCACCATCTTTGAAGAGCCTGATTTACGCGACCAGATCACCGGCAAGACTCTGGATGAGCTCTACCTGCTCAAACGTACCGCGCGCAGCGCCGATGAGCGCGCGGAAGTGCATCTGCTGTGGGATGAGATGTTCGAGCCTCAGCACGACCTGCCCGGGATGCACGAATTGATGCGCGAACTGCGCGCCGTGGTGGATGAATACTCCGACCGGGTGCTGATTGGCGAGACCGATGATATTTCCTACTACGGCAGCGGGCGCGACGAGCTGGACCTGGTCTTCAATTTTCCGCTGATGCGTACCGACCGCATCACGCCCGAATGGGCGCGTCAGAACCAGGCCCTGCGGCTGGCAGCGCTGCCGCCCGACGCGTGGCCGTGCAACACTCTGGGCAACCACGATTCGCCCCGCATGTACAGCCATTTTGGCGACGGGCGCCATAACCTCGAAATCGCGCGGCTCAACACGGCGCTGCTGCTTACCCTCAAGGGCACGCCGGTGCTCTACAACGGCGAAGAGATCGGCATGAGCGATTATTTTATCCCCGATGTCAACCTGTTCCGCGATCCGCTGGGCACGCGCACCTTTCAATTAGAAACGGAACTGCTTCAGTCGCCGCCGGAGCTGGCGCTGGTTCTGGCCACGCTCGACGGGCGCGACAAGTGCCGCACGCCGTTCCAGTGGAAGAACGCCCACAATGCCGGTTTCTGCCCGGAAGGTGTTGAGCCCTGGCTGCCGGTCAACCCGGATTATATCAATGGCATCAACCTCGAAGACCAGGCTGCCGACCCTGATTCACTGTTTGCCTATTTCCGGAATATCCTGCGTATGCGCCGCGCCAACCCCGCGTTGATCAGCGGTGATTACGAGTTATTGGAGCCTGAGCATCCCGCCTGCCTGGTGTTCCGCCGCGTCAGTCCGGAGCAGGTCTGCATCGTGGCCTTAAACTTCACCGCTGACCCGCAAAAGGTTGACCTGCCGCAGCCCGCGCGGCTGGTTTTTTCCACGCATCCCGGCCAGCACCCGCGCGCGGAACTGGCCCCCTTTGAGGCCCGCGTGGTGGAACTGTAAGGGCAGCTCTACCGCGACAAATCCAGCGTGCGGATGATATCTTTCAATACGTTGGCCGACTTGCGCAGGCCCTCGATCTCATTGTCTGCCAGTTGCAGCCGGATAAAACGCTCCAAACCTCCGCGGTCGATGATGCTCGGCAGGCTCAGGTACACATCGTCGATATCATAATAATCGCTGATCAGGCTCGACACCGACAGCACCGTGCTTTCATCGCGCAAAATCGCTTCAACGATGCGCGTCAGGCCGGAGGCAATCGCATAGTACGTGGCGCCCTTGCGCTCGATGATGTGGTAAGCCGCGTCGCGCGTCTGCAAGAAGGCTTCGTCAAGCTGCTCTTCCTGGCAGTGCATGTGGTTCATTTCGCAGTAATCGTGGATATTCATCCCGGCGATGTTAGTCAATGACCAGGCCGGCACTTCACTGTCGCCGTGCTCACCAATGATATAGGCATGTACGCTGCGCGGGTCCACGTCGAACATTTTGCTGATCAAATAGCGGAAGCGCGCCGTGTCCAGGATCGTGCCCGAGCCGATCACGCGGCTGCTGGGCAGCCCTGAGAACTTCCAGGTAGCATAGCTGAGTACATCCACCGGGTTGGTTGCCACCAAAATAATCCCATTGGGGTTGTGCTCCGCCACCGAAGTGACGATGCTTTTGAAAATCGACACGTTGCGCTGCACCAGGTCGAGGCGCGTTTCGCCTGGGCGCTGGTTGCTGCCCGCGGTGATCACCGTCACCGCCGCGCCGGCACAGTCGGCATATGATCCGGCCCACACCCGCGCCGGGCGCAGCATCGGCACTGCGTGGTTAATGTCCATCGCCTCGCCTTCGGCCTTGGCGTGGTTGGCATCGATCAATACAATTTCCGACGTGACGCCGCTCATCAGCAGCGAATACGCAAACGTGGCGCCAACATTGCCTGCGCCAACCACCGCCACCCGGTTCGGGCGAGTGTTCGATTCTGTCATAATTTCCCCCGCGAAGGCTGGAATTAACGCCTGTGATCCCCGGTCAGGTTATCCCATTTGGAAGTCTGTTCGGGTTTAAATTCGGCATCCGTTTCCGTTTTCACCGGCGCGATTTCTTCACTATTCACTTCCACAGCCGGTTTTGCGGGCGGAAGGATGCTGCGTTCGTCTTTCGCTACCGGCACCGCTCCGGCTTTGACCGCTTCGCTGGCGTCGCGGCGCATCTGCTGCACCGTGCTATTCATTTCATCGTAGCCGGCTTCGCGCACCAACCGCGTAGGAATCTCTTTAATCTCGCGCTGCGTGCTGACAATATCTTTCCACAGCGGAGAATGGACAAATTTGCGCCAGGTTTTGGCCAGCGTTCGCGCGGATGATGCCATCCCTTCCGGCCCCAGCAAGATCAGGGTCAGCGTCAGGATGAGCAGTATTTCTGGGATACCGATATTCAAGATCTCCACGATGGCATTGTCCTTAGCGCCAGCCACTCGGGCTAGCGCAGGCTATCACCGGGCTTATCGTCCTGGCTCGCTGGTTGGTCACTGTCGTCCGGCGATTTCATTTCGTCGCGAAAAGCGCGCAGGCCGGCGCCAAGTTCCTTGCCAATCTTGCTGATGCGGCCAACGCCAAAAAGCAGTACCACAATCACCAGCAGAATAACGATTTCTGGTGTTCCAATTCGCATGGTTTCACTCCTTCAATTTCTGCTATTATCGATATTATACCCCAAGAATAATGCGTTTCTTTGGCCGTAAGGTTCTATAATAGACGGTGTGCCTGATAGATTACTGGTAACGCTGCCGGGCTTTCATCTCTTGACCGCGGGAAACATCGGTAATATACTCCTCTGCTTGTGCGCTGTGCACAGTCGAGTGAGTGGGTAAGATCGAGCAGCATATGCATAATCAAACAGAACGCGATGACGGTACAGCCGTTATCCGGCGGACAGACAGCAGCCACCCGCGAAAATCGTGGCGCAGTTGGTTGATCGGCCGGCCCTTGCAAACTGCGGATGCTCCGCACCAGACGATTGGAAAACTGGTAGGCCTCGCGGTTTTTTCCTCTGACGCGCTTTCTTCGGTGGCCTATGGCCCGCAAGAAATCCTGCTGGTGCTGGCAGTGGTGGGCAGCGCTGCCTATCAGGTCATTTTCCCACTGGCAATCGCCATCGTCGTCTTGCTGGCAATCCTGACGCTTTCGTACGAGCAGACGATCCATGCCTATCCAAACGGCGGTGGATCGTATATCGTTTCGCGCGACAACCTGGGGGAGCTGCCGGCCAAAATTGCTGCCTCCGCGCTGCTCACCGATTACATCCTCACGGTGGCCGTGTCCATTTCCTCCGGTGTTGCGCAGATTGTTTCGGCATATCCGCAATTGTTTGCCTACCGCGCCTGGATTGCCGTGCTGCTGGTAGGTTTCATTATGGTCATCAACCTGCGTGGCGTGAAGGAATCAGGCATGGCCTTTGCCGTGCCAACCTATTTCTTCCTGGTGATGACCTTCGTCATGGTTATCTTTGGCCTGGTGCGTTTTGCCAGCGGTGATTTGACTGCCGTGATTGATCCGCCCCATCTAGAGATCACTGGAGCCGCCCAGGGGCTGACGCTCTTCTTAATCTTGCGCGCTTTTTCCAGCGGAACGACAGCTCTCACCGGAGTCGAAGCCATTTCCAACGGCATCCCGGCCTTCAAAGAACCGCGTTCAAAGAATGCTGGACGCACGCTCATCATGATGTCGATCATCCTGGGCCTGTTGATGCTGGGCATCTCCTTCTTCGCTGCCCAGGTGCAGGCCGTTCCATCGGAAGCCGAGACGGTCATCTCGCAAATTGCCCGTACCATTTTTGGCAGCCGCGGATTTCTCTACCTGGCCACCATCGTGGGCACCACCGTCATCCTGGTCATGGCGGCCAATACCGCCTTTGCCGATTTTCCGCGCCTGAGCGCGCTGGCCGCGCAAGACGGTTTGCTTCCGCGCCAGCTTGCCTTCCGTGGATCGCGGCTGGTGTATTCGCGCGGTATCGTACTGCTGGCGCTCATCGCTTCCGGGCTGATCATGATCTTTCAGGCCAGCGTTTCCCGGCTGATTCCCCTATACGCGATCGGCGTTTTTCTCTCGTTCACACTCTCACAGGCAGGTATGGCGCACCGCTGGTGGAAAATTGGGCGTCTGGCCCCCGGCCAGGAACTGAAAGAACGCGGATCGGTGCTGCGATTTGAGAAATCCTGGCAGATTAAGATGCTGATCAACGGGTTTGGCGCGCTGCTCACCGCGGTCGTGGTCGCCGTCTTTGCCATTACCAAGTTCTCCGAGGGCGCGTGGGTGATCGTGATCATCATCCCGCTGCTGGTGCTGATGCTGGGAGGCATCCATTATCATTATCAGACCCTGGCTGGTGATCTTTCTTTAGACCGTTACGGCTCTCCCCCGCGCATTTCACGCAACCGCGTCATTTTGCCGATCAGCGGCGTGCACCGCGGCTCGCTGGCCGCCCTGCGGTATGCCCTCTCCCTCACGGATGACATCACAGCCGTGCATGTTTCCATTGACTCCGAGGATGCCCACCGCGTACAGCAAAAATGGGAAACCTGGGGAGAAGGCGTTCGTCTGGTCATCCTGGACTCGCCCTATCGCACTCTCATGGAGCCGCTGCTGCGTTATATTGAAGAGGTAGAAAAGCAGTCGCACCCCAACCAGATCATCACCATTGTCGTGCCGGAGTTCATTCCCACGCACTGGTGGAGCAATGCGCTGCACATGCGCACCGCCAACACCTTGCGCTGGGCGTTATTTTCACATAAAAATATCGTAGTTACCGAAGTGCCATATCAGGTGCATTAAGCGCATCGGATGGTTGTCGTACAGTACAGGGAAAGATTGAGGACATAATGAGAGTTGTCGTTTTGGGATGCGGGCGAATGGGATCGGAACTAGCCTACCGGCTGTTCCAGCTCGGGCATGATGTTTCAGTGGTAGATCTCTCGGCTGCTGCGCTGAATAGCCTGCCGTCCGATTTCACCGGGCGAATTAATGAAGGTGACGCGCTCAACCAAGACGTGCTGCACCGCGCCGGGATTGAAGAAGCCGATGCGGTGGCCGCGGTCACCAGTTCAGATATTTTAAATGCGGTCATTGCCCGGCTGGCAAAAACGGAATATGACGTGCCCAATATCGTGGTGCGCAACCTGGAACCCAAGTTCAAACCCATGCTCGAAGCCTTTGATGTTCAGTTCGTCAGCGCCGCGTTATGGGGCGCGCAGCGCATCGAAGAACTGCTCAGCAGTTCATCGATGCGAACGGTCTTTTCCACCGGCAACGGTGAAATTGAGGTATATGAGTTCGTCATCCCCGAGCAGTGGGCCGGCCGCCAGCTTGGCGAACTGATTTCCGAAAAAGAAGTGCGCGTCATTTCCTTGACGCGCAACGGCAAAGCATTTTTGCCAGAAACAACCGATGTGCTCCAAGAAGGCGACATGCTGCACATCAGCGCCACCTTTATGGGCGCAGACACCGTTCGCAAGCTGCTCGAGGCAGAAGGCTAGGAGGCGGCCATGAAAGTGATCATTGCAGGTGGTGGTCGAACCGGCGCGCAGCTTGCGCGCATGTTAATGGATCAAAAACACACGGTGCATGTTATTGAAGATCGCCGCGATGTGCTCTCGCGGATTCACCGCGAGCTTCCAACCGAAATCATCTTTGAGGGCAGCCCGATCGACATGGTCACTCTCGAACGAGCCGGGATCCGCAACGCGCAGGTGATCGTGGCCTGCACAACCAGTGACGAAGAAAACCTGGTGATCTGTTTCCTGGCGCGTAAAGTGTTCTCGGTCAAGCGCACCATCGCGCGCATCAACAACCCGCGCGATGCCTGGTTGTTTGATGAGAAATTCTTCGTGGATGTGGCCCTCAACCAGGCGCGCATCTTCTCGCGGCTGATCGAAGAAGAAATGTCGATGGGCGACATGTTCACGCTGCTCAAACTGCGCCGCGGCAATTATTCTCTGGTGGAAGAGAAGATTCCGCTGGATGCGCAGGCAATCGGCGTGGCAATCAAAGACCTTAAGCTCCCCGAGCATACGGTTATTGCTGCCATCATCCGCAAAGGTGAGGTCATCGTTCCGCGCGGCATTACCACCTTCGAGGCTGGAGATGAAGTGCTTGCTGTGGCCGATATTGATGGCGCGCGCCAGTTGGCGGAACTCTTCGCGCCGCGAAGCTACCCGGAGTAAGCGCCGATTTCCACCAATTTTCCGCGAAGGTTTGACCCCTGGCCTACCTTGGGGTATAATTGCCCTTCGTCAATTGAAACTACCCTGAAATCATCGAAATTGGGGATCGCGAAAGGAAAGACTGAATGACCAAACGGACTTACCAACCGAAGATTCGCCGCCGCGTGCGCGTGCACGGCTTCCGAGCCCGCATGGCCACCGCTGATGGCCGCGAAGTTTTGAAGCGGCGCCGCCTCAAGGGCCGCAAGAAGCTTACCGTTACGTCGAACAACCACGTCAAGCAAGTTCGCTGGTAAGCATTGGTGCTGGCACGGCAGCACATGGCTTCGTTCAACCTGTGATAGGTACATTGTGAGCAATCAGGTTCATGGGTGAAACGAACGTTTCGGTTAACCCGATCGACCGATATCAAGCGGGTGCGGCGAGGAAGATCGTTTGCCCACCCGCTTATCGTGTTGGTGTACGCCTCCAATGACTTGTGCCACCCGCGCATCGGCGTCATTGCCGGTCACCGGGTAGGTGGGGCTGTCCAGCGCAACCGTGCCAAACGCCGCATCCGCATGATCCTTCATGCCCTGTTGCCGCAGTTGAAACCCGGATATGATTTCATCTTTATTGCCCGCCAACCGGTTGCCACAGCCCAATTTAACGAAGTGAAGACAGTGATCGTGGGCCTGATTAAGCGAGCCGATTTATTTGTTGATAAGAGTGAAGAAAGTGCACAACCACCAGCCTGATCCTTCTGAAGATGCCTATGCCCGCGAACCCCGCCTGCAGGATTTCCGGTTGACAGTGTGGCGCATTCCGCAGTGGATCCTCCTGGCTCTGATCCGGGCATACCAGAACTCGCTCTCCAAAGGTTTACCGCCGAATACTTGCCGGTTCTATCCCAGTTGTTCGCATTATGGGTATCAGGCGGTGTATAAGTACGGCGCCATCAAAGGTTCTGTGATGGCCATCTGGCGCATCTTGCGCTGCAATCCGTTCAACCCCGGCGGATATGATCCCGTTCCCTGACAGCCGAAAGGCTTCTTGACGTATTCCACGATAAGCACAATGAAAATCAAATCTTTCTCGCTCGTAATTTTGCTCGCTCTGCTGGCTGGTTTGCTCAGCGGCTGCACCGGTGGCGCCAGCCTGGCCACCAGTTGGCCGGGCGTCACCCTGGATGACGGCATGACCTATATTGCCTACACCAGTTACGTGTACGCACTCAACCAGGATGGCACGCAGGCCTGGATCTACCCCGAGGCTGCCGATCGCAATAAGATCTTTTACGCTGCCCCGGCTGTCATCGGCGACCAGGTGGTGGTTGGCGATTTTAATAAGGTACTCTTTGGACTGGATCGTAAGACCGGCAAAGAGATCTGGAGCTTCACTGAAGCCACCGACCGCTACATCGGCAAATCGTTGGCCGTAGAAGAAAAAGGCCTGGTGCTGGCTCCCAACGCTGACCACAATCTATACGCTATCGACAATGCCGGAAAACTGGTCTGGAAGTTCACCACCGGCGACCCGGTATGGGCGCAGCCGGCGACCGACGGCAACGCAGTCTTCGTGGCTTCGATGGACGGCTTCATCTATGCCCTCAGCCTCGCTGACGGCGCAAAGCTCTGGTCGGCTGACCTGGGCGCGGCCGTAGTCTACAGCCTGGCCCTGAGCGATGACGGCGCCCACTTGTACGCCGGCACGCTGGGCAATAAACTGGTAGCGGTTAACACCAAAACCGGAACCATTGCCTGGGAAACCCCCACCGCCGGCGCAGTTTGGGCGCGCGTGCTCCAGCATGAAGACTTGCTGTATTTTGGCGATCAGTCCGGTAAGTTTACCGCGCTCAACGCCCAGGATGGCACGCAAAAATGGCAGATTGATGCCCCCTCGGCTGTCATCGGCGCGGCCGTGCTGCTTGGGGATGATAGCATCGTCTTTCCCACTGAGGGCGGTGATGTAGTCGCCGTCAATTTAGAGGGTACAAAGCTGTGGACTCAGCCAGTTAATGGTAAACTCTATAGCAACCTGGTGTATACAGGTGAGAAACTGGTTGTAGCGGTTACTCAAGGTGAAGAAAACCTTCTCGCTGTTGCGTTGAACCCCAACGGCACTCAGGCCTGGACATTCAACCAGCCTTAATTGGAAAAGGTAGGAAGTCACGATGTGGCAAGCTTTTATTAGCTTCATGATCAATGTCCTGTTGTTCATCTACAACCTGGTAGGGAACTTCGGGGTTGCGATTATTCTGTTTACCCTGCTGATTCGCCTGGTAACCCACCCGCTGACGGTTTCCCAGTTGAAGGGTACCACGGCCATGCAGAAGTTGAACGAGAATAAGGAATGGCAAGAAATTCAGAAGAAGTACAAGGATGATAAAGAAAAGCTCTCGCAGGAGCAGATGCGCCTGTACAAAGAGTTAGGTATCAACCCCTTTGCTTCCTGTCTGCCCACGCTGATCCAATTCCCGATCATCATTGGCCTCTACCAGGCCATCATCCAGTCGCTGGCAGTCACCCCACTGGAACTATTGCGGCTAACCACCCACGTTTTCCCCGGTTTTCTGGATGTGTCCAAGCTTATCCCGCTCAACAGCCAGTTCCTGTGGATGAACCTGGGCCAGCCGGATTCCGTGCGCATTGCCGGCCTGCCTTTTGGCATCCCGGTACTGGCGGTTATTGTGGTCATCACCACCTACGTCCAGTCCAAGTTGATGACCCCAGCCTCCACCGGCGGCAATGACCAGAGCAACCAGATGATGGGCATGATGAACATCTACATGCCGTTCCTGATGGGCTACCTGGCCTATACCCTGGCCTCCGGTCTGTCGCTGTACTTTATCGCATCCAACCTGATTGGTATCGCCCAGTATGCCATGCTCGGCCGGGTCAACTGGTCGAACCTGCTGCCGCGCCGCAAGGCCCCGGTTGAGGCGTCGGGCGTGAAGACCGGCACCATCAAGCCATCTGGTAAACCATCAGCCAAGCCGCCGTTGAAGAAGTAAATTCCATCTCTCATTGAGGATGTCATGAGTCAAGAGCGAACGAACCTGGAAGTAATTGCACCGACCGTCGAAGAGGCCGTCGCCAAGGGCTTGAGCCAGTTGGGCCTGGCGCCAGAGGCCGTAGAAGTGGTGGTGCTTGATGCGGGTAGCCGCGGCCTGTTTGGCCTGGGCAGCCGCCAGGCACGCGTAAAATTGACCATCAAGGATGTCGTGACGCCGGTCGTTAATGAGCCCGTCAGCCGCCCGCTGGAAACGCCTGCCCCCGCGCCGGTCGAAACTCCGCGCCCGATGGTTTCCGCTGAACCTGCCCCGGCCGTGCCGGCCGCCGCCGAAAGCGAAGACCGCACTCTGCGCGTGGCTCGCGAGACCGTAAGCGAACTGCTGGATAAGATGAAAGTCAATGCCACGGTCACCGCGCATTTCATCGAGCCCGAAAGCGCTGGCGAAGATCAGCAGGTGCTGGTGGATGTGCAGGGCGATGACCTGAGTATTCTTATCGGCCGCCGCTCCGAAACCCTCAACGCGCTGCAGTACATCGCCAGCCTGATCGTTGGCAAAGAACTCGAACATTGGGTTCCTATGGTGATCGATGTGCAGGGCTACCGCGCTCGCCGCGACCGCCAGCTTCGCCAGCTTGCCCGCCGCATGGCCGAACAGGCCGTCCATACCGGCAAGCGCCAGGTGCTGGAGCCCATGCCCGCCAGCGAACGCCGGGTGATCCACCTGGAATTGCGTGATCATGCGCAGGTATTCACCGAAAGCACCGGCGACGAACCCAACCGCAAAGTCACCATAAACCTCAAGAAACAATCGTGATCCCGGCCCCGCCGCGGGTCACTGGTACACCGGGCTTTCGCCAACAAGATTGGC
>DATCUC010000009.1:0-1923 GCA_036567625.1 Anaerolineaceae bacterium | reverse complement strand
AACGCAGGCTGCGTTCTTCGAGCAGCGCGCCGTCGGAGGCGCGCGTTTCTACCTGAATCTCGACCACGGCGCCGGGGGCCAGTTCCACGCGCACAGTCACCCGCGAAACATCCCCGTCCACGGTTACGACGGGCGGCGCGGAGTCTGGCACAGCAGGTAGGTCAGCTTCGATTGGATCGCTGGACATGGGTCATACCGGTGTGATGGAATGTAACAGGATTATAGCACGCGCCCCTGGCGGCGCTCAGCCGGCCGGAGCGCGACGCGAGAAATTGCAAAGTGGTTGTTAAGCCCGCGCCGTTGACAGGCAGAACAATCTGGCTTAACGTAGTACACAGGAAGAAGTGTTTGTATGACATCTGGCCCGGAAGAAAATCGTCCAAAATTCGGATAACAAATGTCATATTTTGGCGGGAACGTATTGACACGGCGGAAGAATGGACTATACTGACACAGTACCATGCTTTAATACAGGCCCAGCGAACGGGCGAGGGTAAACGATGCGGCCATCATTGTGGAATATCCTCACGGGTGTGATCCTGTTGGCTGGAGTAGCCTTGTTCACGGTTTACATGGCGATCTTTTTGAACCCGACAATTTCGATAAACCCCTTTCCGCCGCCGACCGAGGTACCGGCCCTGGTGCTGCCGACCGCGACGCCCACGCTGCGCGCTTTGCCGCCCACCTGGACCACCACCCCGCAAGGTGGGATCGCCGAAGCCGCGGCCACGCTGCAAGCTTCTTCTACGCCGCTGCCAAGTTCGACCGGGTTTGTGCTGCCCAGCGGCACCAATACCGCTACTGCCACCAGCACACCCACCGAAACGCCAACGATCACTTCTACGCCGACGCGCACCTTGACACCCACGCGTACCAATACCCCCCGTCCGACGCTGACGCGCACCCCGGTTCCACCAACCGCGGAGCCCACCCAGGCGCCGACGGAAGCCCCAAGCGAAGCTCCACCCCCAGAATCGACGCCCTGAAAGAGCTTTCTTGAGGAAATCGCATTGACGGAAAAGCCGTTTGCGGTTATAAACATTCAAATCGTTTTTCCGACTGGCTGAACCCGTAATACCCTTGCCGATTATGTCTGATGAGATTACGCTGGATGTTTTTCATCACCTGGTAGACTTAGCCGCGCTGGAATTGACCGCGGATGAAGCGGCTTACCTGCGCGAGCAGTTAAACGCACAACTTCTTGCCATTCACCAGTTGAGCGCCATTCCGCTGGCCGCTGATGTTCCCGCGGCCGCGCACGGAATCCCGTTTACTGCCGAAAACAGCCAGGGGCTGCGTGAAGATAAATGGCTCCCGTATGCGGATACGGCCGCGATTATTGGCCAGGTGCCCGAGGTTGATGGGGGGTACGTGGTCGTTCCGGATATCCCCCACACGACGCTGGATTAAGTGCATGGAACTTTGTGATCTGTCTGCGTACGAAATGAGCCGGATGGTGCATGGGCGCCAGATTTCCGCACGCGAAATTCTGGCATCTTGCCTGCAGCGGATTGCCCAGGCAGATGGCCGCCCCGGTGTGCTGGATGCGGGTGAGATCACTGCTGAAGACAAGCAGCGCGTGCATGCGTTCATTCATGTTCTCACCGAACGCGCGCAGCAGCAAGCCGAAGCTGTCGACCGGAGCATTGCCGCCGGGGAAGACCCGGGCGCGCTGGCCGGCGTGCCAGTGGCGATCAAAGATCTGTTTTGCATTAAAGACACGCTGACCACGGCTGCCTCGCGCATCCTGTCCACCTTCCAAGCGCCGTACACGGCCACGCCGGTGGCGCGCATGGAACAGGCCGGCGCGGTGAGCATCGGCAAGGTTAACCTGGACGAATTTGCCTACGGCTCATCCAACGAATCCAGCGCTTACCAGCCCTGCCCGCGCAACCCGTGGGACCTCTCCCGCGTGCCGGGCGG
>DATCUC010000008.1:0-4714 GCA_036567625.1 Anaerolineaceae bacterium | reverse complement strand
TTATCGCCGACGGCCCGCCGCAAGAAGTTTTGAAAGACGACGATTTGCTGCGCCGCAGCCGGGTGCTGCCCACCTCGCTGCTGGACGCGAACCGCAAGTTGTTTTCTCAAACTGGCGCGTTCATGCGCGCCGAACTGTTGGCGCACTATGCGCCGCAGCCCAAATAGTTTCTCTGGTGGATAGCTTAAGGAGGCAAGATCGAGAAAAGGAACCAATCGCAACTGGCCGTTGAATTCTGGGTTTTCGTTTGTAACCGATTCTTCAGGAGGAAATTATGGAAAAACGATCTTTGTGGCAGTTTGGAACCCGTGAGGTTGTATTTGCCGCGATTGGAGCCGCGCTGTACGGCGTGCTCTCCTGGGTGACGAATTTCCTGGCGCTGCCGGCCGCGGGGAATCTTTCGCTGCGCCCCGCCGTTGCCATTCCCATGTTCTTCGGCATTGCCTTTGGCCCGATCGTCGGCTTTTTGACCGGGGCAGTGGGGAATATTCTGGGTGACTTCCTCTCCGGATACGGCTTCTGGTGGTCGTGGGATATCGGCAATGGTTTGATGGGCCTGATCCCGGGCCTCATTTACCAGAGCATTACCAATTACAAATCCGGTTCTTCGATCTTCCGCGCGGAACTCTTCGCGGCCCTCGGTGTCATCGTGGGTATGCTTTTCTCTTCGCTGCTGGAAATCCCCCTCTCCGGCGTCGATCTGAATACGGCGCTGGTAGGCTATTTCACGCCGTCCGCCCTCTCAAACCTGATCAACGGTTTGATCTTGCTTCCGATCTTGATGGTGGCGTATGACGCCATCGCCTCCCGGTCGGGCAGGTAACCTGGTTTTCACCGCCCGCGAAGGATTGCCAGAAAGTCCTTCGCGGGCGATCCCACAGGCTCATTGAGGTTTGCTATGCTGGTTGCTTGGCGTTATCGCATTCGGAACAGCGTCCTGGAAAAAATTGACCCGCGAACCCGCTGGTTGGTTTCCTTCCTGATCTTAATCGCCATCACTCAATTCTGGGATATTCGCTTCCTGCTGTTCTTCTTCGTCCTGGTAATTTTTCAGTATGTTCTCAGCCGGTTGACCTGGCGCGAGACCTTTCGGGCCTGGTTGTTCATCCTGTTTTTCATTGTCTTTATTGTTGGCATCAACACGCTCATCAGCGGGCGGGCTGGTCCCACGGCCGTCCTACAAGGCACGCACACCTTCTGGACCGGGTCAGTCACCCTTCCGCTGGTCAACTGGACGATCACCATCAACCTGACGCTGGAAAAGCTGTTCTTTGCCATGACGCAGATTGTGCGCATGCTCTCGATGGCGATCCTGTTCTTCATCATCCCCTTCACCATCGATCCGCGCACCTACGGCATTTCCTTCAGCGGGCTGGGCATGCCCGACCGCTTTGCTTTTTCGATGGACCTCGCTTTTCGGTTTGTGCCCACCCTCACGCGCGATTTTTCAGTCACGCTGGATGCGCAGCGGGCGCGCGGATTTGAGATTGAGAAGCTGGACGGCGGTATCTTTGCCCAAATCCGCAAGCTGGCCCCGCTGCTGGTGCCGGTGACGATGAACGCCATTCTCAGCGGCGAGGATATTACCAATGCGATGGATCTGCGCTGCTTTGGGCTGCGCAAGCGCACCTGGGCGCAGGCTTTAACGTATCGCTGGTGGGATAAAGCGCTGATCGCCTTTGGCATAGTCGTCGCGGTTGCCAGCCTGGTTATTCGCTGGGGTTTTGGCATTGGCCAGTTCTGGATGCCGGACTGGTTCTTAAACCTGATCTAAAGCGGCCGGTTACTCCCATTCTACTTCCAGCGGGTCGCCAACCTTTGCGCCGAGCAGCGCCGCCGCGCTTCCGTTGACCACCGCCACCGCCAGTTCATCCGAACTGTCGATCAGCGCTACCAGCCCCCCGGCAGGGGCATCGCCAAATGTGCGTGAAAGAGCAGGGATGGTGCGTCCGGCAATCTGCACGCGCATGGTTTTGCCCTCGGGCAGGTGCGCGCGGTAGATATTGGCTGCCAGATTGCCAAAATGGTCGATGTGCATGATCATCCCGCGCAGGCCGCTGGCTGTGGGTTTTGGATCGTCCAGTTTGAGCAGTACCGGGTCGTCAACGGGCGAGCCCAGTTCTTCCAGCGCTACACCGCTGGCCAGGTGCGCGGCTGCCGGGGCAAAAATATCCCGCCCATGGAACACATTGCTCACCCCGTCCAGCCAGTAGCGCGGCTGGTCCAGGTGCACAACGTACACGGGTTTCCCCGCGGCGCGGGCGGCGTGGATGTGCAGGCCAAACAGGCCGTTATCCGGGCCGACGAAATAATGGTCGCCAATCTGCGCCGCAATCGGGCGGCGGCGCGTGCCCACGCCCGGGTCTACCACGGCGACGATCACCGCGCCTACCGGGTAATACGGCGTCACACGCTGCAGAGTCAGCGCACCTTCCATCACATTCTGCGGGCTAATCTCATGCGTAATGTCCGTCACCACCGCATCCGGGAGAATCGAATGGATCACGCCCTTCATCGCGCTGGGGTAACCATCGCGGCTACCAAAATCAGTAAGGATGTAGATGAACTTCATTTCATCTCCTAAGAATCTGCTTCAAGGTTCCCTTGAAGGTGATCATAGCAAAATCGCCGTGTTAGAGCAAGGCGATTTCTCAGCCGCCTAGACCTTCGGTTTCCAGTCGATTTCCACCTTGCGGTGATAGACCAGTTCGAACAGGTCGCTCTTATCGCGCGCGGCGCGTTCTTCTTCGGGAAACGAGTGTGCCGCGCTGCAGCGGATCACCACCTTGCGTGGGCGGATCTTGCACGTCAAATCCTTGACGCGCTGCTGGTGCTCGCGGTCGAGCCCATCGGCCAGGCGCAGCAGCGCCGCCAGCCGGTTGACGATTTCCTGATCGGCATCACTCAATGCGGCGTAGTGGTCATGCGTTAGCGCAGGCAGCGCCTTGCGGTGGTAGCGGGCGATCGAGCCGATGATCAGGCGCTCGCGGTTGTTCAACGTCAACAGCGGGGTGTCGAGGATGATGCGCAGCGCGGTGCGGTGGTGCGATTTCCAGCCCTCTACCCAGCCAATATCATGCAGCAGCCCGGCGCACTCCAGCAAGAAGCGGTCGGTACTTTCCAGTTCGTGCAGTTCGTGCAGTTCATCAAACAGGCGCAGCGCCAGTTGGGTAACGTGGCGGCTGTGCTTTTCGTCAAACCCGCACTGCTCTGCCAACCGGGTGACCGTGCTAAGGGTGGCTATTTGCTCTTCGGTTCGCTGCGTGCCTGGCATGCCTGCCTCGCCTTCCGGGGCTAACTGTCACCGTTCTCTAATTCTTTCAAACTGCGTCCCTGGCGGATCATCTCGGCAAACTCTTCCGGCTGACCGCGCGCCGTAATCGCCGCAGCGGCGCGTTCAACATCATAGGCAACGCGAAAGTGGCGGCAGTCGCGCTGCCCCGGCGCCAGCGTTAGCAGCGCGTACGCGGCGCGCGGGTCGCCGTCATCCGTGCGGCCAACGCTGCCGGTATTAATGAAAAGCGTTTCCCCCACCAGGCGCGTAAATGGCTGGTGCGAATGGCCGATGATCACGATCTCGGCGGTAGTCATTGCCGCCAGTTCGCGCATGCGCTCCTCGGGCGTATCGCGCATCAGGTGCTCGTCCACTGAGGCGGGCGAGCCGTGGGCCAGTAGTACATGCCAGCCTTCCACAATTAGATCGCGCTGCATCGGCAGGCCGCGCAGGTATTCGCGGCTGCTTTCGGATAGCTGCTGGTACGCCCAGATGAAGGCCATCACCTTGCGCAGATCTTTTTTCTTGAAAAGTTTGCGCAGTTTTTCCTCGCCGCGCAGCGCTTTTAGGTCATAATTGCCAATAATGCTGGTCGCGTCCGCGCGCTGGCGCAAGAGCTGCACCACCTCTTCGGGGAAGGCGTTATAGCCCACAAAATCACCAATATTCCAGATCTGCTGCGCGCCCTGCTGCCTGGCATGTTCAAGCACCGCTTCGAGAGCCGGCAGGTTGGCATGTACATCCCCAATCAGCGCAACGGTGATCATCCGGTCGCCTCACCGGCCGGCGCGGGCCCAGAGCGGCGCGGGTTCGGCGTCACCCGTTCCAGCTGGAAGAACGGCAGGCTGATCGTCTTGCGCAGGCCGTCCCAAAGGTTATCGCCTTGCCAGTTCTGCCAGTCTTCCACAAACTTTGCATAGGTGGCCGCCCGCAGGTCTGCCCGGTCAGTTTCGAAGTAGCTCAGCCCGGGCAGCAGCCGCCGCGCCGGGCGTTCACTGCCATAAAAGCGGAAAATCCGCGCCGTCTCCTTGGTGATAAATTCGGGCAAATACAATCGCCATACGTCGCAGTCGTGGATTTCGCCCAGCGCATCTTGCGCCTTGCGCGCCGTATTGATATAGCGTTTCAATTCATCCGGGTAAAGCGGCGCAAAAGTTTCCAGGGTATAGCGCATGTGTTTGGCCGCGATGCGCATCTCGTGCAGTTTTTCCACTTCTTCAGGCTGCGCCACGATCTCGCTGTACGAAAGAAAATGATCCAGCGCCGCGGTGATCGATTGGAATGCAAGCCGGTAGAGTTCGGGCGTAAAGATGTATACCTGGCCTTCGCGGGACGCAAAAACCGCCAGGGTGCTTTCCATCTGCGCCAGGGTCTGATCCGCTTCCAGCGTATCCAGCGCAGCCAGCACGCGGCCTTGCAGCCGCTCGCGCCGTTGGCGCA
>DATCUC010000007.1:0-9796 GCA_036567625.1 Anaerolineaceae bacterium | reverse complement strand
GAAAGCACCAGCGGGCCGGTGGCGGGCATGGGCCGCGCGGCTGGCTGGTCACCCAAGGGAGAGCCGCAGTTGCCGCAAAAACGCATCCCGGCGGGATTCTCAAATCCACATTTTGAGCACAGGTTAGCCATAAATTGAAGTCGATGAAGCAACAAAAAAGCCGCGAGGCGAATCCTGAACGGCTGGAAATGCAGCCCGTCCGTCCCCCACCTCACTGCTCTCGGTAGGAATATTATATATCATTCCGTGAGCAATCACGGCGGGATGTAAAGTAGCTGCAAGCTTGATGCCTGAGATCCGGCTGCCGGAACCCGAAGATTCGACAAATCGGGCAGCATTGTCTATAATATGAAAAATTAGGCTGCTATACTGGTTCGTTTTTCGTGCAGTCGAAAATTATTGTTTCAGGAGTGGCATGGGAGCTTCCTCACCACCTGACCTCTTGCAGACTCTGCTGAATGAGCTTCCGCAGCGGGCGGAGGATCAGGTAATTCCGACCTTTCTCACTACACTCAACACTACGCAAAACCTGAATACTGAATACTGGGCTGAACGGCCGCAGGAAACGAGCAACCAGGGGCTGATCGAGGTACAGGCCGGGGGAAATTCCTTTGGTTGGATCTGTTTTTCCAACGCATTTGCTTCTCTGCCCGCGGAAAAACAAGATGAACTGACCGCCGCAGTGCGCCTGCTGGCAGTAATTCTGGAAAACCGCCGCGCTCGCCCGGACACACACGAATCGGCAGTGCTGGACAAAGCCAGCAGCCTGCTGGGGAATATAATGGAAACCAGCCCGGCAGGGATTTTGATCATGAACATGCAGCGCATGATCACCTTCAAAAACGGTCGCGCCAGCCAGCTTTTGCACCTCGACCACCAGATGACGCCATTTAATCCGACCTGGAAGAATCTGGATCTGGACGCGCAGCCCATTCCGCCGGAGAAAATGATTTTTCAGCGCGTGCTCACCACGCGCAGCCCGGTGTACAACGAGCGCATTATTCTTGAGCTGGAAGACGGCGCGCGCGTGCCGCTGATGGTCAACGCTTCGCCGCTGCTGCGCCAAAACGGAGAAGTCGACGGCGTGATGGCGGTGATCATGGATATCAGCGATGCACTGCAAACCGAAGCCGCGCTGCGCAGCAGCGAAGAACGCTACGCCCTGGCGGTGAATGGGGCCAACGACGGCATTTGGGACTGGGACCTGCAAACCGGCGAGGTGTACTACTCGCCGCGCTGGATTGCCCTGACCGGCAACCTGACGAAAGATGAAGCCGCCTTTGGCAACCGCATCGAAGCCTGGTTCCGGTTGGTTCACCCGGCGGATTACTGGCGTTTTAAGGCGGATATCAACGCGCACATTAATGGCGACACGCCCTACCTGCAAAACGAGCACCGCATCCTGCATGTCGACGGGCAGTACCGCTGGGTGCTGGCGCGGGGCATGGCCGTGCGTGATGCGGCCGGCAAAGCATACCGTCTGGCCGGTTCGCTGACCGATATCCACCGGCGCAAGATGGACGAGGAGCGCCTGCTGCACGATGCCATGCACGACCCGCTGACGCACCTGCCCAACCGCGCCTACTTCGTCGATCAGTTGCGGCGCAGCATCGACCGCGCGCGGCGCAACACCGACTATCACAGCGCAGTGCTGTTTTTGGACCTCGACCGGTTCAAGGTGATCAACGAAAGCCTGGGCCATGCCAGCGGCGACCAACTACTGATCGCCATCGCGCGGCGGCTGCAGGCCATTCTGCGCCCGCGCGATATGGCTTCGCGCTTCGGCGGCGACGAGTTCGCCATCCTGCTGGAAGATATCACCGGCGTGGGCGATGCCACGCGCATTGCGCAGCGCATTCAGGAAGAGCTGGCTTATCCCTTCCGCATTCAAGATCACGAGATTTTCCCTGGCGCCAGTATCGGCATTGCCATGATCACGCACAGCAGCTACCGCGCGGAAGACATCCTGCGTGACGCAGACACGGCCATGTACCGCGCCAAGGCTGGCGGCCGCGGACGGCACGAGGTATTTGGCACCGAAATGCACGCCATGAACGTGGCCCTGTTTGAGCTAGAAGCCGACCTGCGCCGCGCGGTGGAGCGCAACCAGTTCCAGTTGTACTACCAGCCCATTGTTTCGCTGGCAACCGGGCAGATCACCTCGGTGGAAGCGCTGCTGCGCTGGCACCATCCACGGCGCGGGTTGATCCTGCCCGGCGAGTTTATTATCCTGGCCGAAGAAACCGGGTTGATGCTGCCGATCGGTGAATGGGTGCTGCGCACGGCCTGCCGCCAGGCCAAAGAATGGCAAGAGAATGGCTACTCTAACCTGTGCATGGCGGTCAATATCTCTCCGCGGCAAATGCAAGACGGCGACCTGCCCGGGTTGGTGCGCGCGGTGCTGGAAGAAACCGGCCTGCCCGCCAACTCATTGCAACTGGAAATCACCGAGTGGGCGGCGATGCAGAATATGGACCTGACGGTCAAAGTGCTGGAAAGAATCCGCGAGATCGGCGTCAACATTTCCATCGACGACTTCGGCACCAGCTATTCCTCGCTGGGGTATCTCAAGCGCTTCCCGGTCAGTTCGATTAAGATCGACCAGTCTTTTGTGCGCGATATGACCGAGGATGCCGACGACGCCGCGATCACCAAAGCAATCATCGCCATGGGCAACGTGCTCGGGTTGAAAGTGGTAGCCGAAGGCGTAGAACTGGAGCAGCAGCTTGCCCTGCTCAATTCGGAAAAATGCGACCATGTTCAGGGCGATCTGATGGGCCGCCCGGTGCCCGCGGACGCGATCACCACGCTGCTGCAAGAAGGGAATACCCTGCTGCCCACCCTGAGCATCCCGGTGACCGGAAAGAAACGCGCGCCGGGGCGTTCGGCGGCGCGGTAACCCGGCATTGAGCCGGCGTCAAAGGTTCGCCCGGCTTGACAAATCCATGCCCTTTCACTTTCATGATATATTTACTGCATCAGGAGGGCATGATGAAGGAGCACATACTGATCGTTGAGGATGACGAAGGCATCGTCCGGCTTCTCCGCCGCGGCCTCACGTACGAAGGTTACCAGGTGGAAGCAGCGCTGGATGGCGAAACCGGACTGGCAATGGCCCGCGAGCGCCACCCGGACCTGGTGATCCTTGACCTGATGCTGCCGGGGATCGACGGGCTGGAAGTGTGCCAGCGGCTGCGCGGCGGCAGTAATGTGCCTATCCTGATGCTGACAGCCAAAGACACCCTGCAGGACCGCGTGCAAGGGCTGGATGCCGGGGCGGACGATTACCTGGTCAAGCCCTTTGAACTGGAAGAAGTGCTGGCCCGGGTGCGCGCCCTGCTGCGGCGCACGCAAACCGAACGGGTACAGGTACTAACCTTCGCCGACCTGGAACTGGATACGGCCACGCGCCAGGCAGTGCGGCACAACCGCATCATTTCGCTGACCGCCAAAGAATACGACCTGCTGGAATTGTTTTTACGCCACCCGCGCCAGGTACTCACGCGCGAGATGATCTTCGACCGGGTGTGGGGCTATGACTTTGGCGGCGAAAGCAATGTGCTGGACGTGTATATCCGCTACCTGCGCCAGAAGCTGGAAAACGAAGGCGAAAGCCGCCTGCTGCATACCGTTCGCGGAGTGGGTTACGTTCTGCGCGATACGCCCTGATGTCGCTGCGCTTGCGCCTTACCCTGCTGTATACCACCCTGCTGGTGGGCATTTTGCTCGTCTTTGGCAGCCTGGTGTACTGGCTGATCAACGTGACCCTGCTCGACCAGGTAGACACCGACCTGACGCAGAATGCCAACAGCATCGTCGAAATGCTGCGCGTCAACGAGAACAGCCAGTTCGACGTGCGCTCGATTGCCACCTTTCGCTCGTCTGACAACCTGGAATTTCAAATCTGGAATGCCAGCGAGATCCTGGTGGTGGCGCGGCCGCTGCCGCGCACGGTGGCGCTCGACGAACGCACTCTTAGGGCTACCGAGCCGGTTTTTACCACCAACCGGGTAGAAAACACCCGGCTACGGGTGCTGACGGTTCCCCTGGTGACCGGGCGCGGGCAGGTGGGCACGCTGCAGCTTGGCATTCACCTGGAGCTGATCGATCTGCTGATGCGCACCCTGGCGATTATGCTGATCGTCATCGCCGTGCTGGCGTCCGCGGTGGCCAGCCTGTGGATCTGGCTGGTCAATGGGCGCGCGCTGGCCCCCCTGGCGACCATGTCGCGCGTGGCCACGCAGATTTCTCACG
The DNA here is from genome assembly GCA_036567625.1 of Anaerolineaceae bacterium. Lineage (GTDB taxonomy): Bacteria > Chloroflexota > Anaerolineae > Anaerolineales > Anaerolineaceae > CALDSL01. The sequence continues at coordinate 5,542 of DATCUC010000007.1, read as the reverse complement.
CTGAAGACCTTTCGCGGCGCATCCCGCAGGTGGGCGCCGCCCCGGGCGACGAAGTGGACCAACTCATCCAGACCTTTAATGAAACCCTGGAACGGTTGGAGCAGTTGTTCATCACGCAGCGGCGCTTTCTGGCGGATGTGAGCCACGAACTGCGCACCCCGTTGACGGTAATCAAGGGTAACGTCGGGTTGATGCGCAAGATTGGCGAGGCCGACGAGGAATCGCTGGTGAGCATTGAAGGCGAGGTCGACCGGCTGACGCGCATGGTGGGCGACCTGCTCTTGCTGGCCCAGGCCGAATCGGGGCGGCTGCCGCTGGCTGCCGAACCGGTGGAGCTGGACACCGTACTGCTGGAAGTCTTCCAGCAAATGCGCCTGCTGGCCGGCGAGCGGATCCAGGTGCGCGTGAGCGAGATCGACCAGGTGCAGGTCACTGGCGACCGCGACCGGTTGAAGCAGGTACTGCTTAACCTGGTGGGCAACGCGGTGCAGTATACGCCCGCCGGTGGGCTGGTGATGCTGAGCCTGCGCAAGACGGACACCCAGGCGCGGCTGACGGTCACCGACAGCGGGCCGGGCATTGCCGCGCAAGACCTGCCGCATATCTTCGAGCGCTTCTACCGGGGCGAGAAGTCGCGCAAGCGCGCCCAGGGCACTGGCTTTGGCCTGGGTCTCTCCATCGCTTACTGGATCGTACGCAGCCACCAGGGCACAATCGAAGTCCAGTCAAAAGAAGGCCAGGGTACGGAATTCACCATCTATTTGCCGCTTAAGCCGGTTTCACCGGCCCCGCGCAACGCATAAAATCGCGGCCTATCCATCGATAGGCCGCGATTGCGTTCATATTACCAGGACCAGGCGGTTCTGCGGGCGGCCTGCTCGCACAGATGCGAGCCGCCGCTATTGAGCCATTCTTGCAAAGCCTGACTTTCGGCTGCGCCGCTGGCGGCTTCCAGATATATGCGGTAACCCCAATCGGCATAGCGGCGCGTTTCATCGGGCCAGTAGTTGGAATCATACTGCTGCACGCCAATCCCGCCGTTGTAGCCGGCCAGGGCTTTATATACGTCGCCGCCGGCCGAATCGAGACTCTGTTTGAGGTAGGAAAGCCCGCGGTGAGCGTTGGTGGTCGGGTTGAGCGCGTCTTCCCCAGGGGTGAAGTGGAACGGCATCACCTGAAACAGCCCGGATGCTCCGGCGGATGATAGTGCTTCAGGGTCGCCGCAAGATTCAATTTGCATAACCGTGGCGACAAGATTGACGTCCAGCCCGTACTGTTCAGACCAGTTGTTGAGCGCTGCCGACCAGCGCAGCACGGAAGGCGAATAGAACCCGGCCAGTTTCCCGGCGCGCGCTCCATCGGCCGCCAGCGGCGCAGACATGGCCTCAACTGGCAAACCCGGCGAACTCAGCGCAAAGTACAGCACGAACCCCAGCGAAAGCCCCACCATGACCAGCAGCATAGGCACAAAGGTGAGAAAACACCCTGTTCCCGCTGCGGTTTCTTTTTTGCCAGTGCGAAGAGACGCCATGTGTACCCACGGGCGCTCTCCGCTCCATCCTCAAGTATGGCGTTCGCCGTTGCCGTTGCCATACGGGCGAGGGGCTGCGGACCGCGCGCCCAAGCTGTGATATGTTGGCTCTGGCCGGGAGACGACCGGTTCTGGTTGAGGCGGCGGGGTGCGGTGCGTTTGCTGCTGCGCCGGGCGCGCCCCAACGCTGCGGTTGACTACCGGGCGGGGAGCCATAGTGGTAAGCGTGGGAGTGTATTCGGGCAGAGTCTTCTGCGCCGGTGCTCCCATTGCGCGGCGGCTGGAGGCAGGCAGCCCTACCTGTTTTTCCGCCGGCGCAAAGAAATGATCTCCCGCGTATGATAACGACCCAATGATGAGGATGCGGATCACCCAGACCATAATCGCCACAAATGCGGGGACGATTTTTGTCAGCGTGCCCGGTTCGACAACCGATTGCGTGGACAGCACCGCGTGATTATTGACCGCCATCGAAACGCCCCACCAGGTGAGAATCGCGTTCATGGTTGCCGCCAGAAGCCACGCGCCAAAGAGGTACCAGACCTCTTTTGGTTCCTCGCTCCCCTGCTGCGGAGTGAAGAGGCGGGCAATGCCAGCGAAATCAATTCCACAAAAGGCGATCGAGAGGATGGTGGACCAGCGCAGGCCCATGAATTTCAACTCGCCCAGCAGATCACGCAAGGCGTAATCCGTTGTGCTGTAGTTAAATATCTCGAATGCGAACAGAGCAGTCAAGATAATTATACCAAATGCCAGCGATGGACGCAGCTTTAAGTTTTGTAAGGCGTCGAGAGGTCCGCTGGTGTGTTCGGTTTCGCTGATGTTCATTGCTCCACTCCTTTCTACCACAGGGAAATAGAAAATCTATTCCATTTTAGAACGAGTGTTCGCAAATGTCAATACGTAATTAGAACATATTTACGAAAATGCTATTTTCTCTGGCCGATTAAATAATCGAGAGGCCGCCAGGGGGATGCAGCCTCTCGAAGCGAAGGTCGTTCGGGTTGAAGAAGGTTTATTCGCTGATGCTGATGGTATCGAAACTGATCTTCACCGGGGTGCGTGCGTTCGACATTGCCCCGATCCCAACCTCACCGCTGGCAAAGGTATTGTTCTTATCTTCGATCGTGCCATTGCGCGGCTCAATTTCCTCGCCGTTGGCATAAATGCGCAGCGTATTTCCCTCGCAAACAAACTTGAGGCTGGATTGCTTACCGGTCAGCAGACCGGAACCGCCGCTATCCAGGGTGCGATAGGGATTGGTTCCAGAGCCCTTGAGCGCGGCGTCGTACAGGAATACGGAGTACATGCCGCCGCTGGTAACGCGGTATTCATACCAGCCCGCGTCAGACGCGCGGCAGATGAGGGCTATCCCATTGTCGTTATCGCCCAGGTTGGTGGTATCTACTTCCACCGTCACGTCATCATAATCCGCGCCTTCCTGAAAGCGGTAGGCGTACGTATTGGCGTCTTTGAGGGTGAAGACCACTGCCCCACCTTGATCCTCCACGGTGGTGCGCTTGGCATTCCCGGTGACGAACTGCAAATCGCCCCAGGTCGCGGCGGGTTCTTGCGCCTCGGTTTCGGTTCCGGCGTCCGCGGCCAGTTCGGTCGGCGCGGCAGCCTGGTCACTGCTTTGCGTGGGTTCCGCCGCAGCCTCGGTAGCTTCGGCTTGCTTTCCGCCGCAGCCGGCGGCCAGCAGAGCAATCAACATAAGGATCGAAATCCAGAAAAGCTTTCTCGTCATTGTTCCTCCAATCTGCATTCGAAACAACACCCGAACAACCCTTCTCACAAAGGGATGAAGCACTGGGTAAATCGGTAAAGCAGCAGCGGTTGCGGTAATCCGGCGCTGTGAGACCCATCCCCCGGTTGTCTTTCCACCCTGAACGCATGGGACCGGAGCCAGGCCCTGGCCGGAAATGAATTGGTTAGTTTCAGTGTAAAGAAAGGTAAGAATCAAGTCAAGATGTTTGCACTATTGTTAAGCAAACCTCTCACATCCCCGGAGCTGACCGCTCAGCACCGGGCAAACCTCGGATCATCTTTCCCGCCTAGGCGTCTTCCAGCTCCAGCGTGGCCTGCAAGGCCAGATCGATGAACAGTGCGGCAGACCAGCCGAACGTGCCGGCGGCCTTGGGGCTGACCTCACCGGTCAGCGGGCTGTAATATTCGACGATGTCGTTATGCATCATCAACAGGTTTAGCGTGCGGCTGCGCAGCTCGCGCGCCAGGTCGTGATACCCGGAACGCATCAGGCCTTCGATGAGCAGGTAATTGACGTTGACCCACATCGGCCCGCGCCACATTTTCAGCGGACTGAAGGATTCTTGAGTCATCGCCACCGAGGGCACCGGGTACGGCGCCCAGAACTCTTCGGGATTGGTGAGATGCGCCACCAGCTTTTCGGCCACATCGCGCGGCAGGCGGCCGGTGAGCAGCGGGAACAGGTTGAAGGGGGTCAGCACCGGCACTGGCTGGCCGTTATGCCTGGCCCAAAATACACCGGCGTCCGGGTCGTACAGAGTTTGCAACATGCGGTCAAGGTGCTCCTGAGCGCGAGCGTCCCAATCTTCGGCGTCGCTTTCCAGGCCGATGGTGCGCGCCATCTTGGCCAGCGATTCCATTTGCAGAAACAGGTAGGTATTCAAATCCGGCGAGGTGACCGGCATCCCGTGATCCCACAGCGGGCTGTCATCCAGGCCCGATGAATAGGGGTGCTGGTATTCGCACAGGCCGTCCGCGTCTGTATCGTTATGGGCAAACCACCACTGGTTCCAGCGCACAACGTATTCGTACACTTCTTCCAGAAATTCGCGGTCGCCGTCGTATTCAAACAGCCGCCAGACCGTCCAGGCCAGCAGCGGCGGCTTGGTCACATCGGCCTCGATGGGGAAATCCAGGTGAGTGATCACGCCTTCATCGTGCACGGCATCCGGCAGCATACCGTCTGAGCGCTGGTGATCGAGCACGATGCGGATCTGGTCGTGCGCCAGCTTGCGATCCACGTGCCGGTAGGCCAAAGCGTGGAAGAAGGCATCCCACTGCCACACGCCGATGTAATAGAACTTAGAGGGCGTCATCGCCTCGCGGGTGGTGTAATAGCGGGTAGAGATCAGCCCGGCGCGCATCACGTACCAGGCGTAGTAATACTGGCGGCGGTACGGCTCGGCTACCGGCGGCGCGTTGTCAAACCAATCATTCCAGCGGGCGCGGGCGGCGGCAAAAGCAGTCTCAATATTCGGCAGATAGCGGTTGAACCCCAGCCGCGGGGTGAGGTTGAGCAGCAGCCCGTTGCGCGCCCCCGGCGCGAAGGTCAGGTTGATCTGCAAATAATCGTTATAGATCGGGTTGATCTCGTTGCGCTCCAGCGCCCGGTTGGTGGTATACGCCATGTTGCGGCGGATATCACCGCTGGTGCGCAGGATGCCGCCGCGCCGGTCGGTTTGCGCCGAGTTCATGTGCGCGCGAAAAGTCAACCCACACCGGCCCTCGGGGATGGACAGCAGCAGGGTTTCGGTATCGGTGAAGATCAGCGAAAAATCTCCAACCGGGGTATGGAAGATCAACTCGCCGGGGTAGGATTCTAGTGTAAAGTCTACCGGCTCGCCGTCGGCGTCCAAAAATTGAAAATCATCGACGATGGGCGGCCGCTCGCGGTAGCCGGAAACGCGCGGGTCAATCTTTACCCAGCGCTCGGTCAGGCGGATCGAAAGCAGCGATTCGCGCCGCTGTACCAGTAAACGCGATCCGCGCTCGGTGAAGGGAATCTGCACAAGATCAATCCGGTTCTTGAGCAGAAAGCAAGGAGAATTTTCATCCATATATCGTGCACCTGTTCATTCGGTTGTTGGCCGCACCAAAGAATATCCCTCTGATGGTGGGCTAATGGTATCACAAAATTTACGGCTGCCGTTCTAACCAGGCCACCTGATACGGAGCCAACGCTGCTACCGCGGCTGCGCTGAGGTCGAGCGCGCCCGCGCCCAGCAGATCCCGCCACGCACCGGG
>DATCUC010000006.1:0-10008 GCA_036567625.1 Anaerolineaceae bacterium | reverse complement strand
CCGCTGGCGGTGACCTGCTCGGCTCGCTGCTCGGCGGGCTCACCGGCCAGTCGACCGGCTCCGGCCAGAGTTCCGGGCTGGGCCTGGATGACCTGCTCGCCGGCGGGATGGCCTACTTGCAGGCCAAACAGAGCGGTCAGGGCAATGCCCAGGCGCTGATCCAGGCCTTCCTGGCCGCCAGCGGCATGGGCCAATCGGCGCACCGCCAGGAATCCACCCAGGTGGTGGTGCAGTCCTTCTTGCAAGCCCTCAGCGGCATGACCGCCGGGCGCTAAGGCTGCCACAAGATAAAAATCATCCGGGGCTGCAGTGCAGCCCCGGATGGGTTTTAAGCCGCGTCTTTCACCGCTTCCGGCGTCTTCACCCCTGGCCGCGAATCTTTCATTTGCGTCAGCAGCAGCGCGCTGACCACCAGCAGCCCGGCTGCCAGCAGCAGCGCCGGGGTAAACGCGCCATCGGGTGTCTTCAACGCTTCCATAATATATACGAACACCACCGAGGCCTGCCCGAATAGCTGGATCAGCCCGTTAGACGTGCCTTCGGGGGTTGGCTGGGCAATCTCGGCGGCGTACTGCATCCCAATCGGGCTGGCGCTCACCAGGAAAAAGCCCATCAGAAATGCGGAGACAAACAGCAGCCAGGCACTGGTGGCAAACGCCACGCCCAGCAGCCAGGGAATAGCCAGCAAAAAGCCCAGCCGCAAAAACGGCAGCCGCCGGTGCATGCGGTCGGAAAACGGCGGGAGCAGCACCGCGCCCAGCACCCCGCCCACCAGCATCACCGCGCCCAGCGTTCCCGCGTCGGAAGGGCTGAAGCCGCGCGGGCGGATGATATTCTCCACCCAGGTCGTCATGCCGTTGAAAATGCCCAGGCCAATAAACGAGATCAGCAGGTAGAACCAGAAATCACGGATCTTGAGCGCGTGCTTAAGCCCGTCCAGCATCAATGCGCGCACTTCTTCTCCCGGCGGGCAGGGCGGCGTGGCCGGTTTTTCGCGCGCCAGGATCACAAACAGCACCGCCGAAAAAGCGGCTATCGCCCCAAACAGGAGCTGCACGTTGGGGATGCTCATGCTTTCCATCAGCGCCGGGGTAAGCACCATGCCCAGCGCCGTGCCCACCAGGTTAGAGAGCGTCACCAGGCCCACGGCGGTGGCGCGTTCTTCAATGCTGAACCACTGCGCGGGCACTTTCGTCCACGCGTTGAGCAAAAATGGCTGCGCCGCGGCGATGCCCAGCGTGGCCAACAGCACCGTGGTGTAATTGGTTCCCGCCAGCCCGCGCAGGATGCCAAATACGCCCATCAGCACCGCCCCCAGGCTGACGGTGCGCCGGAAGCCGTAGGTATCGATCGCCCAGCTTACCGGGATCGACAGCGGGATAAAGGCCAGCATAAAGCTCATCGCCAGAAAGCCGATCTGCAGGTCGCTAACGCCGTAGAACCTGGCCGCCGGCCCGGTGATCGGCGCGTACGTCACCCACAGGATCTGGATGGTGAGGTTGATAAACATGAACACCGCCAGCACCACCCAGCGGTACGGGTACAAACGATAGCCCTTATCCTTCATAGACGCCTCTTGATCGATTATCGATTTAACCGGTGATACACACTCTTCATCTGCCTGTAGATCTGCGTAAATGCGGCATACTTCTCATCATACAGCGCCGCGGCTGCTGTTTCCGGCTGGTAGCAGGCCTGGAACTGCACCAGCTTTGGCACATCTGCAAAACTGATCTCGCCCAGGCCGGCCGCGGCAATCCAGGCCGCGCCGCGCGCATTGGCGCAAACCGGGTCGCTCACCTGGCGGATTTCCGCGCCCAGCACATCGGCAAAAATCTGGCACCACACCGGCGACTGCGCCCCACCCCCGGCAATATTGATAACACTTACCTCGCGTCCAAGAAACTTTTTCACCGGGTCGAGTACCCAGCGCGTGTTGAGCGCCACGCCTTCCAGAAAAGCGCGGATAACATCCTCGCGCGTGTTATGCAGCGCCAGGTTAAACAGCCCGGCGCGCAGCCGCCGGTCTTCCACCGGGGCGCGCTCGCCCCAGATCCAGGGCGTATACATCACGCCGTTGGCCCCCGGCGGCACGCGCGCCGCGATCTGGTCCAGCACCTTGAAGATATCCGGCACGTTGGCTTCTTGCAGCAGTTCATCTTTGTTGTAAATGATCTTATCCCGCAGGAAGGTCAGGTTACCGCCCGCTGTGGCCTGCAGCGCGATGAGCAGATAGCGCCCCGGCACGGCACACGGCACGGATGCCAGCGAAGCCAGCACGTCGGTCTTTTTGAACGGCACGTGCGCCGCGATCCACGAAGACGTGCCGATATATATGTGCGGCAGGTAATCTTCTACCGCGCCGGAGCCAATCGCCGCGGCGGTGCTGTCGATTGCCCCGGCCACCACCTGCACATCCGCATCCAGGCCCAGGCGCAGCGCCACTTCGGGCAGCAGCGGCCCCAGCACCGCCGTGCACGGCACAATTTCCGGCAGCTTATCACCGTCCACGCCGCAGCCGCGCACCAGCCCGGCATCGTAATGGATTGCGTCCGGCTGGCGGTTGTCGGTCACCCACGAGGTGAGGATCGAATCGTACGTGGCCGTAAAGCGCCCGGTCAGCCGCAAATTGAAATAATCCAGCACATTGAGAAACTTATAGGTGCGCGCGTAGATCTCCGGGTACTGGTCGCGGATCAGCAGCATGTGCGCCGCCGGGTCTTTGCCGCTTGGCGAGGGCATACCTCCGGTCAGCCGCACCCACTGCAGCGTTTTGGCCAGGCTCAGCCCGTTCAGGTTGGCCAGCCCGCGAAACTGGCGGCGCAGGTTAGCCGCGCCGCGCATGTCCATCCACAGCACGCAGTTCATCAGCGCCCGGCCGTCGCGGTCGACCGGGATGGTGCCTTCGCCCTGCGTCGAACAGCACACCGCGCGCACGCGCTCACGGGGCGCCAGCCCTTTGCCCAGCAAGCGGCTGGCGGTGGTCAGGAACGCATCCCACCACTCCCCCGGCGATTGCTCCACCCCGCCGTCCGCCGTCAGCAGCATCTGCACCGGCTGGCTCTCCCACCCCAGCACCTGCCCGCTGAGGGTGATCAGCGCCACCTTCATGCCGGAAGTGCCCAGATCGACTGCCAGGTATACAGGTTCGATTTGGTTGTTCATGGCTGGCCTCAATGCTTTTATTTTATAACCTTACAACCCCTCTACGCTGCCCAAAACGGCGTCAAACCGCGCCAGGGCGTCATCGATCACCGCGTCGCTGTCGGCCATGCTGGTATACATGCGGCTGCCCGCCAGGGTGATCAGCCCATTCGCCATATACGCCGCTCCCATTTCTTCCATCATATGCTTGCGCGGCTTCAGTTCTTTCGCCAGCCGCAGTGGGTGGCGCAGGTCGAGCAGCATCACCCCCGAGGTTTCCAGGTGACAGATCGAGCCCTGGTTGAAGGCCACAAACGGCAGCCCGTATTTCTCAATAATCGCCTGCAGCCCGGCAGTCAGGCGGTCGCCGGCGCGGCCGGCCAGTACCGGGGCGTTGGTACGCTCCATCTCTTCCAGCGCGGTCACCCCGGCCACGCAGGAAATCGGGTTGGCCGAAAGCGTTCCACCGATATAAGCGCGCTCGCCGGTGCCGCCAATCCCCGCCGCGAAGCGCATGATCACGTCCGCGCGGCCGCCAACCCCGCCGGCCATCGGGTAGCCGCCGGTCAGGCACTTGCCAAACACCGTCAGGTCGGGTTTGACGCCAAAGTACCCCTGCGCGCCGCCCAGTCCCAGGCGGAAGCCGGTCACCACTTCATCGAAGATCAGCAGCGCGCCAAACTCGTCGCACAGTTCGCGCACCTTCTGGTTGAAATCAAACGGCACCGGGCGCGTGCCGCTTTCCGGCCCCAGCGGCTCGACAATTACGGCCGCCGTGCCGCCCAGCACGCGGTTGAGAATCAACTGGGCTTTGAGCGTGCGCAGCGCGTTGGGGAAGAACTCCTGGGTGTTGGCTGTTGCCGTCCAGGGGATGCCTTTGGCCTCCAGCCGCCCCGTGCCCGGCACGTGCAGCCCGTAGACCATTGAATCGCTCCAGCCGTGGTAGGCCCCGCCCACTTTGATCACCTTGCTCTTTTTGGTAAAGGCGCGCGCCGCGCGGATGGCGGCCATCACCCCTTCGGTACCCGAGCCTAACATGCGAAACATTTCCACCGCGGGCATCAAGCGGTGGATCAGTTCGGCCAGCCTCAGCTCGTATTCGTGGAACAGGCCGGTCACCGGGCCGCAGGTTTGCAGCAGTTCCACCACCCGGTCGCGCACCGGGGCGTAATTGCTGCCCAGCACCGTCGGCCCCCCGGCCTGCAAGAAATCAATGTAGCGGTTGCCGTCCACGTCCCACAGGTGCGCGCCGTCGGCGCGCTCAATGGCGATGGGGAAAGGATAATTGAACGCCAGGTTGTGCTGCACCCCGCCGGGGATCAGCTTCCTGGCCGCGTCGGTCAACTCTTTCGAGCGCGCGCAGCAGCGGTCAAAATAATCCAGGTTGCGCTGCATGGCGTCGCGCTTTACCGGGCGCATGGGCTGCGCCACCAGCGCGTCCAGCTTGCGGTACACCGCTTCGACATCCGGGTATTGCGAAATTGCGTATGCCTGTTCGTTCATCGTTGTTCTCCGTGGGGTCTATTCGCCGCCGGAAGCGCGTTCGCCGCGCTCCAGCTTTTTCTGATCGCCGCGCAGCTTGGCAAAAGCCACCTCGCGCACCAGCAGCGGGATCTTGCTCACCTTTTGCTCGCTGCACAGCGCCAGCAGATACGCCAGCGCGCATTTCTCCAACACTTCCACGTTGTGCAGCGCCCGTTCCAGGTCGTGACCAAACACCAGCGCGCCGTGGTTGGCCATGATATAGGCGTTGTGATGGTTCGCCACGTGGCTGGCGATCGTATTCTTCAACATCCCGGTTCCCGACGGCGCGTAAGGGATGATTTCTACGCTGCGCCCCAAAAAGCGCACCTGCTCGTCAAACAGCGCGGGGATGGGCTTGCCGATGATCGCCAGCGTGCTCGGGTACACCTGGTGGGTGTGGATCACCGCCATCACATCCGGCCGCTTCTGGTAGATCGCGGCGTGCATGGCGCTCTCTACGGAAGGTTTGCGCTCACCAGAAAGCGGTTTGAGTTCAAAATCCAGCACGCAAATATCTTCGGGGAGCATTTTGGCATAATCATAGTTGGACGGTGTGATCGCGAACGCGTCTTGCCCGGCAATGCGCTGCGAAAGGTTGCCGCCGGTAGCGCTCAAATAACCGCGCTCCAGCAAATGCTGCGCCGCGGCGACGATCTGTTCTCTGGGGTGCTCAAAAGAGGGCATGGGAATATCCTTCGTAATAAACTTTACGCTGTAAAGATTGTAGCGAGAAATCTTGACACTGTCAAGTATTCGGGCTATGATAATCGCATGGCGAAAGAACAATATCACCACGGTGATCTGAAAAATGCGCTGATCCGCGCCGGCACCGAACTGCTGGCCGAAGAAGGCGTGACCTCGCTTTCGCTGCGCCAGGTGGCCGCGCGTGCGGGGGTCAGCCATTCCGCGCCGTACGCCCATTTTGCCGATAAGCAGGCGCTCATCGCCGCCATCAGCACCGAGGGCTTTCGCCGGCTGTACGACTATATGGCCGAGGCTGCCGCCGAACCGGACCCGGCGCGCGCGCTGGAAAAGGCCGCCTGGGCTTACGTGCAGTTTGCGCTGGATAACCGCGCCTGCTTCCAACTGATGTTTTCGGGAATTTTGGAAGATGGCCAGTATCCCGAGTTTTCAGCCATCTCGCATCAGAGTTTTCGCCAGATCGAAGAGCTTACCCGCCGCTGCCAGGCGGCCGGTTACCTGCGCCCCGGCCCGGTCGACGTGGCCGCGCTCAGCCTGTGGAGCCAGGTACACGGATTCGTATGCCTGTACCTCGAAGGCCAGATCTCGCACACCATCCTCAACCGCGCCCCCCTGCGCGATCTGCTGCGGCAGACTTTAAGACAAATCACGATCTCCACCAACCCAACTGAATAGCCCGAATTTATTCTAGAATAAATTCGGGCTATTCGGTCTTTTTCGAGAAATTTGTGATTTTGCTTTTACCCCGCCAATTGATTCGAGGCCACCTTACGCGCCTGCACCAGCGCGGCGGCAAATGCCGGAATGCCGCGCTCGATCATCAGGTCGTTGGCCGTCAGCGATATGCGAAAATACCCCGGCATTTCAAACACCGATCCGGGCAGGCACAGCACTTTGTTCTCTGCCAGCATCTCCACAAACTCCCGGTCGTCCTCCAGCGGCGAGCGCGCCAGCAGGTAAAATGTTCCCTCGGGCACGCGCAGCTCATAGCCCGTGTCCTGCAGCGCCGCGGCGAGCCGGTCGCGTTTCACCTGCAAATGCGGGATGTCGATCGACAGCTTTTCGATATCCGCCAGGGCGTGCTGCAGCAGCGCGTTCGGGAAGGTATACCCGCCGGCCACCATCGTAGCAAACAGCGCATTGCGCAGCATTTCTCGCTCGGACATCCCGGGTGGCAGCGCGATATATCCCATGCGCTGCCCGGGGGCCAGGGTGGTTTTGCCGTAGGTATAGATTACAAAGCTGTTGGCGTAATAAGCCGCCGGGCTGGGGTACGCGCGCCCGTCAAAAATGATCTTGCGGTAGGCCTCATCGGAAAGCAGGTAGATCGTCTGCCCGTTCTCGCGGCTGGCCGTCTCCAGCATCTCGCCTAACGCTTGCAGCGTTTCCGGTGGATAAACCCGCCCGGTGGGATTGTTGGGCGAATTGATGATGATCCCGCGCGTGCGCGGCGTGATCGCCTGCCGGATCGCATCCAGGTCCAGGTCAAAGGTGAGCGGGTGGCACGGCACGCGCACCGCGCGCCCGCCGTACGAGACGATCATCATGGCATAAAAGAACCACGGCGGGCTGATGTAGATGATCTCGTCGCCGGGGTCGGTGATGGCGCCCAAAACCATCGACAGGCCGGCGAACGCGCCGGTGGTCATCAAAATATCTTGCGCCGCAAACTCCATCCCATGCGACTGGCGCAGCGACCCGGCAATGATCTCCTGCGACTCGGTTTCGCTCATTTTATAAGCAAACCAGTTCTTATCACGCGGCACAGACCAGCGCTGCAGCGCTGCCGTCATCCCTTCCAGGGGGAACTCGTGCGGGTTGCCCAGCAGGAAATCGCACATGTCGTTGTTGCGCCGCCGCTCTTCCCAAACCGGGTCGGTCAAAAAATCCAGCACCACCTCTGCCGCCGCGTACATGTTGCGCACGCGCATAGACGCACCGTTCTGTTGCATTTGCCGCTCCTTCCAACGCATCCTACAGATAATACGATATTGTTTATCATTATAATCATTTTTATTCGTCAAGAAAGGGGCTCTTGCAGACATCCAAAAACGCAATCACAAATAGCGCCGGACTTTTGGGTGGAGCATATCCTCTACAATTCTGTAGGTGTGAATTTTCTTTCAAAAATCCGGGGCGCTTATTACAATAAGCCATCTAACGAACTGCTACATGATATTTCCGTTTCGTGGGTAAGCGGCACGGTAATTGTTCCGTGTTTCTTCCCACGTAAATCCCCGCGCGCTATCTTAAACAGAAATCTCTCGCACCAAAATTCGTCGCCTCGGAGGAACATTGACGCAAAATCGACGCTCAACACAAAATTCGGGTTGTTCGGCATGGTTAGCCAAACTATTCGGTCAAAAAACAGCTAAGAATAAGCCAGGTGATGTTCGGATTGAAAATTTACCTGCAGATCCCGAGCCGCTTCCGTACCGAATACGGGATGATTTCCTTTCGCCTGCCGAAAAATCTTTTTATCATGTCATCAAGGGCATGATGGGCAGCACATTTACCATTTGCGCGAAAGTTTCTCTCGCAGATATTTTCTTCGTCATCCGGCCCAACGAAAATATGAGCGCTTACAACCGGATTAACCGCAAACATGTGGATTTTTTGATCTGCGAATCCCGCGAGATGAAACCGCTCTTTGCGATCGAACTGGATGATAGCAGCCACAATCGCTCGGACCGCATTGAACGAGATGCTTTTGTGGATGAGGTTTTTGAAACCGCGGAACTACCCCTGATACACATTCCTGTTCGAGCCAGTTACAACACCAATGAGCTGGGATACATCTTCAAGAAAGCACTGGAGCAAAGCGGTTTTCTATCCACCCCTAACCCGCGTGACAACAACGAACAGCAGCAAACTACGCAAAAGGATTCAAAACCCGCAGAAGAACCAAAAAACAGCCCTTCTTCTGCGCCTATCTGCCCGAAATGTGGCACACCAATGATTTTACGAATAGCAAAAAATGGCAATCAACCGGGCCGAAAATTCTATGGATGCTCGAACTACCCGAAGTGTCGAATGATCATCCCCGTTGATGAGGGAAACTGAATCTCTCGGATGGCGCGGAGGCGTTCTTCTCAGCCCTGACAACAGGGCAAATCTAGAGAACGAAAAACAGATGCTTCCTGACATATACACCGACAGGTGAAACGCACTCATGAAGATGAAAATATTACTTTCTGGTTTGATCCTCCTTTTTCTCCTTGTTCTTTTTGTGTTTGGCGAAAGGATGATTGTTTGGTCATTTGCTACCTGGGACTATCTTCATACAGAAGAAAATTGCGAGATGATGGAATTGTCTTCTGGCGAACCCATCATTGAGAGTCAAATGCCAGTTACCATGCTCATTTATGAAGTAAAGCCAAATGTTGTCATCACCGATCGGGGAAATATGTATCCCGGCGACGAATACCAGGCTTATGGGGAAGGCGCCTGGTATGGAATGGCCACTTTGCTCGCTGTAGAAAATATTGGGGCAACCTTTTTGGTTGATTATCAAGAGCAGGATCTGTTTCAAGACCAACGACCGGTGCGGAAACAGTGTAAAGCTTTTCTGCCTGTTGGAAATTACTTAGAATGACGGTAGCCAGGGCAAACCTTTCCGCGCGGCCTGAACAATGATCAATAAAGATTGGGTTGCTACCTACCGCCCAACCGCGAAAGCCGCGTATGCGTCGATCTTCTCTCGCAGCCGCGCCGACAGGAACGGGCTGGACGCGCCTAAGGCTTCCAAAATCTTCTCGGCTTCGGCCTGGTACGCATAGATTTTCTCCCTGGTCCAGTATTCGGGCGGCCGCTGCAAGTTATTGATCCGGTCAGCCAGCTTGACCATCCATACTTCATCCGGCTGCTGGCGGATGCGCCGCAGGCTGTCGGCCATGGCCTCGGCCTTGGGCAGCGCGGAGTCTTTGCTCAGCGCGCGCACCCCATCCGCCACGGCCGCGCCAAATTCCTGCGCCACCTGCTCGTAGGTCACCGGGGTGTCTTCGATCACGTCGTGCAGCAAGGCGCACTGCACTGCCAGGTCACCGTCGTGCTCCGGCTCTGCCCACAGCGCGGCCATCACTTCCATCGCCACAAAGCTGAAATGCATCAGGTATGGAAAATCCGTTCCCGGCACGCGCTGGCCCTGATGCGCCGCCGCCGCGAAGCGGTAGGCGCGTAGATAAGTCTCCTGCGACCATGTGTTGGTTGTCATGTTGCCTCCGTCATTTCGCCCAGGTGACAGTCACCCGGCAGTCGAGAAACCGCTCGTAACGCCCGGCGGCTGCCAGAACTGCTTCCTCCTCCGCGCCGGTCAACCGGCCGAACAGCCGGATCTTCACTTCACGCCCGTCCTTTTTGGGCAGGCGCTTCCAGCCGCCCACGATTAGCCCGTCGATCAGCAGGTGATGGGTAAACAGCGTGTAATAGCTTTCCCATTCCGCCCAATAGCGCGGGTCAACCGAGGGGCGGTGATCCTTGTAACTACCCACCACTTCATCGAAATTTGGCAGCAGGTAAGCCGCCGGGGAGGCAAACGCCTCCGCCGCTTCTTCCGCGTACCAGCAGGTTTTGCCATCCAGATCCGCCGATTGGAACTGCGCCCGCGCCAGGTCCAGCCCGCGGCGCGCCTCGGCCGCT
>DATCUC010000005.1:0-2849 GCA_036567625.1 Anaerolineaceae bacterium | reverse complement strand
CGCCGCGAACTGCGCGGTCTCCGCCGGGTACTGCGCCGCGGCCAGCGCATCACCGCTCAGCGCGTTGAGCAGCCCAAACGCCTCATATACTACCGAAGTGCGCACCTGCCAGCGCGTTTGCGTGTGGAAAGCGGCCGCTTCCGCGGCGTTTGCCTGAGCGAACGTGCCGCCATCCGCTGACGGAGTGGCCGCGGACAAAGCCGATGCTCCCCGGAACAATACTACGCTCAGGGCGATCAAAAAAACTGTCTTAACAGGTCTGGCCAAGTTCTTCTCTTGCTGCGGATCCCCGCACCGGTAATTTCCCAACCCAATAATAGATATATTATATCCAAAAATCTGCGAATATACCCGCCGCACGACGGTATAATCAGTGAAGAAAAGGAACTGGCATGGGAAAACGACGCAAAAGCCCGGTTGAAATCGTCACCACGGATGTGCATATGTGCAGCCTGGATGTGCGCCTGCGCATCCTGCGGCGGCTGCCGTTCTTTCATGACCTGAGCGAAAGCGACCTGGAACGGGTCAACCGCCGTTTCCATGAGCACGGTTTTGAGCCGGGGCAATTTTTGTACCTGGCGGGCGATCCCGGCGAGCGCATGTTCGTCGTCGCCGAGGGCCGCGTGCGCCTGCTGCGCCCGTCCAGCGGCGGCCGGCAGGTGATGCTCGACCTGCTTATCCCCGGTGAGTTCTTCGGCGCGCTCGGTTCCGACCCGCAGCCCTACCCCGATTCAGCCCAGGCGCAAACCAATGTCTGCGCCCTGGTCATTAGCCTCGAAGATTTCCGCGCGGTGCTGCAAGAGCATCCCGCCGTAGCGCTGCGCGTGTTGGATGCCACCGCCGCGCGGCTGCGCGACGCCCATGATTCGATCCACCTGCTCGGCGCAGCCTCTGCCGAAAGGCGCATCGCCCACGTGCTGCTCAAGTTGGGCCGCAAGCTGGGCCGTGCGGACGAAACCGGGCTGCTGATCCAGACCCCGCTGGGCCGCGACGAACTGGCCGAAATGACCGGCGTCACCCCCGAAACCGCCAGCCGCGTCATCAGCCAGTTTCAAAAAGAAGGCTGGATCGACACCGGCCGCCAGTGGGTGGCCCTCAAAGATTCGTTCGCGCTGGAAAACCTGCTGGCGAATTAAAGTCCCCTGCGCTTATCTGATGTAGATCATGGAACATCCGGCTGCTCTCCGGTATGATGGTGACAAATCACCAACCATACGAGGAGAACCGCGATGAAAAAGACCATTATCCGCAGCCAGGAATTGACTTGCCCCTCTTGCGTGGCAAAGATCGAAAAAGCGCTCAAGGCCATGCCCGGCGTGAGCGAAGCCAAAGTATTCTTCAATACCGGCCGCATTGAAGTCCAGCACGATCCGGCGCTCGCCGCCCCCGACGCGCTGGTAGAGGCCGTGCGCGGCGCCGGTTACGAAGCGCGCGTTGCGCCCTTCTAAGCGCGGAAAGGAACCCGCCGTGATCACCGCTTTCCGCGCCTTCCTGCGCAGCCCGCGCCAGCGTACCCAGGCCGAGGTAGTCCTCAGCGCCGCACTGATCGTTGCCGGGCTGCTGGCTCGCTACGCCCTGGGCCTGACCGGGCTGTACACCGCCCTGATGACTGCCGCGGCGCTCGTCGCCGGGGCGGATATCGCCGTCCGCGCCTTTGCCAGCCTGCGCAATCGCCATATCAGCATCGAACTGCTAGTGACGGTGGCCACCGCCGGGGCGCTCGTCATCGGCGAGGTGTGGGAAGCCGCCGCGGTGACCTTTTTATTCATCCTCGGCGCCAATCTCGAAGCCCGCACTCTGGCTCGCACCCGCCAGGTGCTGGCCGATCTGTTTGACCTGGCCCCGGTGACCGCCCTGGTGCTGCGCGGCGGCCAACCCATCGAGGTTGCCCCTGAAGATGTGCAGGTGGGCGAGGTGGTGCTGCTCAAACCCGGCATGAAAGTGCCCGTGGATGGCGAAGTGCTCAGCGGCGCATCCGCCGTCGACGAAAGCATGATCACCGGCGAGCCCATCCCCGAAGAAAAGACCCCCGGCGCGCCAGTCTTTGCCGGAACCGTCAATCTGGAGGGCGTGCTGCAGGTGCGCGCCACCGGCTCCGGCGCCGATACCACCCTGGCGCGCATCATTGCCCGCGTAGAAGAAGCCCAGGACGAAAAAGCCCCCACCCAGCGCTTCATCGAAGGCTTTGCCCGCTGGTATACCCCGGCCATCATGCTCCTCAGCCTGGGCGCTTACCTGTTCTCCGGCAGCATCGACCTGGCGCTGACCCTGCTGGTCATCGGCTGCCCCGGCGCGCTGGTCATCTCGACCCCCGTCTCGGTTATCGCCGGTATCGGGCAGGCCGCGCGGCGCGGCATCCTCATCAAAGGCGGCGAATACCTCGAAAATTCCGGGCGCATAAGCGCGCTGGCGCTGGATAAGACCGGCACGCTCACCTACGGCAAACCGCTGCTCACCGGCGTGCTGGCCTTCCGGCCCCAACCGGCTGCTGCAGGGTTTGCTCCGCAAAATACCACCTCGCGCTGGAACTCCGCCCAGCAGCGCTTGATCTTCCTGGCAGGTGTCGCTGAAAGCGTGTCGGAGCATCCTCTGGCGCGCGCCATCACCCGCGAGGCCGCCCGCGGCGGCAGCCTGCCTATGCCCGAGCATTTTGAAACCCTCACCGGCAAAGGTATCCGCGCCTGGTATCAGGGCCAGCAGATCAGCGTGGGCAAACTGGCCTGGCTGCAAGCCGAAATGGGCCTGTCGATCCCGGCAGATCAGCGCTCCGCGGTAGAAGACCTGCGCTCCGGCGGCAAAACCCTGGTTGGCGTGGCCGTCGACGGCGCGCTCCACGGCGTGCTGGCCGT
>DATCUC010000004.1:0-3435 GCA_036567625.1 Anaerolineaceae bacterium | reverse complement strand
GCAGCAGCCAGTGGCCGTGCGCGCGGCTGGCAGCCTGGGGCAGGTATTTATTGCGATCACTCTGGGCTCGCTGTTCGCCGGGGTATTCACCGCCGCGCTGACCGCACTGATCGAGCGCTTAGACTTTCTTCTCAGCCTGTTTGGGACGCTGGGCTTTTAGCAGGTGGCTATGACGACTTCCCTGATCGACGCCCAATCTGTACTGGCAGTGGATATCGGATCCATTCATACCCGCGCGGTTTTGTTTGACGTGGTGGATGGCGAATATCACTTTATCGCCGCGGGAACCATGCCCACTACCATTAACGCCCCGTATAATGACGCGCGCGAAGGCATTTTGCTGGCTGTCCAACGGCTGCAAGAGATCACCGGGCGTTCATTTCTTGATCCCAACGCCTTTCTGGTGGTGCCCTCGCAGTCAGACGGCTCGGGCGTGGACCGGCTGGTGATTACGTATTCCGCCGGGCCGGAAATGCGCCTGGTGACCGCCGGGCTGCTGCCCGATGTTTCACTCGAATCGGCGCAGCGGCTGGCCGCCTCAAGCTACGGACAGGTGGTGGAGAGCATTGGCCTGAACGACCGCCGCCCGCCCGAAGTGCAGCTCGATGCGATATTGCGCGCCCGGCCGGATGTGATCATCCTGGTTGGCGGCACAGAGCGCGGCGCGACTCGCTCAGTGATGAAGATGGTCGACCTCACCGCGATGGTCTGCCGCCTGCTGCCGCAAGAGCAGCGCCCGCAGGTGCTGTATGCCGGCAACGGCGTGATTGCCGACAAGGTGAAAGAAACGCTGGAAAAACTGACCGGCGTGGTTACTGCCAGCAATGTGCGCCCCACGGTGGACAGCGAAGACCTGCGCCCGGCGATGGACGCGCTGGCTCAGGTGACGACGAACGTGCGCCGCCAGCAGATCGGCGGGATGCACTCGCTTTCGAATATGAGCGCCGCCGGGCCGATGCCCACCGCGCAGGCTTTCGGGCGCATGCTGCGTTTCCTCAGCCAGCGCGGCTCAACGCGCAGCGTGCTGGGCGTAGATATCGGCGCGTCGGCTTCGGCCTTTGCCGCGGCCGCCAACGGGCGGCTGTACATGAATGTGATGCGGCCGTTTGGGCTGGGCGCGGGCATTTTGCCGGTGCTTCAGGCGGGCAAGCTGGAAGAGATCATCCAGTGGCTGCCGCTGCACGTGACGGACGCGGTGGTGGAAGAAACGATCTGGCAAAAGAGCCTGTACCCGGCCAGCCTGCCGCTGACCGGCGAGAGCCTGGCGATTGAACAGGCCGCGGCGCGGCAGATATTGCGCCTGGGGATGCAGCAGCTTGCGTTGCGCTGGCCGGGTTCGCCGGTAAACGCCGACGCGATCATTGCCAGCGGCGCGGTGTTTGCGAATGCGGCCACGCCCGGGCAGGCGCTGCTCATGCTGCTCGACGGGCTGCAGCCCGCCGGTCTGACGCACGTCTACCTGGATCAATATATGCTGTTAGCGGGCATGGGCGCGGCTGCCGAATTCAACCCCATGCTGCCCGTTCAGGTGCTCGATAGCGGCGCGCTGCTGCATTTAGGTACAGTCCTTGCACCGGTGAGTGGGGCCAAGTACGGCACGCCGATCCTCAAACTTACTATTGACTTCGGCGATGGCAGCGTATCGAACCTGGAGATCAAACAGGGCACACTGACGGTGCTGCCGCTGCGCCCCGGCCAGAAAGTGGATATTGGCTGCCAGGCGCTGCGCAAGATAGATAACCTGGCCTCGCGTTATACCATCGTTGGCGGGGCGTGCGGCGCGGTGATTGACGCGCGCGGCCGCCCGCTCAGCTTGCCGCCCGACGCTCCCCGGCGGCGCGAGATGCTGAAGAAATGGGCGCTGGCGCTGTCCTGATGGATGCGCACGGGAGAAACTTATGCCTGCACCTGTAACCCACATGCTTCCCCTCACAACCATCCGCCGGGCGCGGCTGTTGGAAAACCCGGGCCGCGTTCTCGTGCGCACGGGGCAGGTGGTCACCGCCACCGATCCGATCGCCGAAACCTATCTGCCGGAGCAGCATTTTCTACTGGACGTGCGCCGCACGCTGGGAGTGGGCTCGATTAAAAAAGCCCAGGAACTGATCCAGCGCCGCGAAGGGGAAAAGATCCAGAAGGGCGATGTGATCGCTGAAACTGGCGGCCTGTTCTCGCGCGTGGTGCGCGCGCCCTATGATGGCGTTGTGGTGGCAGTTGGCGGCGGGCAGGTGTGGATTGAAGCGTTGGGCCAGCCCTTCCAGCTCCGCGCGGGGATGCCCGGCACGGTCACCGATGTGATTACCGATCGCGGCGCGATCCTCGAAACCAGCGGTGCGCTGGTGCAGGGCACGTGGGGCAATGGGCTGATCGACCTGGGCGTCATGCTTTCTCTGGCGCGCACCCCGGACGATGAATTGACCCGCGACCGGCTGGATGTTTCGATGCGCGGCGCGGTGGTAGTGGGCAGTTACGTCGAAAAAGCCGATGTGCTGAAAAGCGCTGCCGACCTGCAACTGCGCGGCCTGATCCTGGCGTCAATCCAACCCGGGCTGCTGCGCCAGGCGCAGACGCTCAAATTCCCGGTAGTCGTCATTGAGGGGTTTGGCCGCATTCCGTATAATTCTACCGCTTACCGGCTGCTGACCAGCAACGAAAAACGCGACGCAGCGCTCAACGCGACCGCCTGGAATCCTTATACCGGAGAACGTCCAGAAGTTGTCATCCCGCTGCCCGCGGGCGGTGAACTTGCACCCGATACGCTCGAATTCAAGGTCGGGCAAACGGCGCGCATCCACGGAGCGCCGTTCCTTGGACAAATTGGCACCATTACCGCGCTGCGCAGCGGCAGCGCGGCCCTGCAAAATGGGCTGCGCGCGCCGGCCGCCGATTTGCGCCTGGAGAATGGCGATCGTGTCCTGGTTCCACTGGCGAACCTGGATATTTTGGAATAATGCTTTATCGAACCACCCAGTAACGAAAAGAGGCAAGCATGTCTGACCTGAACAACGATAGCAACTTTGAACCCTTCCAGCCGGACGACAGCTTCCAGCCCGATGAGCCCCAGGCCACCGCGGCTCCTGCGTCAACCGGCAACAGCCGCAATTTCATGATTGCCATCGGCATCATTGGGGCCATCTTCCTGGTGGGCCTGATCGTGATGGGCATTATGGCGGCGACCATTCTCCCGCAGCGCCAGGCCGCGCAGAAAACGCAGCAGGCCGTCGTCATGGCAGACAACGCTGCCCTGGCGCAGGCCGCAACCGAGGCGGTTTTGGCCCAAATGGCGACAGACGTGCCGCCCACCACGCCCCCCACGGCCACGCTGCCGCCCACCAATACGCCGGTAGTGGCCACGCCCGAACCGACGCTGGAGCCGCTGCCCGGAAAAGATAAAGCCGAGACGCCCGACCCGGCCGTGCAAACGGAAATGGCGGC
>DATCUC010000003.1:0-5478 GCA_036567625.1 Anaerolineaceae bacterium | reverse complement strand
GCCGCGCTGTGCGTGGCGCTGTGGGCGCTGGCTGCCGCGCTGTGGCTGAGCCAGCCGCTGCAGCCCAGCTTCTTCAACCCGCAGGTGCGCCCTCCTAACATGGCGTACTATCCCTATTCCGACGCCGGGTATTATGACTACATCGCCGAGGGGTTGATCTCAGGAAACGGATTTTTGGGCGGCAAGGGCGTCACCCGGCCGCTGTACATTCTTTTCCTGGGGCTGCTGCACCTGCTGGGCGGCCACAGTTACGACCGCGTGGTGGTGCTGCAAACTCTGGCACTGGCGACTTTTCCGGTGGCGCTATACCTGTTTGGCCGCGCCTTTCACAGCCGGGCGGCCGGGCTGGTGGTGGCCGGGTTCGCCATCCTGCGTGAATTGAACGCATACGCTGCCACGCCGCTGACCGAGGTTTCGCACGCCAAAATGCTGCTTTCCGATCTGCCCGCCGCGCTGGGGATGGTGCTGCTGGCGCTGGCCTGTTTCCGCTGGCTCAGCCAACCGCAAAAACGCTGGCTGCCGCTGGTCGTGGGCGGCGCGGCGGGGCTGCTGGCACTGGTGCGCGCCCAATCGCTGCTGGCGATGCCGTTCGTGGCGCTGCTGGCCCTGTTCGCTTACCGCTGGAAATGGCGGCGGATTATCGAGGCGGGGGTGTTGATCGGGTTGGGCGCGGCGCTGGCGCTTGTGCCGTGGATGAGCCGCAATGCCGCGCGCGGCAACGGCTTTTCCATCGACCAGCCCGGCAACCAGGTGATCATCTTTGCCCAGCGCTACAGCTTTGAACTCCAGCGCTGGCCGGCGCGCGAGGCGGGCGAAAGCGAAGCCGATTACAGCCGCCGCATGTTGGGCCTGGCCCGTGATTTTGCGCTGGAAAACCCGGGCTATGTGGCCGGATTTATTGGCGCGCATTTTCTCAACAACGTCATCGATTCGGCGGCGGTGCTGCCGCTGCGCCTGAATTTTGACCAGTACCGCGACAACTGGGTGATCGACAGCCTGTTCTGGGAAACACCGCTCACCGATCTGGATACGATCGGGGTCGCCCTGCTGCTGCTCAACCTGGCGGTGATTGCCGTCGGCATTGGCGCATCCTGGGCGCGCTGGAAGTCGGTAGGGCTGCTGCCGCTGGTGATTACCCTGGCATACAGCCTGAGCAATGCCATCGCGCGCAACAGCGGCTGGCGCTACGTGCTGCCGGTGGACTGGACTGGCTATTTCTACTTCGCGGTTGGCGCGCTGGCCCTGTTCGCCTGGACGCTGGCCGCTCTGGGCCGCGCGCAAAGCGAAAATACACCTTCCGCGCAACCGGTGAGCGCTGCTTTCGAACGCTTTCCCTGGCGGCGGAGCGCTGCTCTCGGGCTGCTGTTCGTGCTGGCCGGCGCCAGCGTACCGCTGGCTGAGTATGTGTTCCCGCAGCGCTACCCGCCGGCCAGCAAAGCCGAACTGGCTGAACGCATCCTCTCTGGCCCGCTCGACCCGGCGCTGGTTGATCCTGCCGCGCTGCAGGACTTCCTCGCGGCGGAAAATAGTGTTATTCTGTACGGCAGGGGGCTGTATCCGCGTTTTTACACGTCGGGAGAAGGCGAATTGGGCAACGGCTGGCCGGCATTTGCTATCCGTGAGGGCTCGCGGCTGGCGTTTGTGGTAGTAAACGGCGATGGCATGCGCCAGGTGCTGCTGCGCCAGGAGCGCGCCCCGCGCTGGTTCCCCAATGCCGTGGATGTGTACGTAGCCGGATGCGCCGATGCGCAGGGCTATGTGCAGGCGCTGCTGGTGGTGCTGCCCGGCCCCGGCGGGCGCGCCTATGTGCGCCCGGAAACCACTGCCTATACCTGCCCGCTGCCGTGAGCCAGGAGAGAAGCATGACCCAGCCCAATTTTCCCCCCGGCATTGATGCGAAAGTATGCGTTGTCATTCCCATGTACCGCGTGGCGGCGCAGATTGGCGCGGTGATCCGCGGTCTGCCGGATTGGATCTGGCGCATCGTGGTGGTGGATGACGCCAGCCCGGATGACAGCGCGGCCCAGGCGCTGGCGGTGGGCGACCCGCGCGTGGTGCTGGTGCGCCACGAGCATAACCAGGGCGTGGGCGGGGCCATGCTGACCGGGTTTAATACCGCTGCCGCGCTGGGCGCGCAGGTGATGGTTAAGATGGACGGCGACGGGCAGATGCGCCCCGAATACCTGGAGCGCATGGTCACGCCGATCCTTGCCGGGCAAGCCAATTACGTCAAGGGCAACCGCTTTTACCACACGCGCAATATCACCCAGATGCCGCTGCTGCGCCGCCTGGGAAATATGGCGCTGTCGTTTATGACCAAAATGGCCAGCGGCTACTGGAATGTATTCGACCCCACCAACGGCTACCTGGCGCTGGACCGCGGCATTTTTCAAGAGCTGGACCAGGAGCGGATTCACCGGCGCTATTTCTTTGAGAGCAGCATGCTGGTAGAGTTGAACCTGGCGCGCGCAGTGGTGACCGAGGTTACCATGCCTGCTTATTACGCCGGGGAGCGCAGCTCGCTCTCGCTGGGACGCGTGCTGTTTGAATTTCCGGGGCTGCTGCTGCGCGGCTTCTTGCGGCGCATCTGGTTTCAGTATTTTGTGCTCGATTTTTCCGTCGGCTCGCTGTTAATGGTGCTGGGGCTGCTGATGACCCTGTTTGGCGCGGTCTGGGGCGGCATCTGGTGGCGCAATTCAATCGTCACCGGCAAGACTGCCTCCACCGGCACGGTGATGCTGGCCGCGCTGCCGCTGATCCTGGGCTTTGAACTGCTGCTGCAAGCCTTGATCTTTGACGTGCAGAATATCCCGCGCAACGTGGTGGCGCGCTTTCCGCGCTGCCCGGCTGGCGCGGCGCAAGAAACCGCAGGAGAAAAAACGGATGTCTGAATTTGTCCAGTTAACCCAGGCGCAGATCCGCGCCGCACTGCGCGCTGAAGACGGGCAGGACATTTCCGCGCATACCCGCGACGAGATGGCGATTCCTTCTTACCTGCACGCCAACCCGCTCATCCGCTGGCTGATGTGGAACCGCTACCGGGTGATTGCGGCGATGGTTTCTACGCTGGCGCACGATACAGTGTTAGAATTCGGGTGCGGGATGGGGCTGTTCCTGCCAACACTTTCGCGCATGGCGCGCACAGTTTACGCCATGGATCTGTTTCCACAGTTTGCCCGCCAGTTGGCGCGCGAGTTCAAGCTGCCAGTGACGTTTGTCGAACAGGTTGAAGCCATCCCCGCCGGCACGCTGGACCTGATCGTCGCGGCGGATGTGCTGGAGCACATTGCTGACGTGGAAGGCTACATGCGCCTGTTCCGCAGCAAGCTGGCCCCGGGCGGGCACCTGATCGTTTCCGGCCCGACAGAGAATTTTGTGTATAAAATTGGTCGAGTGGTCGCTGGTTTTGCTGGTAAGGGGGAATACCACCTGACCAATATCAACCACCTGGTGGCGCGGATTGAGGGAAGCGGCTTCCGCGCGCGCCGCGAACGCAGGCTCCCATTCCCGTTCCCGCCGCACCTGTTCCGCATTATTGATTTTCAGGCCGAGGAATAAAGTGATGTTCAATCCAGCGTATGTTATCCCCCGTATTGCCCGCCATTTTCTACCCGCCGGGATCACCCGCCTGCTGCTGCGCCGCGGATTGGTGATCCGCCCGGGGTTGGAAACCCGCGCGCCGGAAGAAGCTGCCCGGCGCTACCGCGACGAACTGGCGCAGGCCGGGATCGCTCTGGAAGGCAAGCGCGTGCTGCTGTTTGGCTACGGCGGGTCCTTTGCCGTGGGCTGCGCGCTGCTGGAAATGGGCGCAAAGCACGTCACCCTGTGCGAGAAAGAAGCGCCTACCGATGATAAGCGTAACGTTCCGCTGCTGGCGCGTTACCCCGCCTATCTGACCGCCGATGGCGAAAAAGTGCTGCCCAACCCCGAAGTGCTCGACCTGCAGCAGGGCGATATCCGCGTGCTGGCCGGGCTGCGCACCTTTCAGCCAGTCGACCTGGTGCTGAGCACGTCCGTCTACGAGCACCTGGACGATGTTCCTGGGATTACCGATGCGCTGGCGCGGGTCACCTGCCCGGACGGGGCGCAGCTGCACTATGTCGATTTGCGCGATCATTTCTTCCGCTACCCGTTCCAGATGCTGTTCTACAGCGATCATACCTGGAATCGCTGGCTCAACCCCACCAGCAATCACAACCG
The DNA here is from genome assembly GCA_036567625.1 of Anaerolineaceae bacterium. Lineage (GTDB taxonomy): Bacteria > Chloroflexota > Anaerolineae > Anaerolineales > Anaerolineaceae > CALDSL01. Next base: position 1,278 of record DATCUC010000003.1, on the reverse strand, counting down.
CTACCGCTTTGGCGATTACCGCGCTGTGTTTGAGAAGTTCTTCCGCAAATTGGATATCGAGGTGCTCGAGCGCGACCCGGCGGCTTTCAACGCTGCGCGAGCGCGCATTCGCGCCGAGTTCTTGACTGGCGAGGAAGAGGTCGACGCGATTACGCTGATCAAGGTACTGGTACAGGAGCCGGTTCGTAAACAATGAGTCTGCCGACGCTGGTGGGTTTTCTGGGTTGGACTGCGTTATGGGCGCTGGGTGGGTGGTGGATTGCCCGCCGGGCGTTTGTGCTTTCCGGCCCGGAAGAACTGCCGGTGGGTTTGGGCGTGGGTTTCGGGTTAGAGGCATTGGCGGCTAACCTGCTCGGGCAGGTGCTGCCCACCACTGCGGCCTTCTGGCTGGCGGCCGGGCTGGTGTTCCTGACCGGGCTGGCGGCCAACCTGCGCGGCGGGCTGCGGACGCTGTGGAAGCTGCCCTTTCAACCTGGCCAGTGGGTTTCGCTGGCGCTGTTGTTCGGCGTGTTTTTCCTGGTGGGGCGCGGGCTGGCGATTTTTGACGACTACGCCCACCTGCCCACCGTTTCGATGATCGCTGCCGGCGACCTGCCGCCGCATTTTCCCCTCGACCCGGCGGTGCGCTACGATTATCACTATTTCCTGCTGCTGGTGGCGGCGCAGTGGATGCGCATCGGCGCCTTCACTGCGTGGAAAGCCGTTGACGCGGCGCGCGCCTTTACTTTTGCCCTCGCGCTGGTGCTGACTTACCTGTGGGTGGCGCGGCTGGCGCAAAGCCGGCTGGCCGGTTGGCTGGGCGCGCTGATGCTGGCGTTTGCCAGCGGCACGCGCTGGCTGCTGCTGTTCCTGCCCGGGGGCGTGCTGCAGCGCATCTCCGACCGGCTGACGTTGATCGGCAGCGGCGTGCAGAGCGGCCCGGAGCTGACCCACGCGCTGACCAACGTGTGGATGATGGAAGGCGGCGGCCCGCAGCCGTTTTTGTTTGCTTTTGCCAACGGCCTGCAGAGCCCGGGAGTGATCGCGCTGCTGGGGCCGAACGGACTGGCCGGGCGCGTGCTGCTGCTGTGCCTGCTGTTGACCTTCAACCGCTGGCGCGGGCGAGCCTGGCCGCTGGTGCTCTCGGCGCTGCTCATCTCCGCCAACGGGCTGCTGACCGAAACCAGCGTGCTGCTCACCGCCGGAACCTGGGGCCTGGTGGTATTGGCCTACTGGCTGCTGCGCCGCGACCGGTGGAAAGAAGCGCGCGGGCGCGGGCTGGCCGGGGTCTTCGCGGCG
>DATCUC010000002.1:0-8927 GCA_036567625.1 Anaerolineaceae bacterium | reverse complement strand
CGTGCAGCGCGTGGCGGTTGGCCACGCCCACCACCTCGTCCTGCGCGCCGAACTCCAGACAGAAGTTCAGCCCCAGCAGGCCGCTCGCCCCGGTGACCAGATAACGCGTCATTCCAACGTACCCTGCTGGTACTCGGCTTCAATCGGCGCGGTGATCGCGCGAATCTGCTCCACCGTCAACCAGGCTTTATTATTATTGCTGCTGTAGCGGTAATCATCTGGCAGGCGCGTGCCCATCGTTTCCCACTCGCGCCCAAACCAGAACGCCTCGGCAGGCTGCACCACGTACATATCATCCAGCTCAATCGTGTTGCGGGCTTCGTCTTCGGAGATCAGCGTTTCGTGCAGCTTCTCGCCCGGGCGAATGCCAATCACGTTTACTTTGGTGCCGGGGGCAACTGCCTTGGCCAGGTCGACGACCTTCATGCTGGGGATCTTGGGCACGAAGACTTCGCCGCCGCGCATCTGTTCAATGCAGCGCGCCACAAAGCGCACGCCCTGGTCGAGTGAAATCCAGAAGCGGGTCATGCGCTCGTCGGTGATGGTGATCTGCCCGCTGTCGCGCTGCTTGAGGAACACCGGCACCACGCTGCCGCGGCTGCCCACCACGTTACCGTAGCGCACGCAGCTAAAGCGCGTGGCCGTCCCGGCGGCGTAGGCGTTGCTCTGCACAATCAGCTTTTCGGCGGCCAGCTTGGTGGCCCCGTACAGGTTGATCGGGTTGACCGCCTTATCGGTGCTGAGCGCCAGCACCTTGAACACGCCCGCGTCCAGCGCGGCTTCGATCACGTTGCTGCTGCCGAGGATATTGGTCTTGATGGCTTCCATCGGGTTATATTCGCAGGCAGGAACCTGCTTGAGCGCCGCGGCATGGACGACAATATCGACGCCGTTGAACGCCCGGCGCAGCCGCTGCTGGTCGCGCACATCGCCGATAAAATAGCGCAGCCGCGGGTGATCGTAACCGGCCTGGCGCATCTCATGCTGTTTCAATTCGTCCCGGCTGTAGACGATGATCTTGGCCGGGTGGTATTCTTCCAGCATGACCTTGATAAACTTCTTACCGAAGGAACCACTTCCTCCGGTGACGAGCACAACCTTATCTTTCCAATCCATGGATCGCTCCTCAAACCTGTGCAGGGGTGCGGGTTCACCCCGGGTAGATGATTTTTGCGACATTTTATGCATCCTTGTATATGACGATGATGGGGTACTGCCCCTTCTCCCCGAACCAGACCGGGAACCGCTCTTCCAGAGCGTAGAGCAGGCGCAGGAACAGCCGCCCGGCCAGCGGCGCGTGGACGACCGCGCGCAAAAAGCGCACGCTCACCGAGCGCCAGACGCGGATGTCAAAGCGCATCCGCCCGGCAAGCATCTGGCGCAGCCAGGCTGCGTCCAGCTTTTGAATATAGGTTCCCACCGGCTGCTCGGCTTTGGCCGGTTTTTCAGCGAGGACGGGCTGCGGCTGCGCGGCAGCCGGTTCTTTGCGCCGCGCCAGCGCCTTGCCCGCGCGCTCAAACAGCTTTACCAGCGGCAGGACGCGGCGCATCAGCGCTGAATCGGTCCAGCCGTTGACGACCACCCCGCTGGCCCTGGGGGCCAGCACGCGGTGCAGTTCGGTGTAGGCTTTTTCCTGATCCGCGCCAGGCAGGTGGTGCAGGGTATGCAGCGAAACCAGCCCGTCGAATACGCCGGGCCGGAATGGCAAATTGGCCACATCCGCCACCACAAACAGTCCGTGATCGCCAATGCGCTTACGCGCTTCTTCCAGCGCCACGATCGAAATATCCAGGCACACCCGGTACTGGTAGCCTTCAGAATAGGTCAGATACTCGGGGTACTGGATCGGGCCGGAGCCGGCATCCAGCAGCAGCCGCCCGCGCGGCGCCAGGTGACGCCGGATGCGCAGATGGCAGCGGTGAATATACTCGCGCGAAACCGGCCGCAGATCCTCGTAGCGCGCATTCTGGTACGTGCCGTCCGAAACGGTCTGCCAGCCGATCTGGTCGTAAAACTGGCGCACCTGGTCTTTTACGGAAGGATCGCTCATTCTTCGTCCTTTCGCAGGTTGGCCCAGTCCAGCGGCGCGCCGGTCAGGTAACGGAAGGTGTCGCCATACAGTTCCATTCCGCGCGGAGAGAGCACGTCAGCCAGCGAGCGGGCTTTATAATCTTCCCACATGCGCACCAGGTGCCAGGGGAAGGGGCGCGGGAACTCGAAGAAGAAGCGGTAGGCGTACTGCCAGGCCAGCTCCACCTGCGGGCGAGACAGGCGGAAAGACTGCGGGTTTTCCAGCACCTGCCCCAGCACCTTAAAGTAGGCCACCCAGGAATCCGGGTCGAGGGTAAAGCCGCGCCCGCGGTAATGCGTCTGCCCGGCGACGATGACCGGCATGCCGTTCATCGCGGCTTCCATGCCCACCGTGGTGGTATATACCAGCCCCAGGTCGGCCACTTCCACCAGGTCGTAGGTATTCACCTTTTCTTTGGGGCCGATCAGGCGAATATGCTCGGGCAGGCGCGGCAGCACCTGGCGCACCACCTCGGCCATCGACTGGCCGTGGGTCAGCACTTCGCCGGGGTGGACGCGGATTACCAACTGCACATCCGGGCGGCCCGCGAAATACTGCACCGTGCGGCTGATCCACTCAGCCATCGAGCGCGAGAAGATGTTGCGCCCCAGGGTCAGGCTGTCGCCCAGCACATTGGTAGCCAGCAGCACCAGGGGGCGATTATCCAGCCCCAGCGCGGCCCGCGCCTGTTCGCCGCCCTGCGCCGGGGTATCCTGCCAGGGGCGGGCAAAGTTTTCCCACAATGCGCCGCGCTGGCGCGCCGCGAAGAGCGAATGCAGGCGCTCCATTTCCTCGGCGGGAACGGGCAAACTGTGACGCGCATCCCACAGCGCGTCGGTTTCCTGGCGCATCACTTCCGCGTTCTGCGCCAGCCAGATGCGCTGGCGCTGATCGCCAAACTCGTAGGTCACCACTGGAATATTCAGATAGCGGGCCACGCGGTACGCTACGCCCAGTTCCTGAATCGTGCCGTTGGGTACGATCAACAGATCGGGTTTCCCGGCTTGCATCCAGCTGAGCATGGAGCGCGCGGCTTCGGTGTTACGCGCGCAGCGCAGTTTATAAATGTCGCTGGCCGGGTCGAACTCTTCCACCTGCAGGGTGTACTGCGTATCGTAAACCGTCACCTGCTCGACCGCGGCGGCCAGGGCGGCCGGCAGTACGGAATTGTTGGCGGGCTTTGCCAGCAGCGATTGGCTGTCCATCACCGGCGCGGCCAGCTCCAAAATTTTACGCGCGTAAATATTCTGGCGGCGCAGATCAAACAGGTTGACCGGCTTCTGCCAGTCGGCATAGGGCAGAAAACCCAACGTCACCTGGTGGCCCTGGGCGGCCAGCGACAGGCCCATCACCGCGGCATGTTCGATCCAAAAATGCAGCGTGGCAAACAGAAAAATCTTCTTCCCCCCCGCCTGGCCGCTCTGCTGGCGCAGTTGCGCCGCCTGGGTCACCAGCCCGGGCATGGCTTCGTGCAGGTGTTTGAGGGAAAAGCGCGACTTGATTGGCCCGCCGCGCTGGCGGACTAACCAGTACAGTTCGGCCGTGAATGGAATTTGACCCAGGATCTGCTTGATGGCGTCTTTTCCGGGCGTGGTCATGATGTCTCCTCGATTGTCCAATCCAAACGCGGGCGCAGCGGACCCAGCCGCGGCTCGGGCCACTGCATGCCCGGCGCGCCGGCCGCATCTACGGTGAAAGTGAGCGCCTGCTCTTCGTGGAAATAGCGCCGTACGCGGAAGGAACTGGCGTTCAGCCCTAGCACGTAGCGCCCCTCGTTGAGCATGTCGGCGGGAATGATACAGCGGCTTCGATAATGCCCGGCGGGGCGCACGCTGTAGCGATCATACGTTTCCGGCTGGTCGGTGTCGAACGAAGTGAAGACGTACTCGCCGCGCGTGCTCATCAGGTAAATGCCCACGCGCAGCCCGGTGACCGGCGCAGTAAGCTGGTATTCCACTTCCACCGTCACCGGCTCCACCGAGCGCAGCGTATCGGTCACCTTGCCCTGCGGTGAGCAGACGCGCATCGCCAGTGGGCGGAACGGCTCCGCCGAGGCCGGTACTTCGTCGGCCTCCCAGGTGCGCTGGCCTTCGTCCGAAAAGCCGCGCGAGAGATAAAAATCCACCGCCTGCGGCGTCGGCGCGCGCAGCGCCAGCGTGCCCTTCTCGATCACCAGGCATTCCTCGGTCAGGCGCAAAATGGCGCTCATATTGTGACTGACGAACAACACCGTGCGCCCCTGCTGGGCCACGTCGCTCATCTTGCCCAGGCATTTGCGCTGAAACTCGGCATCGCCCACCGCCAAGACTTCGTCCACCACCAGGATTTCCGGCTCCAGGTGCGCCGCCACGGCAAAGGCCAGCCGCAGGTACATGCCGCTGGAATAGCGCTTGACCGGGGTGTCGATAAACTGGCCGACTTCGGAGAAGTCGACAATCTCGTCGAACTTGCTCTCGATCTCGCTGCGCTTCATGCCCAGGATGGCCCCGTTGAGCAAAATATTCTCGCGCCCGGTCAATTCGGGGTGGAAGCCGGTACCCACTTCGAGCAGCGAACCAACCCGGCCGTGGATCTCCGCGCCGCCGGTGGTGGGATACGTCACCCGCGATAGAATTTTGAGCAGCGTGCTCTTGCCCGCTCCGTTGCGCCCGATAATGCCGATCACCTGGCCCTGGCGTACGTCAAACGAAACATCGCGCAGCGCCCAGATCGTCTCGGCCTGGCCGCTCAGGCGGCGCAGCGGCGCAGAAAAGCGCTCGGCCAGCGTTTCGCGCAAGGTGCGGTAGCTGACCGCGGGCGAACCGATGCGGTACTGCTTTCCTAGATGTTCTGCTCGAATGGCAATGTCAGTCATTGTCCAGCTTTCCAGCCTGGCGCGGTTAGATCATGTCCGCGAACAGGCGCTCCATGCGGTGGAAATAAAACAGGCCGGTGACCAGTAACACCACGGCCACGGCGGAAGAAACAACCAGCAGCAACCCCGGCGCCTGCTGTTGCGACGCGCCCAGCAGCGCCCAGCGGAACCCCTCAATCACCCCGGTCATCGGGTTGAGCGCCATCAGGTAGCGCAGGGTTGGGTTGGTGATCATGCTCAGCGGATAGACCACCGGCGATACAAACAACCAGAACTGGGTCAGGAAAGGCGTGATGTAGCCGATATCGCGGTACTGCACATTGAGCGCCGAAAGCCACAGCGAAACCCCCAGCGCGCTTACCAGCGCCAGCAGCAGAAACAGCGGCAGCGTCCAGAAATACGGCGAAACCGGCCAGCGGTAGTACAGCATCATGCCCATCATCACCGCAAAGGCGATGACAAAATCCACCACCGCGGCCAGGATCGACGAGAGCGGCAGGATCAGGCGCGGGAAGTAGACTTTGGTGATCATGTTGCTGTTGTTGACCAGCGAGCGCGCGCCCACGCCCAGGGCGGTGGCGAACAGTTCCCACGGCAGCAGACCGGCGAAGGAGAATAACGGGTACGGCACGCCGTCGGAAGACACTTTGGCAAAGCCGCCAAAAAAGATGCTAAAGACCACCATCGACAGGAACGGCCGCAGCACGGCCCAACTTGCGCCCAACAGGGTCTGCTTATAGCGCACTTTCAGGTCGCGCCAGGTCATAAAAAAGACCAGTTCGCGATAGAGCCACAGATCACTCAGGCGCAGCGCGGCCCAGCCGCTGGGCGGCTTCAAGTAGACGATGCGCGGTTCGCTGCGCGAAACACCCTTTTGCTCGGCCAATCGTCCTCCTCAGCTCAGGCTTTCACGGCCTGGGCGCGGCGCTGGCGGTACCAATCGATGGTGCGGCGCAGGCCTTCTTCAAAGTTGGTCTGCGCGCGGAAGCCAAATAACTGCTCGGCGCGGGTGGTATCCAGCGCGCGGCGCGGCTGGCCGTTGGGCTTGCTGCTATCCCATACCAGTCTGCCGCTGAACCCGGTCAGCCGGGCGATCATTTCCGCCAGGTCTTTGATGGCAATCTCATTCCCCGAGCCCAAATTGACCGGCAGCGAGTCGTTGTAGCGCTCGGCAGCCAGCAAAATACCCTCGGCGGCATCTTCCACGTAGAGGAACTCGCGCGTGGGTGAGCCGTCGCCCCACACCACCACTTCACTCTCGCCGGCTTCCTGGGCTTCCATGCACTTGCGGATCAGCGCCGGGATGACGTGCGACGAGTGAAGATCGAAATTATCGCGCGGGCCGTACAGGTTGACCGGCAGCAGGAAGACCGAATTGAAGCCATACTGCTCGCGGTACGCCTGCGACTGCACCAGCAGCATTTTCTTGGCCAGCCCGTAGGGAGCGTTGGTTTCTTCGGGGTAACCGTTCCACAGGTCATCCTCATGGAAAGGCACAGGGGTGAACTTGGGGTAAGCGCACACCGTGCCCAGGGCGACGAACTTTTCCACGCCGCGCAGATAGGCCTGGTGCATCAACTGGACGCCCATCATGAGGTTGTCATAGAAGAATTCCGCCGGGTGCGCGCGGTTGGCCCCAATCCCGCCCACATGCGCTGCCAGGTGCAGGATGACATCCGGGCGAGCGTCATCCAGCATGCGCCGGATGCCTTCCGGCTGGACCAGATCGTAATGCTGGACCAGCGGCACGAAAATATCCTTCGCGCCGCGCTGGCGCAGCTTTTCAACCAGGAAAGAGCCCAAAAAACCGGCTCCGCCGGTCACGCAGATCCTGCGGTCCTGCCAGAAGTCGCTCATATCAGTCTTCGCCTTTCGTTTCGGAGGATTCGGGGGTGATCTCGGCGGATGGGCCAGCCTGCCCGCCGCCGCCGGGCAATGTGACAAACACTTTCATGCCATTAATCAGCAGCAGCGGCGCTTCCGGCGCGGTCACCACGCTGATGCCCTGCTCCAGGCAGGTCAACCGGCAAACCTCGGCCACATCGCCGCTGCCTTCCAGGCGCACCTGGTGATAGCCGTGCGCCCGCACCTGCCCCAGCGCTTCGTGCATGCGCTCACGCACCAGCCGGTACAGGTGAAAGGAGGTGTTGATGTAATCCAGAGTCAGCCGCGCGCGCAGCGCCAGCCCTTCCGGGGTGATGATATACAACAATTTGCGGCGATTTGCCCGCCGCACTTTGACATAGCCTTTTTCTACCAGCCGCTTGAGGTGCCAGTTGACCGTACCAATGGCGACTCCCAACTGCGCAGCCATCGAAGCCTGGGTGGCTTCAGGGTTCTGGTCAATCTGATCGAGGATGACAAGATCGCAGTTGTCGTCGGAGGGGAGGCCCATAGTAGATTTTTTCCAATATTCAGTCATTGAACATTGGAATTATAAGACCGTCCCCGGTATGGGTCAAGGGGATTGGGTTTTCTACTGGAAACCCTCCGCGGCCGTGTGTGAAGCTCCAGGTCGTGGCTTGTTAGTCCAAGGTCGGGTTTCCTCGCAGAGCACCCAGCGGATGAGCGCTATTTGCGAAACCCGACAATTTTCGTTTTATGATTATCTCGAAAAGCGTTGGGGCTCGCCGCGCTCAACCCAACCTGCCCACTACCCGCTTCATCAACCATCGAATAATCACATACACAATCAGTCCAATAAGAAGAAAAGGAAAAACTTTCGCTGCAAGAACAATCCATGCGACAGAAGTCATTGCCGTGGTCCCATATTGTTGTCCAATATCTCCAGGCACGTATGTGTACCCCACTTTTTTGCAGCAAGTTTCGACTGTATTGAACTGGTCTGATTGACAGCTTGCATTTCCGTTTTGTATAACGCTGTCATAATGTTTTTCCCAGGGGGAAGGTAATGAATACTGCCTGTATTCATCCTCCCAGCCAAGCGAACCGCATTCCTTAGTTTGGGGGTTGACCGCATAACCCGGAGGGAACGGCGCTAATACATTCCAAAACATGAGAAGAAAAATTAGATATCTCATTAATATTTTATTCCCAACCTACATACTACTCGCATCCCCGAACATCCACCAACCTTCGATACTGGTGCAGCGGGCCCAGGTATTCCTTGACCAGCACGCCGCACGGGTCTTCCAGCGGCGAGCGGCCGGTGTACACCAGCTTGTCGGCGTAAACGTCATCATAGTACAGGTAGTCGAACCCGGCGGCGCGCAGTTTCCTCAGGTCGGGGGTTTCTTTAAGCGCGTCCCATTCCGGCTTGAAGCTGTACCAGCTTGTGGCCGCGTTCTGCCCGCGCCCAAAGACGGTCGGCGCGCGCCAGGGCGTGGGGTCAAATACCAGCGCATCTTCTTCCAACTCGTCCCAAAAATCTTCGGAGGCACGAATATCCAGCGGTTCGATAAAGTAGGTGGTCACCGGCCTGCCTGCCGCCACCAGTTCCACGCTAAACAGCGCCAGCCCGCTGACCATCGCCAGCAGCGCCAGGCCCAGGGTGCTGACTCGCAGCCACTGTTTTTGACGCGCAGCCCAGCGCCACACCGCCGGTACGGCGAACATGGCCGTAATGCTGATGAATGTGTACAGCCGCCCGGTATTGCGCACGCCAGTCGAGCCGCTGAACTGCATCAGCAGCAGCGGCAGGCTCACCAGCCCGCTGAAGATAGTCACCGCCTCAAACCAGCGGCCAGCGCGGAAGGCGCGCCAGCCCAACCACGCCACCCAGGGCAGCGCCAGCAGCAGCGGGCCAAGCTCAGCCAGCGCGGCCAGCGCCTGGAATGGGTCAGTCAGCGCCAGGGTACCCAGGTGCGCCGAAACGATCTCCGGCGGCCACACCAGGTGAAAGTTGACCGTCTGGTACGAGGCCAGTTCCGCCCCGGTAAACATCTCGGAAGCCTTCAGGCGCAGCATGCCGTGCAGCGCGCCGCCCTGCAAAAAGCCGACCAGCGTACCGGCCGCGGCGGCGATCAGCCAGCCCCACAGGCT
>DATCUC010000001.1:0-7489 GCA_036567625.1 Anaerolineaceae bacterium | reverse complement strand
GACCCCTTGCTGGGAAGTGCGATTGGTGTTTTTTCCACTGCTGCTGGTGAGTTTCATGCGTTCCTCCCAAACCGGCGCTCGGTGTGATCTTGTTCTGCTTTGCGTTCCAACGCCAGTTCTATCAACCGGTCAATCAGCGTGGCATAGGGCAGGCCGCTGGCCTCCCACAACTTGGGGTACATGCTGATCCGGGTAAAACCGGGAATGGTGTTGATTTCGCCGATGTAAATGGTGTACTCATTCGGCTCGATCAAGAAATCGACCCGCGCCATCCCCGCGCAGTCTACCGCGTGGCAGGCCTGGATCGCCAGCCGGCGGATCTGTTTGATAATCTCAGCCGGCAGGTCCGCCGGGACGAATAACTGCGTGCTGTCGTCAAAATATTTGGCTTCGTACGAGTAGAAGTCCGCATTTGGCCGCACTTCCCCCGGCAGCGAACACACCAGCCGGTCGTTGCCCAGAACGCTGGCCTCAATCTCAATCGGGCTCTGAATGCCCTGCTCCACCAGTACGCGGCGGTCGTAGCGCGCCGCTTCACGCAGCCCACTGATCAACTCCGCCCGGTCGGTGCATTTCGAAATGCCCACCGACGAGCCCAGGTTGGCCGGCTTGGTAAACAGCGGGTAATCCGCCATATCTTCGCACGCTTCCACCGCTGCGCTCAGGTTCTCCTCAATCTGGCGCCGGGTAAGCAGCAGTGAAGGCACTACCGGCAGGCCGTGGGCGCGCATCACGTCTTTGAACAGGGCCTTATCCATGCCCACCGATGAGGCCAGGACGCCCGAGCCAACATAAGCGATGCCGGCCATTTCCAGCAGGCCCTGCAGAGCGCCGTCCTCGCCGCCTGTGCCGTGCAAGATGGGGAAAATCACGTCCAGGTCAGCAAAGGGGCTGATAGAGCCGTTCTGGCGGGCATACAGGCGGTTGTGGTCGGGTTCGGGCAGCAGAACTACCGGCGTCAGCCCCGCGGTGGTGCCCTGTTCCAGCGCGCCGATCACGTCGCTGCCGCCGAACCAGGCTCCGTCGTGGGTGATGCCGATCTGGATGACTTCGTACTTTTGGGCGTCCAATACACTCAATATGGAACGCGCCGACATCAGCGAAACTTCATGCTCGCCGCTGCGGCCGCCAAAGAGGACACCCAAACGAATGCGTTCTGCCATGCTCCTGTTACCTGCCTGTCTTTCTGAGGTTTGCGCCGGAAGGTTTCTGTGGTTGCCAGTCGCCCACCAGCTCAATTTCGAGTTCCAGCGCCACACCGCTCGTTTCCAACACCTTCTGCCGCGCGGTCTGGATCAGGTCATAAATATCGGCGGCGCTGGCCTTGCCGTGATTGATGAAAAAGTTCGCGTGCACCGGGCTGATCTCCGCGTCACCGCTGCGGTGACCCTTCAACCCGGCGGCTTCGATCAGCCGTCCCGCATAATCGCCCTGCGGATTCTTGAACATCGAGCCCAGGCTGGCGCCGGGAGGTTGCGTGCGGCGGCGGTGCTCAGAGAAGCTGTCCATGCTGGCTTTGATTGTTTCCGCGTCGCCGGTAGAAAGCATCAAGCGGGCGGCCAGGATCACGGCCTGCCCCGGCTGGCGTTTGAGGGCGCTGCTGCGGTAGGCGTAATCCATCTGCTCCAGCGTCCATTCCTGCCGTCCTTCATCCCGGTGCAAGATGTCTGCCAGCACCAGGCAGGCGTGCATGTCCGCGCCGTGCGCTCCGGCGTTGCCGTATACCGCGCCGCCCAGCGTGCCGGGGATCGTCGCGGCCCATTCCAGGCCGGAGAGGCCGCGTAAAGCGCACTGCCGGGCGATCGTGCCCAGGTTGGCTCCGGCTTCGGCCCACACGGTGGGCGGATTGTGGTGCGTGTCGATCTTGATATTGCGCGCCCGGTTGAGCACCACCACGCCGCGAAAACCGCTGTCGGAAACGAGAATATTGGCCCCGCTGCCCAGCAAGAAGAAGGGAATCTCCAGCGCCCACAGGCCCGCCACCGTAGCAGCCAGTTCATCGGCGGTGTTTGCCACCAGCATGGCATCCGCCGGGCCGCCCAGGCGGGCAGTGGTGTAATTGGCCAGCACCACGCGTTCCTGCACGCGGTCGCCAAAAGCCTTGCGCAGCGCTGCCATCCAGCGCGGGGAGGTGGGAGAGATCGCGGCCATTAGCGCTCCTTCTCCTTGAGGCCGTCCAGCACCTGGCGGCTCACCTGGTCGGCATCTCCGGCGGAGAGCACCAGCACCACATCGCCGGGCTGCAGTTCGTCGAGCAGCCGCGCGGTAATATCGTTGAGCGCGGCGATAAACTCCGCCGCCGCGTGGCTCATGCGATCCACCACCTGCCGGGCTGAGAAACCCGGGTTCTTTTCGCGCGCGGCGTACACCTCGCTGACGATCACCCGGTCGGCGTCGCCAAACGCGGCGGCATATTCGGCCAGCAGGGTTTGCGTGCGGGTGTACGTGTGCGGCTGCCACACGGCCCAGATCCGGCGGCCCGGGTAAGTGGCGCGCGCCGCGGCCAGCGTGATGCGGATCTGCGTTGGGTGATGCGCGTAGTCATCAAGAATGGTAATCCCGGCAGCTTCGCCCAGCAGGTCAAAGCGCCGCCCGGTTCCACTGAACTCGCTCAGCGCGCGCAGGGTTTCTTTGCGCGACAGGCCAAGCTGGTGCGCCACTGCCAGTACTGCCAGGGCATTCTGCACATTGTGCAGGCCGGGCAGGCTCAGCGTCAGGCTGCCCAGGTTTTCGGGGGTGCCGCCCGCGGGTTGGTAGATGGCGGTAAAGCTGTAAGCGCCGGCGGGGCCGGCCGTCAGGTCGCGCGCCGTGTAGACCGCGCTTGCGTCCAGACCGTAGGTCAGCGCGCGGCAGCCGGCCGGAATTTCTGGCGTCAGCGAAAGCGCGGCGGGGTCGTCAGCGCACGCCAGCAGCAGACCGCCAGCTTCCATGCGCTGTACAAACTCCACGAATACCTGGCGGTAATCCGCCGGGGTAGGGAACATGTCCGGATGGTCGTGCTCCAGGTTGGTGATGATCTCAATTGAAGGCTGCAGGCCCAGGAACATGCGGTCATACTCGTCGGCCTCGATGATAAAGGCTGTGCCTTTGCCAGCGTGCGCGTTACGCCCCAGGTCTTTGGAAATCCCGCCGATGATGTACGATGGGTCCAACCCCAGGCGGACGAACACCAGCGCCAGCATGGCCGTCGTGGTGGTTTTGCCGTGCGTTCCCGCCACGGCGATCCCGGCGCGGTCAAACATCAGGCGGCCCAGGAAATCGGAGCGCTTGAGCACCGGGATGCCCGCCGCGCGCGCCGCCGTTACTTCCGGGTTTTCGTCCGGGATGGCCGAGGAGCGTACCACAATCGTGGCGCCTTGCACGTTGCTGGCTGCGTGACCGGCATACAGGCGCGCGCCCGCCGCCTCCAGGCTCTGCGCCAGGGGCGAGATCGTCCGGTCCGAGCCGCTCACGGTGTACTCACCGCTTTCGAGCAGAAGGCGGGCGATGGCGGACATACCGCTGCCAGCAATGCCGATCAGGTGCACGTGTTCCATGTTAGATAAACACCACCAGAACGAAAACGAATGCCACCGCTACCGCAAAGTAGATGGTGGGGGGAGCCATAAAGTTGGGCGGGAGAATTTTGACCAGGTCTGCCGCCGCGATGCCCAATGGGTCGTTCAAATCTGGCGCGCGGATGATGCTGCTGAACGGGTAGCCGGCCTGATCCATGTAGAACCAGATCGAGCCGATAATCAGGTAGCCGTTGATCGCGCCAAGAAACAGCCCCAGCAGCGAGTCTTGCAACCGTTCGCGCACGAACTTACCGCTGCCTGCCAGCCGGGTGATGCTGGGCGTCTGGTAGCCAAAGAAGACCATGATGATCAGCAGCACTGTCCGCATCCAGAACATTGGAACCAGCGAGCCGCCCGATTCGAGCGTAGTAGTAACGAACGGAACGAAGCGTTCGATCAGGGCAATGATGAAGAGGGCCAGGATGGCGCTGAAGGTGACCACCAGCTCTTTTGCCCAACCGCGCATTAAGCCGATCAGGCCGAAGAGGAAAACGAACGTCCAGAAAATTGCGCCTAAACCAACCATAGGGTTAACCTTTGCCTTTCCCCTGAGCAGCGAGTTCCGCCGCCAGTCCGGCTATCTGCTGCGCGGCCTGCGGGCGGGCCAGCGACTGCATGGCCTTGCGCATCGCGTCCAGCTTTTCGGGCTGGTGGATCAGGGATTCGACCGTGCCGGTCAGCTTTTGCGGCAGTTCGGCGTTTTCGAGGATCACTGCCGCGCCGTGCTGCTGCAAAAAACCGGCATTCACGCGCTGGTAGCGCCAGGCATATGGATAGGGAACCAGCACCGCTGGCAGTCCAAACAGCGGGTATTCGCCCAGCGTTGATGCTCCCGCGCGGCTGACCGCCAGGTCAGCGCTGGCCAGCGCGGCACCCATTTCGTGCAGGTAAGGGAATGCGTGGTAGCGCATCAGCAGATCGGGGGCCAGCCCGGCCTGTGCCGCCTGGATTTCAGGCCAGTCCAGTTCGCCGGAGATGTGGATGATCTGCATGTTCGCCAGCAATTGGGGCAGTACGGCCAGCAGCGCGCGATTGATGCTGCGCGCGCCCTTGCTGCCGCCGGAAATCAGCAGTACCGGGGTTTCGTCGTTGAGGCCCAACCGCGCGCGGCCTTCGGCGCGGGTCCAGTTTTCCAGCTCTGGCCGGATCGGGTAGCCGGTGACGGTGGCGCGCTTGCGCGGCGAGAAATACTTGCGCGAGTCTTCGGTAGTCAGGGCAAGCTGGTCGGCAAAAACCGCCAGGGCTTTGAGCGCCAGTCCGGGTTCGATGTCGGGAATGTATACCAGGGTGGGGTAACTGCGCGCGGCAAAAGCCATCGGCACGGCCACATAGCCGCCGGTGAAGAGCAGCACGTCCGGGCGGAATTGACGCAGAATGCGGCGCGAAGCCAGCATCCCGCGCGCAAGCTGCAGCAGGTTGCCGGGCAGCTTTAGCAAGCCAACGCCGTGCACCCCTGCCGCGGGGATTCCGGTGAAGGCAATGCCCTGCCGGGCCACCAGATCCGCTTCCATGCCGGACTGGTCGCCTACCCACAGGACTTGCTGGGCTTGATTACCGAGTGCCCGAAGGACGGACAGGGCTGGATACACTCCGCCGCCCGTTCCGCCCGCGCAGATCAACAACCGCACTGTAGTTCCTCCCTGAAGCCGGGGCTTCACCACTCGATTTACGCGCTACGTTCATGATGATGCCGACGCTGGCCAGCATGATGGTGATGCTGGAACCGCCGGCGCTGATAAAAGGTAAGGCATTGCCCGCGAAGGGCAGCAGGGCCACCATCACGCCCATGTTGATCACCGCTTCCAAGAAGATCCAGATCGTCAGACCTGCTGCCAACAGCCGGCCCAGCAGGTCGGGAGCGCGCTGCGCCACCCGCATGCCGCGATACAGGAAGAAGATGAACAGCCCGATCACCGCGATCGAGCCAACCAGACCGGTTTCTTCGGCGATGATGGCGAAAATGCTGTCGGTGGGAGCCACCGGCAGACCGGTAAATTTACTCGTGGCGCGGCCAATGCCTACCCCAAACAATCCGCCGTTGACCACCGCTTCCAGCGCGCGCTGTACATGGTACGAGGCGTTGGTGGGGTCTTGCAGACCGTTCCAGTAGTCGATCAGGCGCGCGCGGCCGGTGGGGAAGGCGAAGACCAGCAGCAGGCCTACGCCCACGATCACGGTCAGCACGGGAACAATCGTGCGCCATTCGCCGCCCGCCAGGAAGTACAGCACGCCGCCCAGGGCGATGATCGACAGCGCCGCGCTCAGGTCCGGCTGGCCCAGCACCAGGGCCGCCGTTCCGCCCAGGATCAGCGTCATCGGGATCAGGCCAAAGGTGAACGAATTGATCACTTCGCGCTTGGAGTACAGCCAGAAGGACAGGTAAACGATCACGGCAAACTTGGCCAGTTCGGATGGGCGAATCGAACCTTCAACAATCGAGCGGTCCGCGCCCAGGCGGGTGTCGCGGATCAACAGCACGGCGACCAGCAGCAGCGCAGTAAAGCCCATCATCGGCAGCAGGAAGCGCTGATAGCGGTGGTAGTCAATAAAGCTGAGGACCACCGCCGCCACAGTGCCAATAAATACCCAAATGATTTGCCGGCCAAGCATGTAAGTGGGCGCTTTATCCATATCCATCGAAAATTTCCAGCTCGCCGAGTAGACCATCAGCAAGCCAAAGAGCGTCAGCGTAACTACGGTGAGCAGCAGCGGCAGGTCAAAGCGCACATGCAGCGGGCGCTGGGCCTTAGCGTTGAAAGAAGCATTAGGTTTTACGAAAGATCGTTCAGCCATTGTCGGTAGCGCTCCCCACGCTGTTCAAAATCGATAAACTCGTCAAAACTTGTGCCGCCTGGCGAGAGCAGCACCACGTCGCCCGGTTCGACTACTTCCGCCGCGGCCTGAATTGCCTGGTGCAAACCGGCAGCGCGCGCCAGGGTGTACGGCCGCCGGCCCGGCTGTGCTGCGCCAACTGCCGCGGCGATCTTCTCCGCGGCCTCGCCAAACACCACCAGGTGATCGACGCGTTCGTGTACCAGCGCCGCCAGGTCTCCCCAGGGCAGGTTTTTATCGCGCCCGCCCAGCAGCAGCACCAGGGGTTCATCAAACGAGCGGATCGCGGCGATGGTGCGTTCGGGGGCAGTGGCAATCGAGTCGTTGTACCAGGCCGCGCCGTGCCACTCACGCACGAACTCCAACCGGTGCGGCACGCCGCGGAAACCGCTCACCGCCGCCTGCATGGCATCGATCGAGAAGCCCGCGGCGTGTCCCACCGCGCAGGCAGCCAGAACGTTGAGCAGGTTATGCTGCCCGCGCAGCTCGATCATTTCTCGCGGCATCAGTTCGGTCATCATTTCCCCGGTTTCCAGGCACAGGCTGTTGCCTGCAAGAAATGTGCCCGCATCGCCTTCCGCCGGGTGATGCAGCCCAAAGCTGACCAGCCCGCCGCGCACCATCTCGCGCAGGTTCCACGAGCCGGGGTCATCACGGCCCAGCACAGCCACATTTTGCTCATTTTGGAAGGCCAGGATGCGTGCCTTGGCGGCGGTGTAGGCTTCCATCGTACCGTGCCGGTCCAGGTGGTTTGGGGTAACATTTAAGACCGCGCTTACCTGGGGCGAAATGGTCATCTGCTCCAACTGGAAGCTGGAGAATTCGACGATGCAGATATCATCCGCAGCCATCTGATCGACAAAGTCGATCAACGGCAGGCCAATATTGCCGCCAATCCACGCGCGCTGCGGCGCGATGACCGCCGCCTGGGCCATGCGCCCAACCAGCGTGGTGGTAGTTGTCTTCCCGGCTGACCCGGTGATGCCAACCACCGGGCAGGGCACGATTTCCATGAAGATCTGCGAGTCATTCGAAAGCGGAATGCCGCGCCGCGCCGCCTCTTGCACAACCGGCAGGTTCAGCGGGATACCGCCCGAGAG